>NZ_JBIUUS010000057.1:0-34874 GCF_044742585.1 Kitasatospora sp. NPDC087861
ACTCTGGAGATCCGTACGGCCGTCGAGGTCGAGGTCCAGGACTGACCGGTTGCCTTCGCGCGGCTCAGTAGGGTCGGGAACTGGCGCGGTGGCTGGTGCTCCTTTTCCAGCCCCGGCCGGGGCAGACACCAGCGCCGCCGATGACCTCGAACGCGTCGGTGGGGAGCTGAGACCCGCGCTCACGCGGGCCCGAGGTCCGGCAGTTGTGGCAGTTGCCGGATCTCGCCCGTGCCCAGCTCGACTGTGAACCGGGCCCGCATCGGGCCGTCGCCCCGGCGGGAGAGGAGGGTGAGTTCGGTGACCCGTGTCGAGGTGGTGCCCAGGCGGGCGGCCAGTTCGGGTGCGAGCTGGCGTGGGTTCCGGGTCCGTCCCAAGGACAGGTGGGGTGTGAAGTCGTCCGCCTGACCCCGGCAGCGGGGGAAGCGCTCCGCCAGCGAGCCGTGGAGCGCCTGCCACGGGCCGGGGCCGCCGCTCGCCGGGTCGAGCCAGACCGTGGCGTCGTGGCGGTGGGGGAAGTGGCGCACCCCGTGCAGACGCGTGGTGAACGGGGCGTGCTCGGCCGCGGCGGCGCCCAGCAGCGGGAGCGCGGGCCCGAAGTCTGCCTCCGAGACGAAGCCGAACAGCACGTTGACGTGCGGCGGCCAGCGGCGGATCTGCGGATCGTGTTCCTCCCGGATCCGCTGGACGGCCTGCCACAGTTCCGCCGGCGGCAGCCAGGCAAGCGCTGTCCGGGGTGTCGGTCCGACGTTCAGGACGCCCGGAACGTCGATCGGGTGTCTGTCCATCCCTCCATGGTGAGGGACCGGGAAGGCCGGTTTTCCATGGAGACGGCCGCGTGGTCGTCGTGGGGTTCGTCCCAGGGCAGGACGGGTGTGGGCCGGCCGTCCGGGCTCCAGGCGACGCGTAGATCGTGGTTGTCGGCGTGGGCCCGCCGGCCGTGCAGGCTCGCGTCGTCGTCGGCGCAGATCAGCACGGCGCGTACCCGGACCGGGCGAGCGCGGCGGCGTCCTGCGATTCTCCGACGAGGGGATGACCGTCCGTCGGTCGATTGACCCGTCAGTGTGACCGGCCTCCCGGCGACGGCTGCCGGGCGCGCCGTGCCGTCACGCGGCCCGGCAGACTGGGCGATGGCGTCAACCCTCCGTCGGCGGTGAGGTCTCCTTGGCATACGGCATGTCCCGTCGTGAGCTCCGCCCGAAGGTACGGCTGTTGCCGGGAGAGGGTGGCCGGGACCACCTGACCAGCCTGGAGGGGCTCGCCGCGCTGTCACTCGACGCACTGAGCTCCGTCGCGTACGGGCCCGAGGCGATCGTCCTCGTGCTGATCGCGGCGGGCACGGGCGCCCTCACCGCCGCACTGCCGATCACCGTGGCCATCACCGTGCTGCTCGCCGTCCTGGTGGTCTCCTACCGACAGGTGATCGCCGTCCACCCGGACGGCGGCGGTGCCTACGCGGTCGCCAAGAAGGACCTCGGCGCACCGGTCAGCCTGCTGGCGGCGGCGAGCCTGGTGGTGGACTACGTGCTCACCGTCGCCGTCAGCCTCGCGGCCGGAGCCGCCAGTCTCGCCTCCGCCTTCCCCACGCTGAACGGGCACCTGGTGGAGGTCTGCCTCGGCCTGCTGGCCCTGCTCACCCTGGTGAACCTGCGCGGCATCGCGGAGAGCGCCCGGGTGATGATGCTCCCCACGGTGCTGTTCATCGGGACCATCCTCGGCATCATCGTGCTGGGACTGGCCAGGACCCACCCCGCCGCCGTGGTCGGTACCGCCCGGACCGTACCGGTGACCGCCACCCTCGGCCTGCTGCTCGTACTCAAGGCGTTTGCCGCCGGCTGCTCCGCCCTGACCGGGGTGGAGGCGATCGCCAACGGCGTGCCGGCCTTCCGCGAGCCGCGCGCGAAGCGCGCCCAGCGCACCGAACTGATGCTCGGCGCACTGCTCGGGGTGATGCTGCTGGGCCTGGCGGTGCTGATCCGCCGCGACCACGTCGCCCCGCGCGACGGGGTGACGGTGCTGGCCCAACTGGCTGCCGGAGCCTATGGCGACGGGTGGGCGTACTACGCGACCAATGTGCTCGTCGCCGTCATCCTGGCGCTGGCCGCCAACACCAGCTTCGGCGGGCTGCCGGTCCTGATGAGCCTGCTGGCCCGGGACCACCGGCTGCCCCACCTGTTCGGGCTGCGCAGGGAACGCCCCGTGTACCGCTACGGCGTGCTCGCGCTCGCCCTGCTCTCCGCGCTGCTCCTGCTCGCCGTCGACGCCGACACCCAGCGGCTGATCCCGCTCTTCGCCATCGGGGTCTTCACCGGCTTCACCATCAGCCAGACCGGTCTGGTCCGGCACTGGCGCCGACAGCGCCCACCGGGCTGGCGGCGCCGGGCGGTGATCAACGGCACCGGGGCCGTGATGACGGCGGTGGCGACGCTGGTGTTCCTGCTCTCGAAGTTCCTGGAGGGCGCCTGGCTCGTCGTGGTCGCGGTACCGCTGATGATGCTGCTCTTCGCGCGGATCCAGGGCTACTACACGGCCGTCGAGGTCGAGCTTGGACTCGGCCGGGTCCCCGCGCGGCCGACCCGCAACTCCAGTCTGGTGATCGTGCCGATCGGCGAGGTCAGCAAGCTGGCCGAGCACGCGCTCAGCGCCGCACTCGCGCTCGGCGACGAGGTGGTCGCCGTCACCGTCCAGTCCGACCCCGGGACGGCCGACGCCCTGGTCAGGCGGTGGGACGAGTGGAACCCCGGTGTGCGCCTGCAGGTGATCGACAGTCCGCAGCGCTCGCTGGTCGAGCCCATCGTCCGGTACGTCCGGAACGAGGCACTGGGCGGCCGCCAGATCGCGGTCCTCATCCCCGAGGTCGAGCCCCGGCACCGCCGCTACCAGATTCTGCAGAACCAGCGCGGCATCCTGCTCGCGGCCGTCCTGCGGGCCCGCACCGACGTCGTCGTCTGCGTCCTGCCGCACCGGCTCTCGCTGTGAGGCCCGGCCGACGGCGGCCGGGCACCGTGACGCGCCCTGGCCGACGGCGGCCGGGCACCGTCGCCTACAACTCGGCGGGCGCCGGTTCCACGTCGTCCCGGAGGGCGAGCAGTGCGCGGTACCTGCGGCGCACGTCCAGGCGGTCGGCCTCCTCGGGGACCGAGGCGTCGCACGACCGCTGGATCATGGCCGCCTGCTCCAGCAGGACCTGGCGCCTGGCCGGCGCCGAGGTCTGTTCCATGATCTTGTGAAGGCCGTCCAGCTGGCGGATCATCACCGCGGGCATGCCGGGCGCCGACTGGCGGATCTTCTCGAAGGCGCGCTGGACCAGCCGGTCGTAGTCGGCCTGGTAGGCGATGACACGGATGTGGCCGCTCACGTCCCGGTGCACGCGCTGCGGATGCCATCCGGTGGTGATCCGGCACAGGCACTCGCTCAGCCAGTCGATGCAGGTCAGCGCGGTGAACGTGTCGTTCACGGCGGACGAGAGGGCGCGGATCGCGATCTCCACCAACTGGTCGACGCCGAAGGACACGTCCTGGGTCAGCGTCCGGTACGGCCCGGTGACATGCCCGCGGGTCAGTTCCTGCGCCACCTCGGGCGCGGCCTCGGCGGGCCAGACGGTCGCGAGGGGCTGTCCCCGGACGAGGAAGTGGCCGGGCCGGTACGGAAGGTGGAGCACAGCACCCGACTCCGTGGCGATCAGGACCAGCCGTTCGTGTCGGATGTACTGCAGATAGCCGCTGGCCGGGGTCGGGATCGTGGCCCCGGAGGACTCGATCCGCCGGATCAGCTCGTCCTCGGTGGGACCGGCGCGCAGGGTCCCGGGTACGTCGGTGTCCGTGCCGCCCTGGGTCTCGATGGCGCGGCCGAGGTCGTCGGCGATGCTCGCGATGACCTGGGGCAGCTGGATCATCGTCGCGATGTGGTGGATGAAGTAGATCAGCACGGCCAGATCGACGACGGTCAGTGCGAGGGACACGGTGATCGACAGGTGCGGGACGAAGTCCCCGTGCGGTCCGGGGCCGATCGCGACCAGGACCAGCACGGTGTAGAAGAAGGTGGCCACGAAGGTGCCCAGGGTCAGTTGCGTACCGCGGTCCCGGATGAAGTTGCGCAGCATCCGGGGCCCGAACTGGGTCGATGCCAGGGTCAGGGCGACGATCGTGATCGAGAAGACCAGGCCGACCACGGTGATGATCGCCGCGGCGACCGTGGTCAGGATCTGCCGGGCACCGTCGGCGGCTCCGCTCAGCACCCACGTCGGCAGGGAGAAGCGGCCGTTGTAGGCGGACCGGTCCAACAGCACGGTGCAGGCGAACAGGGCGGCCGCGACCGCCGCCTCGACCGCCGGGACCAGCCACAGGTTGGTGCGCAGGGTCTCGCGCCGCCAGTCGGCCTCCAGAAACGCCCCGCCGCGCATCATCCGACCCGCCCGACTTCTCGCCGCACCCGCCGTCCTGCCCGGCCCAGGGCGCCGAGGGACTCCCGAGCTGACTGGTGCGCCACCGCTGCCACGGTTACGGAAGCCGGACGCTGCCAGCGGCCGTCGGCCGTCGGCCGGCTTCGTGGCGGTCTCTCGCACGGGGCCGTCCCGCTGCAGGAGGCGGTCGGCGGGAACCCGGACGGGGGAGGAGTCCTCGCGGCTGAGGAGGACGGCGTGCCCGGCGCGGCCGGTGAGGTCGCCGAGTTCGACGTTCTCGACGGCGGCCAGTTCGGTGGCGGCCTTGGCGAGGACGGTCTGGACGGCGGCCAGTTCGGTGGCGGCCTTGGCGAGGACGGTCTGGGGTGGTTTCGGGTCGTCGATGCCGGACGAGTGGTGGTCGTGGTCGAGGAGGAGGCGGTCGCCGTGGCGGGTGACCAGGCGGCGGCGGTACCCAGGGCCAGGGCGACGATCGCCCTGGCCACCGGTGCACTTCGCATGGTGCGGCCCCTCAGCGGGGGTGGGTGGGGGAGCAATCAGTGGTGGTGCACAGACCGGAGTCCCGTCGTCCCGTTGGTGCGGTGGAGGCCGGCCTGGTTCTGCGGCCCGCCTCGGTCAGCCCGCGGCGTGGTTGGCCCAGAGCGACGGGTCGTCGACGTTCTCCTTGGTGACCAGGGGAGCGGGGAGCTGGTCCTCCAGGCCGTTGGGCAGCTGGATGATGGTCGACTGGTGGTCGGTGGGCCCGGGTTGGAAGTTCCTGCCCTCGGCCGCGGCCTTGGCGTAGTACAGGGCGTACTTGGCGTAGAGGTCGGCGGGCTGGGAGACGGTCGCGTCGATGTCGCCCTTGCGGATCGCGTCGAACTCCTGCGGGATGCCGTCGTTGGAGACGATGGCGATGTGGCCGGGCTGGCCGGCGGGCTTGAGCAGGCCCTTCTGGCGTAGGAGGTCGAGGGTGGGCTGGAGGAAGACGCCGCCGGCCTGCAGGTAGATGCCGTTCAGGTCCCGGTTGGCGGCGAGGGTGGACTGGAGCTTGGCGGAGGCGACGTCGCCCTTCCAGTCGGTGGGCAGCGCGATCACCTGGATACCGGGGAAGTTGCGTTTCATGCAGGCGGCGAATCCCTCGGAGCGTTCGTATCCGTTGATGGAGCTCAGTGCGCCCTGGAGTTCGGCGACCTTGCCCTTGCCACCGAGCTGCTTGCCGAGGAACTCGCAGGCCTTGGCGCCGTACGCCTTGTTGTCGGTGCGGACCACCATGTAGACGCTGCCGTGCTCCGGTTCGGTGTCCACGCTGATCGTGTGGATGTTGGCACGGAACAACTCGGAGAGTGTCGAATCGGTGGTCATGGTGTTCTGCGGCGCCATGACGATGGATTTGGGATGCCGGGTGGCCAGCGAGTGGACGTTGGCGGTGAACGTCGCGTCGTCGCCGTTCGAACGGGTCGGGGGCAGGACACTCAGCTGCTGGTCGTTGATCTCCTGCTGGATGTACTTCGCGTACGCCTTCCAGAAGTCGGAGTCGGCGCGGGGGATGTCGATGCCGATCTGGGGGCGGGAGTTGCCGGGGTCATCACTGCCACCGCAGGCGGTGAGGCAGCCGGCGAGCAACACGGCGATGCAGCCCGTGCAGGTGGTCCGGATGGTTCGGCTCTTCATGTGTCAGACCGTCCTGGGTCGTGGGGGTTTTGCGCGCTGAGGGGGAGGGGAACGGATTCGCGGGATGCGGCACGTCGCCTTCAGGCGATGGCGTCGAGGTCCGGGGGGTCGGTGCCGGCGGCCAGCCAGTCCTCGACGGCGGCGACGTGCACGGTGCTGGCACTGGCGGCCAGGACGGCATCGTGGTCGACCAGGGCCCGCCAGATGGCCTCGTGTTCGCGGTGGGCCTGCTCGCGGGCAGGGGTGTTGTGCGTACCGCGCACGATGCGCAGCCGCTGGGTGTGGGTGGAGAGGATACCGAGCAGGGTGGACAGCACGGGGTTGCCGACGGCATCGGCAATGGTGCGGTGGAACTCGATGTCGAGCTCGATGAACTCCTCGATGCCGGCGGCCGCAGCGCTCTGGTCGAGGACGGCCCGCAGCGTTCGCAGGTGGTCGTCGGTGAGCAGGCCGGCGGCGAGGGCGGTGACCTGTGGCTCCAGCAGGCGCCGTACCTGGAGGAGTTGCCGGGCCGTGTGCCCGTGGGAGACGTCGGCGGCGAAGGCCATGGCTTCCAGCAGGAGGTGTGGCTCCAGACCGGAGACGTAGGTGCCGTCGCCCTGCCTGGGGACGAGGATCCGCATCGCGGTGAGCGCTCGGACAGCCTCGCGCAGCGAGTTGCGGGACAGCCCGAGCTGGTCGGCGAGAACGGCCTCGTTGGGGAGTCTCGCGCCGGGCAGCAGAGCGCCGGAGACGATCATTTCCTTGATCTTCTCGATGGCATGGTCGGTCACCGCCATGGTGTTCGCCTCCTGCGTGCGGGCATGGGAGTGATGGTCGGTCGAGGGGGCGGGGAAGGGGAGGCCGAAGCGGCGCGACCGGTTCCCGCGGAGCTGGTCGCGCCGCTTCGGCGGCTCTCAGGCCGGGGGACCCGTCACTCCTGTTTCTCGCCCGAGGCGAAGCGGGAGATGATCAGCGCGACGATGATGATCGCGCCGTTGAGGAACTGGTTCCACAGCGGCGGCACGCCCGCGAGGGTCATGACGTTGACCACGAGCTGGAGGGTCAGCACACCGGTCAGGGCGCCGAAGAGGGTGCCGCGGCCGCCGTTGAGGCTGACGCCGCCGATGACGGTGGCGGCGAAGACCTGGAAGATCCACCCGTTGCCCTGGTCGGCGGAGATGGAGCCGTAGTGGCCGGTGTAGAGGACGCCGGCGAAGGCGGCCAGCAGGCTGCCGAGGATCAGCACGATCCAGGTGATCCGGTCGACCCGGATGCCGGCGGCGCGGGCGGCCTCGGAGTTGCCGCCGATCGCGTACAGGGCGCGGCCGTGGCGCAGCCAGGCGAGGGCGCAGCCGCCGGCCAGGAAGAGCAGGGCGCAGATCCAGATCGCCGCGGGGACGCCGAGCCAGCTGGTGCTGCCGAGGTAGGTGAAGGAGCCAGGCAGGGTGACGATCGACTGGCCCTGGGAGATCGCGACCTGGAGGCCGCGGAGCAGGGTGAGCGCGCCGAGGGTGACGATGAAGCCGTTGAGGCGCAGCTTGAGGATCAGGAACCCGTTGATCGCCCCGATGAGCGCGCCGACGGCCAGGCACAGCGGGATGGCCGTCCAGGAGGGAAGGAGCCCGAGGCCGTTGAAGCGCGCGCCGTGGTCGGGGAGGACGAGCCAGACGGCGATGACAGGGGCCACGCCGATCGTGGATTCCAGGGACAGGTCCATCCGGCCGACGATCAGGATCAGCGCCTCGGCCAGCACCAGCAGGCTCAGTTCGGTGGCCTGCTGGCCGACGCCCAGGAGGTTGTCGGAGGTGAGGAAGGCGGGTGAGACGGCGAAGCCGATGACGCCGAGGACGAGCAGGACCGGTACGAGCGACAGGTCACGGTAGCGGGCGAGGTCGAAGCGCCGGCCGGCCGGTGCGGTGCCGGCGGTGGCCGCGCGCGGGCGGACCTCAGTGGTGGGAGACATCGCGTTCCTTCGTGTCGGTCGGGCCGGACATGCCCTCCATGGCTGCGACCAGCTGTTCGTCGCTCCAGCCGTGCTCGAACTCGGCGACGACGCGGCCGTGGAACATGGCCACGACGCGGTCGCAGACCCGCAGGTCGTCGAGTTCGTCGGACACGATGAGAGCGCTCTTCCCGGCGTCGGCGACCTCGCGGACGGTGCCGAGCAGGGACTCCTTGGATTTGACGTCGACGCCGTTGGTGGGCCGGATGGCCACCAGGACGTGCGGCTCGGTGGCCAGCGCCCGGGCGATGACCACCTTCTGCTGGTTGCCGCCGGACAGTGCGGACACCGGGGCCGAGGGGCCGGGTGTCTTGATGTCGAGGTCGCCGATCATCCGCTCGGCGAAGGCCCGGGTACGGGAGGGCAGCACCGTGCCGAAGGGCCCGAGCTGGCCGGTGACGGTCAGGGTGGCGTTCTCGGCGACACTGCGCTGCGGGATGAGGCCCTGGATGTGCCGGTCCTCGGGCACGAACCCGATGCCGGCCGCGAGAGCGGCGGGAACGCGACCGGTGCGCACCGGGCGGCCCGCGACGGTGATCGTGCCGGCCTGGGGGCGGTGCAGACCGGCGATGGTCTCGCCGAGCCGGACGTTGCCGCTGGCGGCCGCGCCGGCCAGGCCCACGACCTCGCCGGCGTGCGCGGTCAGGGAGAAGTCCTGGTAGGCGCCGGCCAGGCTCAGGCCCGAGACGTCCAGCAGCGGGGCACCGTCGGGGCGCGTCCGGCCGGTCACCGACCAGGCGGGCTCGCTGCCCCGGGAGCTCTCGCCGGTCATCGCTTCCACCAGGGCCTGCTGGTCGAGTTCGGCGACCGGTGCGGTGATGATGTGCCGGGCGTCGCGGTAGACCGTGACGGTGGTGCAGAGGTCGTAGACCTCCTGCAGGTGATGGGAGATGAACAGGAAGGCGACGCCCTGTTCCTGCAGTGAGCGCAGCTTGTCGAAGAGCCGATCGATGCCGCGCGCGTCGAGCTTGGCGGTGGGCTCGTCCAGGATGATGAAGCGGGCCCCGAAGGACAGCGCCCGGGCGATCTCGACGAACTGGCGCTGCTCGACACTCAGGTCCTCGGCGCGCGCGGTCGGGGCGACGTCCACGCCGTACTCGGCGAGCAGCTCGGTGGCGCGGCCGCGCAGCTGCTTCCAGCTGATCGGGCGCAGGACGCCCTTGCTCTGCCTGTCCAGGAAGAGGTTCTCGGCGACGGTCAGCGCGGGGATGATGGTGGAGCGCTGGTAGACGCAGGCGACCCTGGACCGCCAGGCGTCGGTGTCACCGGGGGCCGGGGCCTGCTCGCCGTTGAAGCGCAGGGTGCCGGTGTCGGGGTTCTGCAGGCCGGTGAGGATCGACACGAGCGTGGACTTGCCCGCGCCGTTGCGGCCGACCAGGGCGTGCGACTCGCCGGGCGCGACCGAGATGCGGGCGTCGCTGAGCGCGACCGTGGCGCCGAAGCGCTTGCTGATCCCGTCGGCCTCGACGACGGGGCCCCGGACGGGGCTGGGGTCCGCCATGGCGGGGATGTCCTTTCCGCAGGATCCGTGCGTGGCGGCCCGGGAAGGGGGGTCCTGGCCGCCACGCACGAGGGGTCGGTGGGCTACTTGCCTACGCCGTTGCCCCAGAGGGACTTGTCGTCGACGTTCTCCTTGGTGACCAGCGGCGCGGGAAGCTGGTCCTCCAGTCCGTTGGGCAGCTGGATGATGGTCGACTGGTGGTCGGTGGCACCGGGTTGGAAGGTCTTGCCCTCGGCCGCGGCCTGCGCGTAGAACAGCGCGTACTTGGCGTAGAGGTCGGCGGGCTGGGAGACGGTCGCGTCGATGTCGCCCTTGCGGATCGCGTCGAACTCCTGCGGGATGCCGTCGTTGGAGACGATGGCGATGTGGCCGGGCTGGCCGGCGGGCTTGAGCAGGCCCTTCTGCTGGAGCAGGGCGATGGTGGGCTGCAGGAAGACACCGCCGGCCTGCAGGTAGACGCCGCCCAGGTCCGGGTTGGCGGCCAGGGTGGACTGGAGCTTGGCGGAGGCGACGTCGCCCTTCCAGTCGGTGGCCAGCTCGGTCACCTGGATGTCGGGGAACTTCTCCTTCATGCAGGCGGCGAAGGCCTCGGATCGGTCGCGGCCGTTGACGGAGCTCAGCGCGCCCTGGAGTTCGGCGACCTTGCCCTTGCCGCCGAGCTGCTGGCCGAGGAACTCACAGGCCTTGGTGCCGTACGCCTTGTTGTCGGCGCGCACCACCATGTAGACGTTCCCCTTGTCGGGGCGGGTGTCGATGCTGACCACGGGGATCTTCTTGGCGGTCAGCTGGTCGAGGGTGGAGGCGATCGCGCCGGTGTCCTGCGGGGCCATGACGACGGCCTTGGCGCCGGTGTTCTGGAAGACCTGGACGTTGGCGACCAGCTTGGTGACGTCGTTCTGCGAGTTGCTCACCGGCAGGGTGTTGAGGCCCTGGGCGGAGGCGTCCTGCTTGATGTACTGCGCGTAGGAGTTCCAGAAGTCGGAGTCCGCACGCGGCAGGTCGATGCCGAGCGCCGGCTTGCCGCCGGCGGCGGAGTCCGTCGTGCTGCCGCGGTTGCAGGCCGTGGCGGCCCCCGCCAGGACGACTACGGCGGCGGCCGTGGCCGCGATTCTGGAGGAGCGAGGCTTCATGGTGCTGATCTCCTTGGCTGGGATGTCCGGGCTCCCCTGCGAGGGTGGGGAGCCGGTGTGGCGGGAGGCGGAGCGGCCTGTCCCCGGGAGGTGAAGCGGGGGTGGTTGAGCCGGATCTCCCTTCCCGGCCGTCATCCAGGAGGGAGGCCATGGATGCGGCGGGTCGTGGCAGGCGCGCCGGATCGTGCTCCCCGTAATCATCGGAGGGCTTGCGATCACGAGGACCATACGAGCTTGGCGCATGACTGACAATAGGGAAACCTCGGGCGAATCTCAACCGTAACGTCCGGGCCTCCATTCCGCATCGCAGTGAGCTGTTATCTACTGTCTGAGCTTGATATTTGATGAACAGTTAGGAGATGTTCGGCTCCTGGCACCCGACGGACGCCGACAGACATCGGAGGACTTCTTGCGGTGGGTGGCCGACACTCGTATGGTCAGGTCGTCGAGGATTCATCCGATGTGTCGGCCCGGTGAAGAGCCCCGGCCCGCAGACCTATGACAGGAGTCAGGCCATGAAGCTCGTGCGGATCGGACCGGCGGGAGAAGAGGCTCCGGCAGCCCTCGGCGACGACGGCCGGGTCTTTGCACTCTCGGGCCTGACCGATGACATCGACGGGGCGTTCCTCGCCTCGGACGGGATCGACCGCGTTCGCGCCGCCCTGGCCGCCGGAGAGCTCCCTCCGATCGACCCGGTCGGCCAGCGGATCGGTGCACCCATCACCCGCCCGGGCAAGGTCGTCTGCATCGGCCTCAACTACCGCGACCACGCCGAGGAGACCGGCGCGGCCGTCCCCGCCCGGCCGGTGGTCTTCATGAAGGACCCGTCCGCCGTGGTCGGCCCCTATGACCAGGTGCTGATCCCGCGCGGCTCGGCCAAGACCGACTGGGAGGTCGAACTCGCGGTCGTGATCGGCCGCGAGGCCCGCTACCTGGACTCGCCCCAACAGGCCCTCGCCCATGTCGCGGGTTACGCGATCAGCAACGACGTGTCCGAGCGGGAGTTCCAGCTCGAGTACTCCGGGCAGTGGGACCTCGGCAAGTCCTGTGAGACCTTCAACCCGCTCGGCCCCTGGCTGGTCACCCCGGACGAGGCCGGCGACGTGCAGGCCCTCGGCCTTCGTCTGGCCGTCAACGGCGAGCAGCGGCAGAGCGGCAGCACCAAGAACATGATCTTCGACGTCCCGTACCTGATCTGGTACCTCAGCCAGTACATGGTGCTGCGGCCCGGAGACGTCATCAACACCGGCACCCCGGCCGGCGTGGCCCTGGGTCTGCCCGGCACCCCCTACCTGCGCGCGGGCGACACCGTCGAACTGACCATCGACGGCCTCGGTATCCAGCGCCAGACCTTCTCCAACGCCTGAAAGGCACCACGTTGTCCGCAACCACAGCGCGGATCACGGCCGTCGACACCTACGACATCCGCTTCCCCACCTCGCGGGAGCTGGACGGGTCCGACGCCATGAATCCCGACCCCGACTACTCCGCCGCCTACGTCGTCCTGCGCGCCTCTGCGGGCGGCCACGAGGGCCACGGGTTCACCTTCACCATCGGCCGTGGCAACGACGTCCAGGTCGCCGCCATCGACGCGCTGAGCGAGCACATCGTCGGACGGTCCGTCGCCGAGCTGTGCGCCGACCCCGGCTCCCTGTACCACGACCTGATCGGTGACAGCCAGCTGCGCTGGCTCGGCCCCGAGAAGGGCGTGATGCACATGGCGATCGGAGCCGTCGTCAACGCCGTCTGGGACCTCGCCGCCAAGCGTGCGGGCAAGCCGCTGTGGCAGCTGCTGGCCGACGCCGACCCCGAATGGCTGGTGTCCCAGGTTGACTTCCGCTACATCGCCGACGCGCTGACGCCTGATGAGGCCCTCGACCTGCTGCGCAAGGGCAGACAGGGCGCACCCGGGCGGGCCGCCGAACTCCTGCGCCGCGGCTACCCCGCCTACACCACCTCGCCCGGCTGGCTCGGCTACAGCGACGAGAAGCTCACCCGCCTCGCCAAGGAGGCGGTGGCCGACGGCTTCACCCAGATCAAGCTGAAGGTCGGCGCCGACCTGGCGGACGACGTCCGCCGCTGCCGCGCCGCCCGCGAGGCCGTCGGTCCGGACATCCGGATGGCGATCGACGCCAACCAGCGCTGGAACGTCGCCGAGGCGATCGAGTGGACGAACGCGCTCGCCGAGTTCGACCCCTACTGGATCGAGGAGCCGACCAGCCCGGACGACGTGCTCGGCCACGCCGCCGTCCGGCGCGGTGTCCACCCGATCAAGGTCGCCACCGGCGAGCACGTGCAGAACCGCATCGTCTTCAAACAGCTGCTCCAGGCCGGCGCCATCGACGTCCTCCAGCTGGACTCGGCCCGGGTGGCCGGCGTGAACGAGAACCTCGCCATCCTGCTGCTCGCCGCCAGGTTCGGCGTCCCCGTGTGCCCGCACGCCGGCGGCGTGGGCCTGTGCGAACTCGTCCAGCACCTGTCGATGTTCGACTACGTCGCGCTCTCCGGCACCACCGAGGACCGCGTCATCGAGTACGTCGACCACCTCCACCAGCACTTCCTCGACCCCGTCGTCATCGACGCCGGCCACTACCGCACGCCCACCACCCCGGGCTTCTCCGCCACCATGCACCAGGCCACCATCGACACCTACACCTACCCCGACGGCGCGTTCTGGGCAGCCGACCTGGCCGGCGGCGACAAGGAGGAGCGCTCATGACCACCCGCGACCTCGACGGGCTCACCGCCCTGGTCACCGGCGGTGCCTCCGGCATCGGACTGGCCACCGCCCGACTCCTCGGCGAACGCGGAGCGGACGTCGCCGTCCTCGACCTCGACCCGAGCGGCGCCGGCGCCCCGCTGCGCGGCTTCACCGCCGACGTCGCCGACGACCGCTCCGTGCGCGCCGCCGTCCAGGCCGCGGCCGAAGCGCTCGGCGGGATCGACATCCTGGTCAACAACGCCGGCATCGGCGCCGCCGGAACCGTCGAGGACAACCCGGACGAGCAGTGGCACCACGTCCTGGACGTCAACGTGCTCGGCATCGTCCGCACCACCCGCGCCGCCCTGCCGTACCTGCGCCACTCGAACGCGGCGTCGGTGGTCAACACCTGCTCCATCGCCGCCACCGCCGGACTGCCCCAGCGCGCGCTCTACTCGGCGAGCAAGGGCGCCGTCCTCTCGCTCACCCTGGCCATGGCCGCCGACCACGTCCGCGAAGGGATCCGCGTCAACTGCGTCAACCCCGGCACCGTCGACACCCCGTGGGTCGGCCGGCTGCTCGACGCGGCCGACGACCCGGCCGCCGAGCGCTCCGCACTGAACGCCCGCCAGCCCACCGGCCGGCTGGTCACCGCCGAGGAGGTCGCCGCCGCCATCGCCTACCTCGCCTCCCCGGCCGCCGCCAGCGTCACCGGCACCGCCCTCGCCGTCGACGGCGGCATGGCCGGCCTGCGCCTGCGACCGGAGCCACGCCCGTGAAACCGCGCCACAACCCCCTCGGCCGCAGCAGGGTCCAGGTGACCGAACTCGCCTTCGGCGCCGCCGGCATCGGCAACCTGTTCACCCCGGTCACCGACGAACAGGCCGAACAGGCCGTCGCCGCCGCCTGGGAGTCCGGCGTACGGTACTTCGACACCGCCCCGCACTACGGCCTGGGCCTGTCCGAGCGGCGACTCGGCGCCGCCCTGCGCGCGTTCCCCCGGGACCAGTACACGATCTCCACAAAGGTCGGACGCCTGCTGGAGCCGGCCCCCTCCAGCGACGGCGACGACCTGGCCAACGGCTTCGCCGTGCCCGCCACCCACCACCGCGTCTGGGACTTCAGCGCCCAGGGGGTGCGCCGCTCCATCGAGGACAGCCTGAACCGGCTCGGCCTCGACCGGATCGACATCGCCTACCTGCACGACCCCGACGACCACGCCGAACAGGCGCTCACCGAGGCCTACCCGGAACTCGAACGCCTGCGCGCCGAAGGCGTCCTGGGAGCGATCGGCGTCGGCATGAACCAGGCCGGGCTGCCCGCCCGGTTCATCCGCGAGACCGACCTCGACGCCGTCCTGCTGGCCGGCCGCTACAGCCTCCTCGACCAGCGGGGCCTTGCGGAACTGCTGCCCCTGGCCCACCGGCGCGGTGTCGGCGTCGTGATCGGCGGCGTCTTCAACTCCGGCCTGCTCGCCGACCCGCGGCCCGGCGCCACCTTCGACTACACCGCGGCCCCCGCAGACCTGCTCACCAGGGCCACCGACCTCAAGGCCGTCTGCGAGCGGCACGGCGTCCCGCTGCGCGCCGCCGCCCTGAGGTTCCCGTTCGGGCACCCGGCGGTGGCGAGCGTGCTGGTCGGCACCCGCAACGCCGGCGAGGTCCGGGACGCCGCCACCATGCTCGACCACCCCGTTCCGGCGGCGCTCTGGGCCGAGCTCAAGCACCGCGGACTGCTGCCCGCGGACGTCCCGACCCCCGGGGAGGTGAGCTGATGCGCATCGCCCTGTTCATCACCTGCTTCAACGACACCCTCTTCCCTGACACCGGCCGCGCGGTGGTGACCGTGCTGGAGCGGCTCGGCCACCGGGTCGAGTTCCCCCAGGAACAGACCTGCTGCGGTCAGATGCACTTCAACACCGGCTACCGCCCCGACGCCGTCCCGCTGGTGACTCGCTTCGCCCGGGCCTTCGCCGACTACGACGCCGTGGTCACGCCGTCCGCCTCCTGCGCCGGGATGGTCCGTGACAACCACCCCCTGCTCGCCGCACGGCACGGCACCGCCGCGCTCCTCCGACAGGTCACCGAACTGGTGCCCCGGGTGTACGAGTTCACCGAGTTCCTGACCGACGTTCTCGGCGTCACGGACGTCGGTGCCCGCTTCCCGCACCGCGTCGTCTACCACCCCACCTGCCACTCCCTGCGCGGCCTGCGTCTCGGCGATCGCCCGGACCGGCTGCTGCGCGCCGTCGAGGACATCGACCTGGTCGACCTGCCCGCGGCCGACTCCTGCTGCGGCTTCGGCGGCACCTTCGCCGTGAAGAACGCCGACACCTCCGCCGCGATGCTCGCCGACAAGAACGCCGCCGTGCTGGACAGCGGAGCCGAGGTCCTGTGCGCCGCCGACAACTCCTGCCTGATGCACATCGGCGGCGGACTGTCCCGCCAGGGCGCGACCGTGCGCACCATGCACCTGGCCGAGATCCTCGCCGCCACCGAAGGAACCGCACGATGAGCAAGCCCGGCAGCCGTGGCGTCGTCTGGCTCGGCTCCCCGTCCTTTCCCGACGCCGCCCGCGAGGCGCTCGGCAACACCCGGCTGCGCGCCAATCTGAAACGCGCCACCACCACCATCCGCGACAAGCGGCTCGCCGTCGCCTCCGAGTTGGACGACTGGGAGCAACTGCGCGACGCCGCCACCGCGATCAAGAACCGCACCGCACGCCACCTCGACCGCTACCTCGTCCAGCTGGAGGCCGCCGTCACCGCCGCGGGCGGCACCGTGCACTGGGCCTCGGACGCCGCCGAGGCCAACCGCATCGTCACCGAACTCGTGCAGGCCACCGGCGAACGCGAGGTCGTGAAGATCAAGTCCATGGCGACCCAGGAGATCGGCCTCAACGAGGCCCTCGCCGAAGCCGGCATCACCGCCTACGAGACGGACCTCGCCGAACTCATCGTCCAGCTCGGCGACGACCGCCCCTCCCACATCCTCGTCCCCGCGATCCACCGCAACCGGACCGAGATCCGCGACCTCTTCACCGCCGAAATGGCCCACTGGGGGCAGCCCGCACCGGAGAACCTCGGCGACGACCCGCGTGAACTCGCCGAAGCAGCCCGCCTGCACCTGAGGGAGAAGTTCCTCACCGCCAAGGTGGCCGTCTCGGGCGCCAACTTCGCCGTCGCCGACACCGGCACGGTCGTCGTCGTGGAGTCCGAGGGCAACGGCCGGATGTGCCTCACGCTGCCCGAGACGCTGATCACCGTCATGGGCATCGAGAAGACCGTCCCCTCCTGGTCGGACCTGGAGGTCTTCCTCCAGCTGCTGCCCCGCTCCTCCACCGGTGAGCGGATGAACCCCTACACCTCCACCTGGACCGGCACCACCGACGGCGACGGCCCCAGGGAGTTCCACCTGGTGCTGCTCGACAACGGCCGCACCGACACCCTCGCCGACGAGGTCGGACGGCAGGTACTCGGCTGCATCCGCTGCTCGGCCTGCCTCAACGTCTGCCCCGTCTTCGAGCGCACCGGCGGCCACGCCTACGGCTCGGTCTACCCCGGACCGATCGGCGCCGTCCTCACCCCGCAACTGGTCGGCGTGGAGAACGCGGCGTCCCTGCCGTTCGCCTCCACTCTGTGCGGCGCCTGCTACGACGCCTGCCCGGTGAAGATCGACATCCCGGAGGTGCTGGCCCACCTGCGGGCCAAGGCCGTCGAGCGCAAGCCGAGGGGAGCTGAGGCGCTGGCCATGAAGGCCGCTGCCACCGTCCTCGATTCCCCGCGCCTGCTTTCCGCGGCCCAGAAGGCCGCCGCGCTCGGTGGCAGGGCCCTCGCCAGGGAGGGGCGGATCGGCCGGCTGCCGGGCCCGCTGCACGGATGGTCCGACACCCGCGACACCCCCGCACCTCCGGCAGAGTCCTTCCGCAGCTGGTGGCGCAAGAACAGGGAAGGTGAACGATGAGCAGCCGTGAGGCGGTTCTCGGCCGCATCCGGGCGGCGCTCGCCGACGTCCCCGCCGACGAACGGCCCGACGACGTCCCCGTACCCCGGACCTACCGCCGCAGCCACACCGAGCCGGGCGAGGACATCGTCGCCCTGTTCGCCGAGCGGGTCGCCGACTACCGGGCGAACGTCACCCGCACCGACCAGGCGGGCCTGCCGGCCGCCATCGCCGCCGCGCTCACCGCATCCGGGGCGAGCAACCTGGCACTGCCCAGTGGCTTTCCCGTCGAGCTGCTGCCGCCCGGCGACTGGCAGTGGCACCCGGAACCGCTGGACGTCCAGGCCCTGAACGCCTTGGACGGCGCCTGCACCCTCGCCGCCGCCGGCATCGCCGTCACCGGGACCATCGTCCTCGACGCCGGCCCGGGCCAGGGCCGCCGCGCCCTCACCCTCGTACCCGACTACCATCTGTGCGTCATCCGCGCCGGACAGATCGCCGCCGACGTCCCCGACGCCCTCGCCCGCCTCGACCCCGTGCTGCCGCTGACCTTCATCTCGGGACCCTCTGCCACCAGCGACATCGAACTCGACCGCGTCGAGGGCGTGCACGGCCCCCGCACCCTGCATGTCGTCATCGTCGACCACCCCACCCACCCGGAGCAGCCATGAGAGTCGCCCTGCACACCCGCCTCCGCCCGGACCGGATCGCCGAGTACGAGGCCGCCCACCGGGACGTGCCCGCCGAACTCGTCGCAGCCATCCGGGCTGCCGGCGCCACCTCGTGGACGATCTGGCGCAGCGGTTGCGAGCTGTTCCACCTGCTGGAGTGCGAGGACTACGCCCGGCTCCTCGCCGAACTGGAGCACCTCCCGGCCAACATCACCTGGCAGGAGAGGATGGGCGAACTGCTCGACATCAGCCACGACTACTCGAACGCCGGCGCCGGGGCCGGGCTCCCGACCGTGTGGGAACTGTGACCGGACGTCAGATCGTCGACGCGCACCACCACGTCTGGGACCTCGACACGCGGCCGCAGCCCTGGATCAGCGGCGAGGCCCTCGCTCCACTGGCCCGCTCCTTCACCGCCGTCGACCTCGCCCCCGAAGCGGCGGAGGCCGGAGTGGTCGCCACGGTCGTCGTGCAGACCGTCTGCGTCCCCGAGGAGACCCCCGAACTGCTGGCGCTGGCCGACGGCAGCGACCTGATCGCGGGCGTCGTCGGCTGGACCGACCTCACCGCCCCCGGCGTTGCCGACGCGATCGCCGCCCTGCGTGAACTCCCCGGCGGGGAACGGCTGGTGGGCATCAGGCACCAGGTCCAGGAGGAACCCGACCCCGAGTGGCTGCTGCGCCCCGACGTCCAGCGCGGCCTGCTCGCCGTCGCCGAGGCCGGTCTCGCCTACGACCTCGTCGTCAAGCCGCACCAGCTGCCCGCCGCCGCCCTCGCGGCCGCCCGGCTCACCGGCCTGACGTTCGTCCTCGACCACCTCGGCAAGCCCCCGATCGCCGACGGCACGCTCGACCCCTGGGCAGCGGACCTGCGCCGCCTGGCCGCGCTGCCCAACACCGTGGGAAAGCTTTCCGGCCTGGTGACCGAGGCCGCCCCCGGCCGGTGGCGGACGGCGGACCTCAGGCCCTCCGCCGACACCGCCCTGGAGGCCTTCGGCCCGGAACGGCTCCTCTTCGGTTCCGACTGGCCGGTGTGCACCCTGGAGGCCGGCTACGCCGAGGTCACCCGGATCACCCGGTACCTCGTGGACGGGCTCAGCGCGGGGGAGAAGGACGCGGTGTTCCGGCACAACGCGGTCCGTGTGTACGGGCTCGGCGCCCCGCGCCGGCCTGCGCAGGGACGTGCCGGCCCGCCGGGACCGCAACCGACCCGGACGACGTAGGGCCTGCCCGGGGCGGCCGTCGCATGGACGGCCTCCTGTGGATCGTGCCGGCTGGCCTTGACCTGTCGCGATCAAGGCCAGCTCCGGGTGGGTGCCGGGGAGACTATGCTGCAGTGATCAGGACCAGGGAGGCAGCGGCGTGCCAGTCACCGACTCGGCGATCGAGAAGATCAAAGCCATGATCGTCAGTGGTGAGCTGCGCCCTGGTTCGCGACTCCCCAAGGAGGCCGACCTGGCCGAGCGGCTCGGTCTGTCGCGCAACTCCCTGCGTGAGGCGGTGAAGGCCCTCTCGCTCATCCGGGTGCTCGACGTACGTCAGGGAGACGGCACGTACGTGACGAGTCTGGAGCCCAACCTGCTGCTGGACGCGCTGGGCTTCGTCGTCGACTTCCACCAGGACGACTCGGTGCTGGAGTTCCTGGAGGTCCGCCGCATTCTGGAGCCCGCCGCCGCAGCCATGGCCGCCCGAGTGATGCCGGACGAGGACATCGCCGCGCTCGGAGAGGTCCTGGAGAGCCTGAGTGACGACGCCTCCCTGCAAGAGCTGATCGACAACGACCTCGAGTTCCACCACAGGATCGCGGTTGGTTCGGGCAACACCGTCCTGTGCTCGTTCGTCGACGGCCTGTCCGGCCCGACCGCCCGGGCGAGGATCTGGCGCGGGCTGACCGAGGAAGGCGCGGTCGACCGGACCCGCCAGCAGCACCGCGCCATCCTCGACGCCATCGCCCACCGCCGCCCCGATGTCGCGCACGCCTGGGCGACGGTGCACGTGGCAGGCGTCGAGCAGTGGCTGCGGGACACCCTCGGCGCAGCCGGATCCTCGCTCGGCTGAACCGGGGCGAGGGCTTCAAGGGGCGCGACCTCCGCGTAGGCGGGGCGGATGTACGGGATGCATTCGACGCAGTCGGCAAAGTCGACCGCGAAGAGGTGTTGACGGCCAAAAGTGTGAGTGGTTGAATACTCATATGAGCAAGGAGCGAACCCGCCAGTTGTCCACCGCGGAGGAGCGCCGCGAGACGGTGCTGCGCACCGCCATCGGCGCCTTCGCGGCGCGTGGCTACTGGGGCACCACCACCACCGAAGTGGCCAAGGCGGCCGGCATCTCCCAGGCGTACGTCTACCGGCTCTTCCCCAGCAAGGAGTTGCTGTTCGCGGCCGTGGTCGAGCACTGCTTCGTCCAGGTGCGAGCCAGTCTGGAGAGTGCCGTGGCCGAGGCCCCGGGCAGCTCGCCGGAGGTGGTGCTGGGGGCCATGGGTGATGGGTATGCCCGGCTGATCAGCAACAACGACCTCATGCTGATCCAATTGCACGCCCAGGCGGCGGCCGTCTCCGAGCCTGCCGTGCGCGAGGTGGTCCGCCGGGGTTATGCCCGCCTGGTGGAGTATGTGCGCGGTGCTTCCGGTGGCAGTGAGGAGCAGGTCCAGCAGTTCTTCGCTGTCGGCATGCTCTGTCACCTGATCGTCTCGCTGGGCGCGGACGAATCGGACGGGCCCTGGATGCGGACGCTGTCGGCGGGCGTCACCCACTACTGAGGAGGGGCGGCGGGGTACGGCCCCGCATCTTCTCGGTTCAGGAAAATGAGTGGTCAGCCACTCATGTTTTTCGCTCAAGAGAGTGAGTGGTTAGCCACTCAATATTGATCGCCAACCGACATCAGTCAAGGAAGGAGCCAGGTGCCATGGACGCCCTGCTCACCCCGCCCGCTTCGCCCACCGCTCAGAACTCCTCGCCCCATCCGCGCCGCTGGGCCGCCCTGGCCGTGCTCGCGGTCGCCCAGTTCATGGTCGTGCTCGACTCGTCGATCGTGAACATCGCCCTGCCGGACATCGGCACCGGCCTGCACATGTCGGCGCCCTCGCTCTCCTGGGTGGTCACCGCCTATGTGCTCACCTTCGGCGGACTGCTCATGCTCGGCGGCCGGATCGCCGACCTCCGCGGCCGGCGCTCGACCTTCCTGACCGGCCTGGTCGGCTTCGCCACCGCCTCGGCGGTCGCCGGCTTCGCCTCCTCGGCAGGCATGCTGATCGCCGCCCGTGCCGTCCAGGGATCGGCGGCGGCGCTGATGTCACCGGCCGCCCTCTCCCTGGTCACCACCCTGTTCGCCGGCAGCGAGCGGCCCAAGGCGCTCGGGGTGTGGGGAGCGGTCGCCGGCAGCGGCGGCGCGGCGGGCGTGCTCCTGGGCGGCGTACTCACCGGCACGCTCGGCTGGCCCGCGATCTTCTTCGTCAACCTCCCCGTCGCGGCGGTCGTGGCCGCAGGCGCCCTGCGGTACGTGCCCCGGAGCTCCGGGACCGGTGGGCGGGTCGACCTCCCCGGGGCGGCCACCCTCACCGCGGGACTCGCCCTGATCGTCTACGGCCTCTCACAGAGCCACGACAGCGGGTTCGGCTCACCCCTGGTCCTGTCCGCGCTCGGTCTCGGTGCAGTCCTGCTGGCAGCGTTCGTCGCGACAGAGCGGGCGGTCGCCCATCCCCTGGTGCCGCTGCGGATCTTCCGGCTGCGCACCGTCACCTCGGCCAACGCCGTCATGGCGGCGGTCGGCGCGACCACCGTCGGCCTGTTCTTCTTCCTCTCCCTCTACCTGCAGCGGGTCCTCCACTACACGCCGCTCAAGGCCGGACTCAGCCAACTGCCCCTCGCCCTGACGATCACCGCAGCCGCCTGGCTCGCGCCGCGGCTCGCGGCCCGCACCGGCGTCAAGACCGTCCTGGTCACCGGGCCACTGCTGCTCACCGCCGGACTCGGCTGGTTCTCCACCGCCTCCGTCCACGGCACCTACGCCGGCGACGTCCTCGGGCCCGCGCTCCTGGTCGGAGCGGGACTGGGCCTGTCCTTCGTCAGCATCAACGTCACCGCCGCCGCCAAGGTCGCACCGAGTGACGCCGGCCTGGCCGGGGGGCTGATCAACACCACCCAGCAGGTCGGCGGAGCCATCGGGCTCGCCCTGCTGAGCGCCATCGCCACCAGTCGCACCGCAACGGCCGGCCCGACCCTCGCCTCGGTCAACAGCGGCTACCAGGCAGCCTTCCTCACCGCGGCGGCCATCGCCGCTGCCGCCGCGCTCCTGGCGGGCCTCATCGCCCCCCGCACCAGCCCCCGCACCAGCTTGCCCGCACCGGGGAGCCCGACCGGCAGCACCCGGTGAGGGCCCTGCTCCCCGAGCCCTGCCTTTCCAGCCAAGCCCTGACCCTCCATCGAAGCCCTGACCCTCCATCCCGAGCCACGAAGGACATCGCCATGAACGCCAACACCCCGCAGTCCCACCCCGCCGTGTTCACCATCGACGAGACCGCCCCCGTCGTCGTCCGCCTGTCCACCGTGATCGACGCCCCGCTGGAGACGGTGTGGGCCCTGCACACCGACATCGACTCCTGGGCCGACTGGAACGCCGACGTCGACCAGGCCAAGCTCGACGGCCCGCTGCAGCCCGGCAACTCCTTCCACTGGAAGACCCACGGCCTGGACATCACCTCCACCGTCCGCGAGATCGTCCCCGGCGAGCGGCTGGTGTGGGGCGGGCCCGCCAACGGCATCGACGGCGTCCACGTGTGGACCTTCGAGCAGACCGCCGGCCAGGTCACCGTCCGCACCGAGGAGTCCTGGAGCGGCGCGCCCGTCGACGCCGCCGCCGAGGAACTCGGCCAGGCCCTGCAGCACTCGCTGACCACCTGGCTGGCGAGCCTCAAGTCCCGTGCCGAGCAGCAGAGCTGACGCACGTCAAGCCGGATCGGCACATCACCGTACGAACCATCCGAATCGCACGAACCATCCGAACCATCCGAACCGACAAGAGAGGCACCTGTCATGACCAGCAAGCCCTACCTGACCGGCCACTACACCCCCGCGGTCGACGAGATCACTGCCACCGGCCTCACCGTCGAGGGCACCCTGCCGCCGGAGCTGACCGGCCGGCTGATCCGCAACAGCCACAACCCCAAGCCCGGCGTCACCCCCACGCACTGGTTCAAGGGCAGCGGCATGGTTCACGGCATCCGCCTGCGCGACGGCCGGGCCGAGTGGTACCGCAACCGCTGGGTGCGCACCCCCGCCCTCGACGGCGCCCCCTACCTGACCGACCAGGGCCCCGACCTGACCGCCAGCACGGCCGGCACCCACGTCATCGAGCACGCCGGACGCCTGCTGGCCCTGTGCGAGGCCAACTTCCCCTTCGAGCTCACCCCGGAGCTGGAGACCATCGGCGCCTACGACTTCGACGGCAAGTTGCGCAGCGCGATGACCGCGCACCCGAAGTCCGACCCGGTCACCGGCGAGCTGCACTTCTTCGGCTCCTCGCCGTTCCCGCCGTACCTGGTGTACTACGTCGCCGACGCCACCGGCCAGGTCACCCACAGCTTCGAGGTGCCGGGGGCCACCGCCTCCCTCAAGCACGACTTCGCGATCACCCGCAACCACGTCGTCTTCGTCGAGGGCACCGTCACCTTCGACCCGACCGAGCACTCCGGCATCCCCTACGGCTGGAACGATGCCCAGCCGGCCCGCATCGGCGTCATGCCCCGCAGCCCGCAGGGCGCCGGGAAGATCCGCTGGTTCGCCATCGAGCCGGGCAACATGCTGCACGCCGCCAACGCCTACGAGGACTCCCAGGGCCGCATCGTGCTGGAGGGCCCGACCGTGGACCGCGAGGGCTTCCAGCTCTCCTGGAACTGGTGGATCGGTGCCCCCGGGCGCGGAACCGAGCCCAACACTCGCTCCTACACCCGTCGCTGGGTCGTCGACCTGGCCGCGGGGAGCGTCGACGAACAGATCATCGACGACCTCGCGGTCGAGTTCCCCACCCTCAACGAGGACTTCCTCGGCGCCGAGCACCGCTACCAGTACGCCGTGTCCTTCCCCGACCAGGACGGCTTCGGCGGCTACGGCGTCGTCAAGTACGACCGCACCACCGGCGCCCGCCGCATCCACCAGGCCGGTGACGCCCGCCTGCCCAGCGAGGCCGTCTTCGTCCCCGCCGCCGGCGCCACCCGGGAGGACGACGGCTACCTGCTCACCGTCGTCTCCGACCTCAAGCAGGACGCCTCCCAACTCCTGGTCCTGGACGCCGCCGACCTCGGCCGGGTCGCCACCGTGCACCTGCCGCGCCGGGTCACCGGCGGCATCCACGGCTCCTGGATCGACGACACCGACCTCGACGACACCCGCAGCTGAACCAGCACACCTCCCCGGGGACACGCCCGCAGCCCGTCCCCGGGGGCCCGGCCCGAACCCCACGCCACCTGCCATCCGAAAGGCCACCACCATGCGCACGCTCGCCGCAGCGACGCTCGCCGCCACCACCGCGCTCGTCCTCATGACCTCCGGCACCGGCGCCTACGCCGCCGCCGACGACCAGCCCGCCACCCCCGCCACCGTCCTGGCCGCCCACTGCGGCGACGCGCGAATCGACGCGACCGCGCCGGTCATCACTCGCGAGAACATCCTCATCCACGGGCCCCTGCGCACCATCTGGAAGATCCAGACCGACGTCGAGAAGTGGCCCACCTGGCAGCCCGACGTCGTCACGGTCGTCCAGGACACCCCCGGCCCGCTGCGCCCCGGCTCCGTGTTCCGCTGGACCACCCAGGGGCTGAACATCACCTCCACCGTCAAGAAGGTCGAGCACGACAGGTGTCTGGCCTGGGGCGGCCCGGCCCAGGGCATCACCGCGATCCACGTGTGGACCTTCACCCCGACCCGTGACGGAGTCCTCGTCCACACCGAGGAGTCCTGGACCGGAGCGCCCGTCGACGCCGACCAGGCGGCCCTGCAAGCCGCCCTCGACAACTCCCTCCACAACTGGGTCGACAACCTCAAGCACGAGGCCGAGGCCCAGGCCGCCGCCCAGTAGCCCGCCTCGACATGTAGCCCGCGACTGCTTCCGGACCAGGCATCAGGTCCGGAAGCAGTCGCGTCTCCGGACGGAGTGCCCCCGACCGGGTGGGGCATGGCCGAACGGGCCGCAGGCCATGCCCGGAACGACTCCGAGCCGCACGGATTCAGCAACGTCTTGCGAGGAACCCTGGGCGTTTACGCCCGGGAGGAATCGCATCCTCTGCGTCCGGTCGTGACGGTCAGTCTGGCCGCTTCTGGTTCTCGATGTATTCCTTGACGATGCTGAGCGGTGCGCCTCCGCATGATGCGGCGAAGTAGGACGGTGACCAGAAGTGCGCGCCCCACAGGTACTTACGGATGTGGTCGGGGAACTCCTGGCGCAGGCGTCGAGCGGAGACCCCCTTGAGTGATCCGACCAGCTTGGACAGGGCAACCTTCGGCGGGTACTGCACCAGGAGGTGCACGTGGTCACGTTCTCCGTTGAACTCGACCAGCTCGGTTTCGAAGTCGGCGCAGACGCTGCGCATGACCTCTTCGCACCGCCGAAGGATCTCGTCGGTGAACGGGCCGCGCCGGTATTTGGGCGTGAAGACCAAGTGGGCGTGGAGGGCGTGGGCGACGGTGCGGCCCTTGCGGATATTGGGGTTTGACTCCCATCGTGGTGACATAGATCAACTGTAGTACGCTGTCCGTCATGAAGATCGTGACGCAGGTCAAACTGATGCCGGAGGCCGACCAGGCCGCCGCGTTGTCAGCGACCTTGGGCACGGTCAACGAGGCGGCCAACTGGGTGTCCACAGTGGCGTTCGAGCGTGGGGTGCCGCGTGAGTACGAGCTGCGCAAGCACACTTACCCGGAGTTGAAGGCGTGGGGGCTGGGGGCGCAGGCGGCACAGCATGTGATCAAGAAGACCCGTGACGCCTACACCACGTTGAAGGCGAACATCAAGGCCGGGAATCTGGGCAAGCCGGGTTCGAAGCGACGGGTCAGGGCGGAGTCCAAGCCCATCGTCTTCCGGCCGGAGGCCGCGCAGCCGTATGACGACCGGTGCCTGTCGTGGCAGTACGACGCGGGGACGGTGTCGGTTTGGACCACCGCCGGGCGGCTCAAGAACGTTCGCTTCGTCTGCTCGTCGGACGCTCTCAAGATGCTCCGCGAGCACCGCAAGGGCGAGTCCGATCTCATCCGGCGTGACGGCGTGTTCTATCTGATCGCCGTATGTGACATCCCCGAGACCCCGTTCAACGAGGACCCTGCCGGGTTCGTCGGCGTGGACCTGGGGATCGTCAACATCGCCACCACGTCCACCGGCTACCGGGCCGCCGGGCGTGGACTGAACCGGCACCGCAAGCGGCAGCTCGACCTGCGGAAGAAGTTGCAGGCCAAGGGCACCAAGTCTGCCAAGCGCCTGCTGAAGAAGCGGAACCGGCGCGAGCAGCGCCACGCCGCGAACGTCAACCACATCGTCTCGAAGACCATCGTCACCGCCGCTGAACGCACCGGCCACGGCATCGCCCTCGAAGACCTGGGCGGCATCCGGGACCGGGTACGGCTCCGCAAGGACCAGCGGACACAACTGCACTCGTGGAGCTTTCACCAGCTCGGCCGGTTCATCGCCTACAAGGCGAAGCGGGACGGAGTGCCGCTGGTGCACGTCGATCCGGCGTACACCAGCCGGCAATGCTCCGAGTGCGGCCACATCGACCGGAAGAACCGAATCGATCAAGCAACATTCGCGTGCCGGGCCTGCGGGACCGTGCTGAACGCGGACGACAACGCGTCCCACAACATCGCCCGCAAGGGCGAGACCGTGTGGACCGCGGGGCGTGAGTCACGCGTCCCAGCACCCGTATAGGCGCTCAGACGGAGGAGGCCACGCGACAGCCAGCCGCGCCCTACCTCCAAGCCCGGTCCTTCAGGGCCGGGTCAAGTTGACTACCTCCGTCGGCAGATCGCAGCCCTGCCCCGCTGACCTCTCGGCCCGGTGGGGGCTTCCTGGCATCATCCCGGCATGGCCCCAGCTCTGCCCCGCACCGTCCGAGCCGTCGACACCGACCAGCTCCTCGCCTTGGAACAGGAGGCCGCCACATGCGGCTTCAGCCAGCGGCTCCCGCTCGACTGGCTCCAAGAGCACCTCTCCGCAGAGGCGACGCACTACCTCGTCCCCACACTCGTGCACCGGCTCAGCCACCGTCCCGAAGTGTCGCCACAGTGGAGGTGCCAGCTGCTGCTGACCGTCAGGACTGGCGAACAGATCTGGGGTCTCCTCGACGTCCTTCCCGGCACCTTCGACAAGATCCCGGAGACCTTGGACGCGGCGGCCAAGAAGGACATCGCCAGCCGCATAGAGCGAGCCGTGACCCAGCGCGAGTGGGCAGAGCGGACGGCTGCTGATGCCGGTCCTGAAGAAATGCCACGGAACTGAGACACGGGCACCTGGACCTGGGCTGAGACAGCCCAGAAACCCGCTGGTCAGGGCTGTTGTCTATGACACGAGCCGCGAGATCCTACACGCGATGTCGCTCGTCGGGGTCTTGAGCAGCAGCGTTGCCGGCGGGCCAGGCGACGAAGTTCTCTGGACAGTTCGCCCCTCCAGGTGACTGTATGTACCGCATTGCGTGCGTAGGGTTCCAGTCGTGCGAGTGGTGAAGGTGCCCGATGCGGCAGCGGGCCAGCCCCAGGGACGGCTTGTCGATGCGTCCGGCGAGCCGGTGGTTGAAGTCGAGGAGTTCTTGCGGTTGTTGACGGTGCGGGCGTACTCGCCGAACACCGTCCGGGCCTACGCTCACGATCTGCAAAAGCTCTACCTGTTCTGCGAGGATCGCGAGATTGGGGCGGCCGGGTTCATGCCAGCCCGAGCTGTGGAGTTCCTGGGGTTGCGGTTGGAGGACATCTCCTACGGCCAGTGCCGGGTGACCGTCCGCAAGCGGTTCGATCACCCACGTGGAGTGCAGCAGAAGTCCCGTCGGGACCGCGTGGTTGACCTTCACGAAGGACGGGCGCCCTGGCAGCTCTCAACGCCTACATGATGCGTGAACGGCCGTCCGATGCGGACAGCCCCTGGGCCTTTCTCGTCGGGGGCCGGGGCAAGCATCGGGGCGAACCGCTGAGCTATGGCGCGCTGGTGCGGATGTTCGCCCGGGCCGCGCAGCGGGCCGGAGTGCGAGATGCCTGGTTGACGCCGCACAGCCTGCGGCACACCCACACCACCAGGATGTTCGAGGGCGGCATGCGGGAGCTGACGCTGATGACGCGGCTCGGGCACGCGACGCCGGACTCGATGAAGGTCTACACCCGGGTCAGCGATCCCGAGGTCGTCAAGGACTATCGCCAGGCAATTGGAGAGCAGGACACGTGAGCACGAACGCCCCGTTGTGAGCGGCCTCATCGCCTCTCACCCTCGCACCCGGGATCCCCCGGCACTGCCCGGATGCGGAGTACACGGCGTTCGTCGCCGCACTGCCGACCAGCGACCGGTGGCGCCGCAAACACGCCCAGTTCCACCTGCGGTTTGTGCGCACCTATCCGGACCTGCACACCTGGTTCGCGCTGCCACTCCGTGACCGCCTGGGCTGGCGCAACGGAGAGGGGCAGAATCAGCGGTGCGCCCCGGAGCCCGGCTTTGACGCGACCACGGCATGGATCAACTTCAACGCCCGCCACTACCTGACCTACCTCGCGCTCACCGGCCGTCTGCGCATGGACTGGGGGTGGCTGCTGGGCATCGGCGTACTCAAACCGTTCCTCGTCACCGACCAGCTCCAACTGCCGCTGCGCGACCGGACCGAGGACCTTCGCAACTGTCTCCTTGCGCTCGGACACGCCCGCGACGACGCGGCCTTCCGGGTCCCCTGGGGCCTGATCCGACTGGTGATACACCGTGGCGACCCAGATCTCCGCACACTCGCCTGCGACGACATCGAGGGGATGCGGCATGCCATCCGCCACTGCGAGCGCATTCCCGGCCTGCTCGACGTCGTCGGCGAGGACCGCTGCCCCACGCTGAAGGCGTCGTGGCGTACCAATGCCTACCGCACCGGCCTCGCGCTGTTCCGCGCTGGCATCACCGCCCGACCGCCCGACCGCCCGACCGGGAGGAGAGGGTTCCGCTGCCGCGGCTCAGCGGCAAACCCCGCATCGATGCCATCTTCGAACGGTTCCTTGTCGAACGCGCCCTGGTCCTGCGGCCGGAGAGCATGTCCAGCACCCGAGGCGGGCTGCGCCGCTTCGGGCTCTGGTTGGACACCGAACGCCCGCACATCGAAAGTCTCGACCAACTCAACCGGGCCGACCTGGTCGACTTCATGGAGTCGGTCCACCGACTGCACAAGATCAAGCACCCGGACCAGCCGCTGAGCCGGGCCTACCGCGCCGGCATCATCTCCACCGTCGCCGTGCTCTTTCGCTACGCTGCAGTCGCCGAATGGGACGACGTCCCTGCCCGCCCACTGATCGCGCATGCCGACATGCCCCGCGTCATCGAACGTGTCCCCCGATTCATCCCAGCCGACCAGCTCGATCCGCTCATGGACCGCGTCCGAGCCCTCGACTGCCCACTCCAGCGGTGCGCGCTGCTGGTCGCCCGGTGGAGCGGTGCCCGCCGCACCGAGATCCGCAAGCTCCATCTCGACTGCCTCGACTCCTACCCCGACGGCACACCCCGGCTACGGCTCGCAGCGGGCAAGTTCTACAAGACCGAACTCGAACTCGGCCGCTGCCTGCGCCTGCCACAAGAGGGACCCTGCGAGTGTGAGCTCTACCTGACCTGCGCGAAGTTCGGCACCACCCCGCAATACGCTCCCCGCCTGCGCGAACGCCTCTGTGTCGAACAGCAACTGATCGCCGACGCCAGGGACCGTGGCTGGGAACACGAGGTCGAGCGGCACCAGCGCACCGCCGACCGGCTGACCAGCCTCCTGGACGACCTCGGGGAACCCCTTGATCAATGAAGGACGGACTGGTCGATGGGACAGTGCGGTAGCTTCCTCGACATGGATGAAGAGATTCTCACAGGTGGAGGGGTGAACAACGTCGTGCGCATCGGGGAGACGGTGCGCCGGCCAACTGGCCCTTGGACCCTGGCTGTCCACGCTCTCCTGAGCCATCTGGCCGCAGCCGGGTTCACCGGAGCGCCGAAGGCACACGGCGTGGATGATCGCGGCCGGGAGGTACTGGACTTCATCCCCGGACAGGTCGGTGCCGATTCGATCTTTGGGGACGACGGCGATGCGCGGCTTCGCGCCGTAGGCCGACTTCTCCGCGCCTTCCACGACACGACCGCAGGCTTCTGTCCGCCTGCCGGCACGATCTGGTACTTCCCATCCCGCGGCCCAGTCGAGGTCATCTGCCACGGCGACGTCGCCCCTTACAACACGGTGTTCCGCAAGGGGCTGCCGGTGGCTCTGATCGACTTCGACACCGCACATCCCGGCCCGAGAATCTGGGATGTCGCCTATGCCGCTTACCGGTTCGTCCCGCTGACCGTCGCACCCGACGAGGGTGCGGTGCCGATGGACGAGCAGGCCCGGCGACTGCGCCTGTTCGCCGATGCCTACAAGTTGGCCGACAAAGACCGCGGTGCCCTCGTCGAAATCGCGATCACGCGGCTGGAACACCTGGTTGCACACATGAAGGCACAAGCCGCCGCAGGAAGTGAGGCGTTCGCCGGGCATCTGGCCGCAGGCCACCACTTCCTTTACCAAGCCGACGCAGAGCACCTGGCGCGGCATTCGGAGGAACTCACCAGGGCGCTGAAGTCGCCGGACTGAGTAGGGACGATGCGTAGGGGCTCCCTGCGCGGTCCGACGCCACGATCGAGTGGTACTCGATGGGATGAACCTCGATCGGAAGATCTTGAAAGTGTCCAGATAAGTGAGGAAGACCCGGGCCCGGTGGTGGGGTGCGCCGACGTCGGAGGGGCGAAGCACGAGCCATTTCGCGTCGTACCGGAGCTGGGCCAGGGGGCCGAGTACGGCGCCAAGTGCCCGCAGATCAGGCTGGGTTGGGTCGTCTCCCAGACACCACGGGCAGCGTTCCACGTCGCCAGGGGAGGTGGCGACGGCGGGGGAGGTGAGGAGTCCTCGTACATTCTCGACCACCAGGAGGTGCGGGCGGAGGGCTTCGACCGCACGTGCCACGTGAAGCCAAAGGCCGGATCGGGTTTCGGAGTTGAGCCCGGCGCGGCGGCCGGCAACCGAGAGGTCTTTGACAGGGGAAACCTGCCGTGAGGACGCACACCCGCTCGACGCCGGCCCAGTTGACCGTGGTGATGTCGCCCGGATTCGGTGCGTGCGGCCAGTGCCGGGCCAGGATCTTCGAGGCGCCCGGGTCGACCTCGGCGTGCCAGGCGACCCGGCCGCCGAGTGCGGCCATGACCCCGAGGTCGAGACCTCCGTACCCGCTGCACAGGCCCCCGGTGACGGGGCCGCGGTCGGCCGTCGTGAGCGCGGGCATCATCGCCGGTTCCGGGCGGCCTGAGCGGCCGGTGCAGCCGGGGCTGGTGCAGAGCCGTTCAGATCAACTGAAACAGACGAGGTGGCGGTGGTCGAATATTGGAACTGTCCGCATGCCTGCCGCATCAGGGCTCCCGGGACGACCGGTTCGCGGCGTAGACGGCCCAGTCGCCCGCTGATGCCTTCTGAGCAACCGAGAAACCCACGCGACCGCTGTCGGTAGGTGATGCGAGACTCGGCCCCATGAAGCCCAATGATCCTAAAGACGACCTGCATCGCTACCTCAAGGCGGCCCGCGAAGCCATCGTCTGGAAGCTGGACGGATTGTCCGAGTACGACAGCCGCCGCCCCCTGACGCCGACCGGCACCAACCTCCTCGGCCTCGTCAAGCACCTCGCCAGCGTCGAACTCGGGTACTTCGGCCCGACTTTCGGCCGCCCGCACAACGAATCCCTCCCCTGGCACGAGGAGGACTCCGAGCCCAACTCGGACATGTGGGCACCCGCTGACGAGTCGCGCGAGGATATCCTCAGCCTCTACTACCGCGCCTGGGCCCACGCGGACGCGACGATCGAGGCGCTGCCGCTCGATGCGATGGGCCACGTCGCGTGGTGGGGCGACGACGGCGACGTGACGCTTCAGCGGATCATGCTGCACATGACGGCCGAGACGAACCGTCACGCCGGCCACGCCGACATCGTCCGCGAGCTGATCGACGGCAAGGCCGGCATGCGGGAGACCAACAGCAACATGGATGGCGGCGACGAGGCCTGGTACCAGGAGTACTGGAACAGGCTGGAGGCGTCCGCCAAGGAGGCCCAGGCCAAGCCGAGCTGAGTTCGTTCGGGGAGGTGGGGGCTTGCCTTGGTAGCTCGCGTTGTTGCCTACCTCCCCGCCCTCATCGCATGAGGGTGTCGTCCGTTCCGCACGTTGATGACGCGAGGAGCTGTGTCATGACGGCGTAGTCCCCGTCTGTTGTCGATCGGAGCGGCGTGCGACGTCGGCAGCGTAGGCGGCCCAGTCTCCGGCGGATGCTTTCTGCCACTGGACGGCGACTTGGATGTGGACGCTGGGCATCCGGGCGACGATCGTGGCGGGGAGCTCGGTGGCGAGGGTGAACAGCGCGGCGGAGCGGTCTTCCCTGGGTTGGTGGCCGCCGTCACCACGTCGGACGACAAGCGCGGCGCCTGCGCCATCGAGAAGGGCTGCGAGACCGACCACACCGTCACGACCGGAAGCATCCCGTCGCCCACGCTGACGCCCACCGACGGCGGCCGGACGCCCGGCACTCCAGCCCCCCGGCCCGTCGGCCCGAGGGCCGATGGGCCCGCAGGTCCCGGCTGCTGGGGCGGTTCCGGTGGCTTCAACACCTCGGCAGACGTCGGGCGTCCTCGCCAGCACCGGCACCACCGTGCTCACCACAGCGACGATCAGCGGCGCCCCGCTGATCCTCGGCGCCTTCACTGTCGCCCTCAGCCGACGCCGGCGCCACCAGGGCTGACCCGACGGACCCCAGGGTGGGGTGGCCGTGGCATCCAGCCACGGCCACCCCACCGTTCATCATCGATCACCTCGATCGCCAAGCTCCTCGGCGTCAGCCCCGGCACCCTCTACACCCACATCCCCGACCTGCAGGAACTCCGCGCCGCCGGCCGCGTCCCGAAGGGCGCCGAGTCCTCCATCGACATCCCGCTCGACACCGTGAACTGACGCCGGCACACCGAAGGCGGGGCCGCCCGGCAGCACGCCGGGCGGCCCGACGCCGTTCGCGGTACGGGTGCGCGCCTACCCGGCCGGCGTCGGTACGGCGCCCGTGGCACGGACGCGCTGACGCAGGAAGAGGGCGGCGCGGTCCAGGGCCTCGTCGGCCTCGTCGAGGACGCCGGCGAAGGACTGGAACACGTGCGGCACGTCGGCGGTGACGTCGAGGATGACGTCCACGCCCGCCGCGCTCGCCCGTGCGGCCAGCCGGGTGGAGTCGTCCAGCAGCACCTCGTTGGCGCCGACCTGGATCAGCATCGGCGGCAGGCCGGTCAGGTCGGCGTGGACGGCCGGGCTGAGCAGCGGGTGGCGCGGGTCGGCTCCGGCGAGGTACAGGGCGCCGGTGTGTTCGAGGGCGGCGCGGGTGAAGATCGGGTCGATGCCCTCCTTGGTCTCCATGCTCTCGCCGGTGCGGGTCGCGTCGGTGCCCGGGGAGAAGGCCAGGACGGCGGCGGGCAGCGGCAGGCCCGCGTCCCGGGCGGCGAGGCAGGTGGTGACGGCGAGTCCGCCGCCGGCGGAGTCCCCCGCGAAGGCAATGGCGGAGGGGTCCGCGCCGCGATCGAGGAGGGCGCGGTAGGCGGCCAGGGTGTCCTCGATGGCGGCGGGGAAGGGGTGTTCGGGGGCGAGCCGGTAGTCCAGCGAGTAGGCCGGCAGACCGGTCCTGGCCACGAGGTGCCCGGTCAGCGAGAGCGCGGTCTCGGGCGAGCCGAAGACCCAGCCTCCGCCGTGGAAGTACAGGATCGTCCCGGTGCCGTCGTCGGTGCCGCCGCCCGGTCCTGCCGCCGGCTCCACGCGCAGGGCGGGCCGGCCGCCGAGCGTCGTCGGCGCGGTGCGGATGCGGTCGTGCGGCACGATCATCCGGGCCATCAACTCCCGGAACCCGGCCCGGATCTCCTCGACCGACCGGGGTCCGTCGGGGCCCGGCTGCCGCAGGATCCCGTCGACCCGGATGCGCTGCTCCCTGCTCATGGGCACACTCCCGCCACAAGTAGCTTCCCGTACACTATATGCTGTGGAATATACATTGAGCGGAGCCCACGCCGCAGCTGACTTCTCCGAGCTCTTCGCCGACCTGGTCCGGTGCGAGACGCGCCTCTACCACGCCCTCGGCGAGCGGCTCCGCGAGCGGCACGGGATCGTCACCTCGCAGTACGAGTTCCTGAGTTACCTGCGCGACCACCCCGGCTGCCGGGTGGCCGACCTCGCCGCCGAGTTCGCCATCGGCGTCGGCGCGACCAGCAAGGGCATCGACCGTCTGGAGAAGCAGGGGTGGGCCGCCCGCCGGCCGAACCCGGCCGACCGTCGCTCCTCCCTGCTGGCCCTCACCGATGACGGCGCCCGGCTCGTCGCGGAGGCGGAACGGACCTTCACGGACGGCCTCGCCGAACTGCTCGGGGGCGCCCTCGACGAGCCCGCGCTGACCGCCCTCGGCCGGGCCCTCGCGACCCTGCGGGCCGCGCTCGAACGCGACCAGGTCGGCACGCCCGCGGGCTGACAGGTCGACAGGCCGACACCGAAGCGGGGGGGGGGGGGCGGGGGCCCCCCCCCCCCCCCCCCCCGCCCCCCCGCCCCGCCCGCGGGGGGGGGGGGGGGGGGGGGGCCCCCGCCCCCCCCCCGCGCCCCCCCC
>NZ_JBIUUS010000058.1:0-33810 GCF_044742585.1 Kitasatospora sp. NPDC087861
GAGATCGCTCCTGCAGCCACGCGCACTTGTTTCTATGTCTTTGACGTTACTACCAGGGCGATCACCCGAACCGAGAACTTGATCCCCAGATAACGCCGGGTCCGAACAAGATCACCGACTCGCCGGCATGGAGCCAGCGCAGAGCGGCCAGGTCGCGGATCTGGGCCGCGGGCAGCTTCGGGGAAGCGGCGAAGTCGAACTCCTCCAGAGTGACCTGCTGCTCGAACTTCGCCTTCTGCAGGCGCCGTTGGAAGGCGACCGTCTCGCGGCGGGTGATCTCGTCCTGGCAGAGGACCTGCAGGAAGTCCAGGTGGCCGAGTTCGCCGCCGTGGGCCTGGATCAGCCGCGCGTCCAGGGTCTCCAGCATCCCGGACAGCCGAAGCGCCTTGAGCGACTCGCGCAGGGCTGTGTCCATCACGCTCATCGAGCAGCCTCCTCGGCGTCATCACGGCCCGGGGTGCCCTCGGGCTCGCCGGAGGTCTGGGAGGGGATGCTCGCGGCGAACAGGCCCTCGGGGCCGTGGAGGAAGGCCGCGGCCCCGGCGTCGCCGGTCTCCGGCTCAGGGTCGGTCTCGGTGCCCGCGATCAGGATTCCCTTGATGGTGCGGTAGGAGGGGTCACCGACCGCGATGGCCTTGGTGCAGGCCGCCTCCAGCCGCTGATCGCCGTACTTCTTCCGCAGCCCGAGGATCCCCTGGGCCGCGCGGAGCCGGTAGAGCGCGTTGACCTCCAGCAACTGGTCGATCACCTCGCGGCAGGCGTCGCCGACCTCGGAAGACTGGCTGCGGCACCAGATCGGCGTCTTCATCTGGAAGGCGATCTTCTCCGGCGGGTAGTCGTTCTTGTCGGTGCGCTTGCCCTGTTCGAGGGCGGCGTGGGTCTTGACCAGCTCGCCCTCGTGGAAGACCTGGACCATGGTGGCGGTGGAGCGAACGTCGACCTTGCGGCCGATCAGCTTCCATGGCACTGAGTAGAGGGTGCGGCCGACCTTGATGTGGATGTCCGGTCCGACCGCGGCGGTGGACCAGCGGGCCAGCACGAACGGCTTGTCCGGCACCGGCAGCAGGGCCTTGGCCTCCACCGCCTCGAACACCGACAGCGGACTCGCACCGCCCAGCGGGCGGCACTGCCTGCGACCGGCCGTGCCGGCCGACCACGTCAGGGCCTCGGCCTGCATCTGCTCGACCGAGGTGAACTCCCGCCCGCTCCAGAACGAGTCGCGGACATACGGCATCGGCCGCTCGACCCGCGGCTTGTCCTTCGGCTTCGCTGCCCGGGCCGGGTCGACCAGGGCGCCGTAGTAGGTCGCAAGCTCGGCATACGACTTGTTGATCTTCGGATCGTAGAGGTCCGGCCGGTCCACCGCCGTGCGCAGGTTGTCCGGCACCAACCGCCGCGGGACACCGCCGAAGAACCGGAACGCTTCGACTTGGGACTGAGTCCAGGCGTTCTGGTCCATGTGAACCACCGGACGGACGAACATGTGCCGCGAGCAGGGCAGCACCATCACGAACGCCCAGATCCGGTGCCGCTTCCCGGTCGACGGGTTGATCCACTGCCCCAGGAAGCCGTAGTCGATCTGGGCCTCCGAGCCCGGCTCGACGTCGTCCCGCAGCACCGTCACCTTCGACCGGGCCGACTCGTCCGGGAGATTCTCGGTCACCCACCGGCGGAACGTCGACAACGACACCGCCAACTTCCCCTCATCTCTGAGGCGTTGATGGATCGTGGTCACCGTGGTCGTCTCCAGCAACCCCTTGACCAGGTCGCGGTGCGGCTCGATCTCCGCCCACGTGACCTGGTTCAGCCGGCGCCGGGCCAGCTCCGGGAACCAGCTTTTGATCAGCTTCCCCCAGTCCGCCTCGCTCATCGGCGGCCCACCCGGGGCCATCCCGGACGCCTCCGCCGGCGCCAGATACTTCCTGATGGTCTTGCGGTCCACCCCCAACGAGGCCGCGAGCTGGTTCTTCGACCGGCCCGCGTACCAGTGGACGTAGATCTCGACGATGTCGACCACGGTGAACGTTCTCCTTGCCATCCAGAGTGTCCGTCGACCTCTCGGCCTGTCGGTCGAGGGACGGTGACGACTCCGAGACGGTCAGGACCCTCAACCCGGCTCGGGGATGCCCAGGGGGAACTTGAACGATTCGGATGGAACGATCACTCGCAGGTCAAACCACCTGATCTGGGGTATTCCAGGCTTCCACCGTGGTCAACTTCCCCTTGGGGACTCGTGACCGCGCCCCTGGCCAATTCCGTGACCACGAAGCCTCAGAAGTAGAGGAAATCGCTGACCGTTCACAGGTGGGCACGTACGTGCCGGCCGAGGACCGTACCCAGGTACGTGCCGAGCCCGACCGGGAGCGTCTGGAGCGGTTGGCTCCGGCTCAGCGGGAGGCGCTGAAGCTGCTGCTGGACGGTCTGGATGGGCACTGGTCGCTCGACGGGCTGGCGTCGCTGGTGTACGGGGTGCCGAAGATCCAGGCAGGTCTGCCGCTGCACGCTCCGGCGTCTCCGGAGCTGAAAACCGCACAGCGGGAGCTTTTCGTGCTGCTGTACGAGCTGCTGGTGGGAAGGGACACCGGTCCCCGGCTTCCCACCCTGCTGCTGGCGCTCGGGGCGGACCGGATTCGGTCGCTCCTGACCGTCGCGCAGCCGGGGCGGCCGGGGGCGGTTGGCTCGGCCTCTTGACTGAAGAGGTCGAGGGCCGAGTCGGAGCGGGCTGCTCCGGCCCGGCCCTCGGTGTTGCATCACTCTGCCGGCCCGCGCCGACCCTCCGCGTTGGTTCAGATTGCCGGCCGAAGTCCGATACGGGTGAAGATCTCGTCTGCAGTCTCGGCCCCCTACTCATGGCCCGAAGAGCCTCATGGAGCGCGCGTTCTTCTCAAAGTCGAGCGAGTGTCGGCGACGGGTGAAACGAGGTTCTGGATCACTTTCCGTGCTGATCTGGCTGACCATCACCGACAGTGGCCGGGCCGGGTGCCGGTCACGCGGCGAGGAGCACACGCTTGCGCAGGAGATCCAGGCCCGCCCGGCCGAACATCTGCCGCTTCAGCATCTTGATCCGGTTCACCTGCCCCTCCACCGCACCCGAGCTGAACGGCATGACACGGCAGACTCAACCCCGCCACCACCGCCCCAAGATCAGAACCGATCCCGTTCACGAACGACACCAACTCGGGCACGTCGGTGCCCTTCACCTGATCGATCCAGCCAGCCAGCTGGTCGCGGCCGGTGCGGGCGGCCATCATCTCGGCGAAGGTCCGGACGTGGTCAGCGGTGGTATCGAGTTGGGGCAGCGGGCAAGGATGCCCTTGAGCTTGAGCGTCTTGTCCGGGGTGAGGCTGTCGGGGTGGCGGGTGATCCAGGAGGTCACGTCGCGGACCGAGGGCGGCCGGGTGGAACGGTCCTGCGGCTGGGCGCCGGAACGCAGGGGTCGCAGGTAGTCGCGCAAGACCGTCAGGCCGCCGGTGTAGCCGGCGGCCTTGATCTCGTCGAAGAGCGTCTTCGCGGTGGTGCAGCCCTCCTGCCACCGCTGGTGGAGGTAGGGCTTGTAGTCGTCCAGGACACTGGCGCGGCCCTGCCACTTGCCCGCGACGAGTTCCTCGGGGGCGGCGGCGCGGGCGAACCTGCGCACCGTGCCACGAGCCAGGCCCAGCCGACGGCTGATCTCCCACCGGGACAGACCCTGGTCGAGCAGGGCATGCACGGCATCGTGCCGGTCGCGGGTGCGGTCCGCGTATCGGTGAGCGCCCCGGTCCGCCTTCGCGGTCGCGGTGATCTTCTCCAGTTCGGCGAGGGCCGCCGCGGATTCCTCGGGAGTGGGGATGTGGGCCGGTTCGCGCAGCTGGGTGGAGTGTCGGGTGACGCAGCGTTCCACGGCTTCGGTGAGGTTGTGGAACAGGTGCCAGCGGTCCGCGACTTGGACCGCGTCCGGGGCGCCGAGGCGGGCGCCTTCGGCGTAGCCGATGGCGCGGTCGCGACAGATGACCTCGACGCCGGGGTGCTCGGTCAGCCAGCGGGCGAGCGTGGCGGCCTCGCGGTCGGGCAGAAGGTCGACGGGACGGCGGGTCTCGATGTTGATCAGCACGGTGCCGTAGACATGGCCCTTGCGCAGGGCGAAGTCGTCAACTCCGAGCACCCGTGGTGTCGTTGTCTGGGGGTCGGGCATCGCGCGGACCAGTCGCAGCAGGGTCGAGCGGCTGACTTTTGAGCTGAGCACGTCGGACAGTCTGGCGCCGGCTCGGCCGGCCAGCATCAGCGCCACCGTTTGCAGGATCGTGTGCAGCCTCAGGCTCCGCCGCCCGTGGCGGAAGGTGAGGCCGGCGACCTGCTCGACGAATGTCGCCCGGGGACACGACGTCGTGGGACAGCGGAAGCGCCGGACCTGCAGCTTCACGATCACCCGGCGACCACCGATTGCGGAGTCTGCCAAGCGGCGCTCGTAGCGGCTGTGGACCCGACGTGATCTGGCACCGCAGGCCGGACAGAGCGCCTCGGGCGCCCGCGCGCAGGCCGAGACGGTCACGGTATCGCCGCCGATCTCGATGTTCGCTATCTCCAGGTCGTCCAGGTCCGGGAGCAGGACTTCCTCAGCATCCAGGCCGTTCACGGTCAATGATCATCACGCACGTGGTGCCGTCCCAGCCGGAGAGCATCGAAAGTGATCACAAGTCGTTGGTGTCGTTCGTGAACGGAATCGGTTCTGATCTTGGGGCGGTGGTGGCGGGGTTGAGTCTGCCGTTCAGCTCGGGTGCGGTGGAGGGGCAGGTGAACCGGATCAAGATGCTGAAGCGGCAGATGTTCGGCCGGGCGGGCCTGGATCTCCTGCGCAAGCGTGTGCTCCTCGCCGCGTGACCGGCACCCGGCCCGGCCACTGTCGATGATGGTCAGCCAGATCAGCACGGGAAGTGATCCAGAACCTCGTTTCACCCGTCGCCGACACTTGGCCATGTTGCTCTTGATTCCCACCTGGTGCTGCTTCCTCCGGGCTTGCATCGCCCAGTCTCCAGGTGTCCAACCTCAAGGGGAAACTTCACTTCTCCGGTGCCCGGCATCCCGGACAGGTGCCAGGCGACGCCGGGATTTCGCGGTCTGTCCCCCACGCTCTGTCCTCGTCACTCGCTCCCTGCAGCGGCGAGGACAGCACGGCGCGTCAACACCCGGGCCAGGTGAGCCCGGTACTCGGGCGAGGTGCTCAGGTCGTACATCGCCGAGGTGCCCTCGGCCGCCGCCTCGGCGGCCCGCCCAACCGCCTCAGCAGTGGCGTCCGCACCGGCCAGCGCCACCTCGACTGTGGCCGCCCGCAGTGGGGTGGCGCCCATGTTGGTCAGCCCGACACGCGCCTCGGCGATACCGCCGTTCTCGCGACGTACCGCCACAGCCACGCCGACCAATGCGGGAGCCTGCGCGGAAAGACGGAACTTCTCGTAGTGGAAGCCCCAGCCCTCTCCCAGCTTGGGCACCCTGCACTCGACGAGCAGTTCGTCCGGCTTCAGCGCGGTCGTGAGGCAGTCGACGAAGAACTCGGCAGCCGGGATGGTGCGCCGCCCGCGCGGGCCCTCCGCCACCAGCTCGCCGTTCAGCACCAGCACCACCGGGGGCAGGTCGCCGGCCGGGTCGGCGTGGGCAAGTGAGCCCCCGAGGGTGCCGCGGTGGCGGACGGCGGGGTCGCCGACCGTCTCCGTCGCAGCGGCCAGCAGCGGGGCATGGCGGCGGACCAGCTCGTCGTGGATGACGTCGTGGTGGGTGGTCATGGCGCCGATGACGAGCGAGTCCGCCTCCTCCCAGACGCCGCGAAGCTGCGGCACCCGGTTCACGTCGACCACCAACTCCGCACGGGCGAGTCGCAGCCGCAGCATCGGCAGCAGGCTCTGGCCGCCGGCCAGCACCTTCGCCTCCTCGCCGCCCTCGGCCAGCACACGAACGGCCTCTCCAACGCTTGCTGGGCACGCATAGTCGAATACCGCGGGGAACACGCCACACCTTCCTGGTCCTGAGAGTCCTGCGCGGGCCGGACGCGCAACGCGCGTCGGGGCGCGGGGTCGCTACCATCTCCCGGACCAGCGGCATGAGTGTGCTCACCCAGCCGATCGGAGACGCTGATGCCGCCCATCCGGTCCCGCTGCCCCGCAACCATCCGGACGGCCCCGGCGGGCTGTGCCTTGCCGACCGCATCAGGGGCGGCCGACTCCGTGATGGTCATGCCAACGCTGCCTCACTGCTCGTGGCCGCTCCTCGTCCGGCTTCCAGCTCAGCAGCCGCGGCGAGCACGGCCTGAACGATGTTCTGGTAGCCGGTGCAACGGCAGAGGTTGCCCCGCAGCGCATGCCGGATCTCCTCCGGACGGGGATCAGGGTTGTGCCGCAGCAGATCGCGGGCGGCCATGATCATCCCCGGAGTGCAGTAACCGCACTGCAGGGCGTGCTGCTCGTGGAACGACCGCTGCAGCGGATGCAACTCGGTGCCCTGTGCGAGCCCCTCGATGGTGGTCACCTCACCGCCGTCCGCCTGGACCGCCAGGACCGAGCAGCTCTTGACGCTCAGCCCGTCCAGATCGACGGTGCACGCCCCGCAGTTGGCGGTGTCGCAGCCGATCGTGGTGCCGGTCAGGCCCAGCCGGTCTCGCAGGTACTGGACGAGGAGGAGCCGGGGTTCCACCTCGTCCTCGTACGTCGTGCCGTCGACGTTCACCGAAATGCGGTTCATGCGTACTCCCTTCAGTGCGGAGGAGCGCCACCAGAGTCGGCGCTCCGCGTCTCCGGGGCTCGACGCCCGGCGCGCAGGCTTCTCGCCCGCTCGGATCAGCGGAAGATGCCGTGCGGAGCAATGCGGCAGCGGTTCGCGGAGCGCCGCGGCCGTCTGCCCGAGGAGAGTGGGACCACAACGCGAACGCGGCCCTTCCGGAACGGATCAGCTCCCCAGCAGCTGTTCGAGACGGAGGGCCACCGTCTCCTCCCCCTCGGCCGTGAGCGCGCGGGGGTCCACCTCGAGCTGCCCGAGGTGCATTTTGAAGTCACGCAGGTAGATCGATGGGGTACTGCCGACCAACTCCTTGACCAGGCGCTCGGCGCTCCATCCGCTCGGATGTCCGTCGATGTCCATGAGCACCCGGAAGATGCCGCGCCCCGACTCGTCCTGGAGAACGCGGACGGGCAGCCCGGGAATCCTCTGCAACCGCTCGGCAAGCCGGGTCATCCGCGTGCGCTGAGCCTCTGCCCGCTCTTCGGCCGAGCCGGACGTGAATTCCTCAACAGCCTGCAGCAGTCCGAGGAGGTTCTCCTTCCCGACCTTCATCGGCCGGGCGATCCCGTTGTACTGAGCCCGGCAGGCTGCGATCAGATCCGCCTTGCCGCAGATGAAGCCCGACGTGGGAGCGCCCATCACCTTCGGACCGCTATAGATCACGAGGTCGGCACCGGAAGCCGCCCAACCGCGCAGGTCCTCCTCGCCCGCGGCGTCCACGATGACCGGCACGCCGCGCTCGCGGCCCATGGCGACCATCTCATCGAGGCCGACTCCCTTGCGGTGAACCGCATGGGTGGTTGACGTGACGTACACGAGCGCGGCGGTGCGCGGCGTGATCGCACCGGCGACATGCCCGGCCAAGGTTTCGTTGACGCCTCCCACCTCTACGGCCCACCCTCCGCCAAGGGCGATCATCTGGCCGATAGGGGCGCCGCCGTAGCTGATGGAGTGGCCCTTCTGCAGCACCACCTCGTTCCGCCGCCCACCGGCGTCAGGCAACCGCTGGACGCCGAGAAGGTCGGTGCCCACGATGCAGGCGGCGACGGAGATCGCCACACCCGCGGCCGCGCCGGTGGCCGGGCAGGCGGCGTCGGCACCGGTGGCCTTGGCCAGGAAGCGGCCGGCCGAGTCCCAGAACTGATCGACATTCACCTGGTGCCTGGCGGCGTTGGCCATTGCCGCGATGACGCCGTCGCTCAGGGTGCAGCTGCCCAGCGGGGTCGAATTGGCCTGTGCGCTCACCACGGGCGTGACCCCGAGGTCGCTGTAGTCCATGTTTGCTTCCCTATCTACGTGTCAGTCGGACTTGGGGTGGGCGAGCGGAAGCGGCTGCACTCAGTTCGCGGACAGCGCCTCGTCCAGCCATTCGGTGAACCCCGTCAGCGTGGTCTCGTACAGACGCTCCATGCGCCGGCCCGGTCGGTCCATGGCACCGGACTTCACTTCCTGCATCGCATCGGCCAAACTGCGGGCGTCCGGCTCCCGCAGCACGATGCCCAGCCCCTCCGCGACGACCAGCTCACCGGAGTGACCGAAAGGGTCGATGATCGTGGGTGTTCCATGCAGCCATGTGTCGCGCAGTCGCAGACGTGCCGTCGTCTCGTTCTCCGCCCCGGGCTGGGTGACGCACACGTAACCCAGTGCGGCCTTCAGGTACTGGTCGCGCTCGTCGAGCGCGAGGGGTTGATCGTTGAGGAACACGCGGTCGCCGACGCCCAGACGTTCGATCTCGTCGGCGACCTTCGCGAGGGTCGATCTGGTGTCCGCGATCGGGGAGGCGTACATGAAGGCGGCGGTGGTGTCGATGCCGCGTTCACGCAGCAGGTGAACGGCCTCGACCAGCATCGTCGGCTGGTAGAAGGCCCAGACACCGCCCGTCCAGAGGAACTCCGCCATCAGCACTGGCTCCACGGCATCGGCCGCCAGCAGGCTCCGCCGACTGAATCCGATCGGCACCGTGGTGATCAGGTGGTCCAGGGTCCGGGAGCGGGCTACGTCGCTCGGCCTGATCCGACCGAACGCGCACAGCGTCGACAGCAGAGACACTCGTTCGACCTGCGAGCGGCACAGGAAGTGGTGGGTCACCTGCAACTGGCGCCGGTACGTCATGAGGTACCGCTGGTGCTCACCCGTGGGATCGTCCTGTGCGAGCAGTGAGGGAAAGTCCAGATGCTCGATAGGAGCCCGGCACTCACCGATGATCAGCTTGCGTTGCGAGGCGGCGAGTTCCAACCGGTCGCGATCCGCGCTGTCGAAGAAGACGACGGCATCCGCTTCCCGGATCGCCTTCCTGGCCCCTGTCCCCGTATCGACAGTCTCGGCCTCGCCCAGGTCGATGGTGTCGGGCTCCGCTGAGACGATCACGCGCACCCGGTAGCGGTGGCTGAGGACTTGGGTAACTTCGGCGAGGCGCAGACCCACCCCGGCGACTCCGGTCCGGGACAGGGAGTAGGGACCCGCATCGATCACTAGGACGGGTTTGTCCGACATTTGCTGCGCTCCTTCCGATCATGGGGGCCACCGAATGTGTCGCCCCGGGGCTCAAGAGAAGTCGAAGTAGTACGGGACGCCGAGCTGATCGCGAATGCGCCGACTGCCGTTCCCGTCCGTGCGTCGGCCGGACCGGGCGTGTCCGAACTCCACGGCCACCGCCTCCACGGCGGACTCGCGACCGCCCAGGAAGGTCAGTTCGTTCAAGCCAAGCCGGAGCACCGGACCCGGAACAGCGGGAAGGTCGACCTGCACGTTCACCCTGATGCCGTGCTCGTACAACGCCTGCGAGAACCGGTCGGTCTCCGCGGCATCGCCGATCTTCACCCAGACCTGATGGTTCTCGGTGACATTGCCCCCGTCGTCGGTGATCACACCGAATCCATCCGCACTCAGGAGCTTTCCGAAGTACTGGGCATTGCTGATGACCTGTTCCGCGTAGGAACGACCGAAGTGCAGGAACTCCACAGCGGCGAAGCCCAGCGCGAGGGTCTCGGCGAAGTGGTGACTGCTGAGCATTCTGAACTGAGCCTCCCGGAGCCGACCTTCGAGCTCAGGACGGCGGGTGAACAGCACGCCCTTGTGCGGGCCGGGAAAGGTCTTGTGCGTGGATCCCCCCATCGTGTCGGCGCCGAAGTCGAGAGGGTTGTCCAGAGCGCCACCCAAGACCAACCCCAGGGTGTGGCTGCAGTCGACGTGCAGCAGCGTATCCGGGGAGTACGCTTCTATGAGGTTGGCCACCCTGGAAACCTGCAGCTCATGGCGACTGTTCTGGAGATCCAGGTAGACCAGCCGGGGCTTGAGCCGGCGCAGGCTGCGCTCCAGATCGGCCTCGTCGACCGCGCCCTCCGTCACCGCCAGCGTGACCGAGGCGAAGCCCAGTCGGCGGGCCGCATCCGCCGTCGCGTAATGGCCGCCGGACGCCTCATCGATGGACAGGACCGTACCGCCGGGCTCGCCGCCCAGGCCCGCCAGGGCAATCATCATGGCCGACATGCCGGATATGGGGCGCACATTGATATGGGGGGCGCGGCTGAGTTCGGCGAGGCTGTCGACAGCCGTTTCCGTCTCCAGCCGAGCTGCCGGCTCTCCCCCTCGAAACTGCCAGAAGTCCGGGTCGAGCATGCTGTTGAAGAAGTACCGATGGTAGTAATCGCTACTGAGGGGCAGGCGCGCCAGCGGAGACATCCGGTTCTCGCTGGGAACCAGATTCACTGCGCTCTCGGCAGTCGCCGCATGGCGGCCGAACTCCGTCAGGAGCCTGCGAAGCTCCGATGTTTCCTTCACCGTTGCGCCCCTTGCGTGTCTGAGGATTCTCTCGGTGCCACCCGCCCCACCACGAGGACGGGGACTGCGTCGTGACTCAGGCAGCCGTTCGACGCGGAGCGAGTTCGTACAGGGCCCGTACCAGGTGTCGGGGTTCGTCCGCGCTGTCCTGGTACGCCGTGCGGCCGTGCGAGACCCGGTCGTTGCGGAAGACGAGCGCCTCCCCACGCCCCAGAGCCACTCCGGTGCGGTAGCGCGGATCTTCCGCCGCCGCCCTGAGGAACCGCAGCCCGCACTCCAGAGCGCCCGTGGGATCGGCTGCATGGCCCCAGGCGCAGGTGTCGTTGTCCGTGAATCGTGTGATGAAGGACCCGTCCGCCTCGACTGAGAAGACCGGCCCCGTGGTGCTGGCTTCAACTCCGAGAATCGTGGCGCGGCGTTCCAGCGCCGTCGGAGCCACCAGGGCATCGGCAGCAGTGCTGTCAACGGACAGCAGCGCGTGGAAGGCCGCCACCGCGTTGAAGATCAGGGTCTCCCCGCCCGCGTCCGCCGGCCGCACGCAGTACAGAACGCTGGTCCTGATCCTGCCGAGATTGTCGAGCAGACCGTCCACATGCCAGGCCTGACCATCGGTCGTACTGAATCCGGGATGCCGGTCCGTCGCACTTCTCTGAATTTCGTGGTATTGACTGGAGTACTTCCTCGCGCTTTCCACCATGTAGAGGTCGGGGATCACGGGTTCCCCTAGCCCCAAGGCAGAGGAAATCCCCTTAATGGCCGCCTTCGGATGGTCAGCGGAAGCATCGGAGCCGACCACACAGAATCCGTTTTCCTCCAGGACCTCGAGGATCTCCTCGACCGCACCGTCACCGCAGATGTCGATCCTGCGTCTGGTGTCGGGCTTGCGATAGTCCGCCTGAATCTGCTTCAACTTATTACCCCTCAGGGCTTACGGAACCGGGCGACAGCACCTCGACACCTGCTCATCCGATCCGGCGAGCCGCAGTAGGCACTCCCATTGGTAATTTTCCCGCACGTCAAGCCGCTGCGCTCTGTTCGTGGACGATGGCCAGAACGATGCGCGGACCACCACCGAGCCCTGGAGACGACACCCTGTACAGAATCCTCATTCCACTTGTCCCCGTCGTTCCGTGGTGCTCGGCTTCACACACGTCCCAGATCCTCAGCAGGTCGATTTGCCACGCCGGGGCAGAAATATCATCGTGGGATCAGGCGTGGAAGATCGCTCAAGTATCTTGATTGACCTGCCGTGGATTGTCCATCGGCTCTTCCACCCTGGCCGTCACGCCGACAACGGGCATTGGGCTCCTCCAGCTAGGAGTGTCAGCCGGCGGAACTGTCGTCGGTCCAGCCCTTGACCGCCCTCCACCACTGCGGGTGGTCCCGGTACCAGGCGACGGTGTCGGCGAGCCCCTCCTCGAAGCTGATCAGCGGGGCGTAGCCCAGCTCCTCCCGGATCTTCGTCTCGTCGATGGAGTACCGCAGGTCGTGTGCCTTCCGGCCGGCCACCGGCTGGATCATCTCCGCTCCGGCACCCAGGAGTTCGAGCAGCAGGTAGGTGAGCTCCAGGTTGCTGAGCTCGTCGCCGCCACCGATGTTGTAGATCTCGCCAGCCCGCCCGCGATCCAGGACCAGGGCGACGCCCCGGCAGTGGTCATCCACGTGCAGCCACTCGCGCACGTTGCGGCCATCGCCGTACTGCGGGACTTGCCGGCCCTCCAGCAGGTTGGTGATGAAGAGCGGGATCACCTTCTCCGGGTGCTGGTGGGGCCCGTAGTTGTTGGAACAGCGGGTGATCGAGACGTTCATGCCGTGGCTGCACCAGTAGACGCGGGCAACCAGGTCGGATGCGGCCTTGGACGCGGCGTAGGGCGAGTTGGGCAGCAACGGCAGGTCCTCCGTCCAGGAGCCCTCGGCGATCGAGCCGTACACCTCGTCGGTGGAGACGTGCACGACCCGGCCGACGCCGGCGGCGACGGCGTCGTAGAGGACCTGGGTGCCGAGGACGTTGGTGCGGAAGAACTCGGTCGCGCCCTCCAGCGAGCGGTCGACGTGCGACTCGGCGGCGAAGTGCAACACGGCGTCGTGGCCGGGCAGTAGTTCCCGCAGCAAGGCGGCGTCGCCGATGTCGCCTTGGACAAACTCCAGGCGCCCGTCGGCGGCGGGCAGGTTGTCACGGTTACCCGCGTAGGTGAGCTTGTCGAGGGCGGTGACCCGGGCTCCCTCCCAGCCCGGGTAGGCATCCGCCAACAGTTGGCGGACGAAGTGCGAGCCGATGAACCCGGCGGCGCCGGTGACCAGGATCCGCTTCACGCCGCCACCTCCACCCGGGTCTGGTCGCCGACGACCAGCCGGACGTGCTCGCCGCCCTGGGCCACGGTGCCGACCGAGGCGGAGCGACCGATCAGTGAGTGGCGAAGGTCCCGCACGCCGGTCAGAGAGACACCGTCCAGGACGATGGAGTCCTGCAACCGGGTGCCCGTCACCACGCAGTCGCGGCCCACCCAGGCGTACGGACCGAGTCGGCTGTCGACGACCACCGAGTCGGCGCCGATGACGACCGGCCCGGTGATCCGGAGGCGACGATCCGCGCGCCCGGCTCCACGACGACCTCCCCGATCAGCTCGCTGGCCTCATCCACCTGGCCCGCGACCGAGCGCCGCTCCGCGTCCAGCAGGTGCCGGTTGCACTCCAGCACGTCCTCGACCCGGCCGGTGTCCTTCCAGTAGCCGTCGTAGGTGTGAGCGCGGACCTCGGCACCGGAGTTCAGCAGCCACTCGACCGCGTCGGTGATCTCCAGTTCGCCGCGCGGGCCCGGACGGATCGCCGCCACGGCCTCGTGCACGGCCGCGGTGAAGAAGTACACCCCGCACAGGGCGAGGTCGCTGCGCGGCTCCCGGGGCTTCTCGAGAAGACCCACCACCTCCCCGTCCGGACCGAGTTCGACTACCCCGAAGCCACGCGGGTCGGCGACCCTTTGGACCAGCACCTGGGCAGCCGGGTGACGGCCGGCGAACTCCTCCCCCGCGGCCCGTATGCCGTTCGGGAGCATGATGTCGCCGAGGTACATCACGAAGTCGTCGTTGCCGAGGAAGTCCCGGGCGACCGCCACCGTGTGGGCCAGGCCGCGCGGGGCGTCCTGCCGCAGACAGGTGACGCGCGCGCCGAAGCCGGAACCGTCGCCGACGACGGCCTCGATGTCGGCGACGCGGTCGTTGAAAACGACGCCGATCTCGGTGACGCCCAGGTCCCGGATGTTGCACAGGACGTGGACGAGCACCGGCGTGTTGGCGAGCGGAATGAGCTGCTTGGGCATCGAGTAGCTGAAGGGGCGCAGGCGCGTGCCCGATCCGCCTGTCAGCACCAGCGCCTTCATGGGCTCAACTTTCTTCTCGGACGGTGTCCTGAGGCTGCGGACCGGCGTTCGCCGGCTCCCGCTCAGAGCAGGCAGGCCATCAGGCTTCGGGCTTCGACATTGACGTAGTAACCGGAGCGGATGAGCCGGTTGAGGAGGCCCAGGGAGACCCAGCGGTAGTTGTCCGGTGCGTCGACCATGTGGTCCTCGGGGACGTTCACAACGAGATGCCTGGTGTCCGCCCGCGAGAAGCGACCACCGTCTTCGGACTGCACGTTGTCCACCTGGATCCAGGATTCCGGCGGCTTCAGGTAGTCCGCCAGCGGAGGCAGGTCATGTGGTCCGGAGTTGTTCGCCGGGGCGAGTTGAACGGTGGCGGCGAGTTCCAGCCGATCGATGGAGCCGGGTTGGACCATCGCCTGGACGAGGAACCTGAGGTCGCCGGAGCGGCGCTGGCAGAGGAACGCGACGGTGTTCCCGGGCTTGGGTTCGAGCATCGGCTGCGACCAGGTGCTGACTTCCCGACTCGTCGCCGTGACCGACTGGCCGACGATGTCGAAGTACCGCCCCTCCCGGTGCCGGATCCCGTCCTCGTCGCAGGTCCAGTCCCGCAGGTCGCGCAAACTGACCCGCCTGACGTCCAGGTTGAACGTCGCCTTCTGGTCGATGAGCCAGCTCATGACGGCGGAGACCTCGGCGTCCGACCGCTGCGTGCGGTGTGATCCGACCACCTGGGAGTGGAAGTCGGAACCGAGCTGACCGGCCCCGCCGCGACCGTCGGCCAACGCGTACGAAATGCACGCCAGTACGGTGCGCGCGTTCATGTTCACGCGGTTCCCCAGCGCCAGTTGACGCCGTAGCTGGCCCAGGGTCATCCAAACGAAGTCGTCGCCCACGGCGACGTCCTCGTCGGCGGGGATCTCCACGATCATGTTCCGGTTCCGTTTGTGCAGGTACCAGGAAGCGTGTTCGGAGAGGAGTTGGTCGAACACGATCCGCCGGCCGTTAGAGTGGAGGAAGTAGTCGAGGTAGGGGGTGGACCTGCCCCGGTGGACCCGCTGGTAGTTGCTCGGGGTCGCCTGGACGGTTGCCGAGTACTGGACCAGGGCGCTGTTCCCGGGCTCCATCTTCGCCTGCATCAGGAAGTGCAGGATCCCGTTGATTCGCTTGACCAGGATGCCCAGGATTCCTATCTCGGACTGGACGATGATGGGTTGGAACCACTGCGGCACCGGGCCGAAGTCCGTCTGCACGGCGAGCCCCTCGATCGCGAAGAAGCGCCCGGAGACGTGTGCGAGGCGATCGTCGAGGCGCCAGTCCGCCAGAGCCCCCAGCGGCACCCGGTCCACTCTGTAGGAAGAGGCCGCCGACCGTTCCCTGAGAAAGAGGTCAGGATCGGAGGTCTCCGGACTGCTCAAGGCCAGGGAGGATGTCAGGAAACCGTCGGAGTCAAGGGCCCCGGTCGACATGCAGTCAGTACCTTCGCTTGCGTGAATGGCGGAGTGGCTCACAGCGCCGGGTCCGCTGCGGACGATTCCCAGCGCCGCCCGGCGGGCCCGGAGCGCGCGATGGTGTCGGCCATCAGGTCGATGCCGACATCCGGGGGACGAGGCTCGAAGGCGACCAGCGTGCGGAGCAGTGATACATCGGTCACCAGCCGACCCACATCCGTGTTCGAAGTGGGGCCGGTCACGACGGGGATCTCGGATTTCATGGCGACAGAGACCCTCTCGAGCACCTGGGAAATCGAGTACCCGACTCCGGAACCGACGTTGATCACCTCTGGTGGCTCGATGCCATCGCACACCAGGTCGAGTGCGGCTTGAACGAAGTCGTCCACGTGGATGAAGTCCCGGATCTGGCGTCCGTCGCCGTACAGCCTGAACGGCTCGCCCGTCAATGCGCTCCGGAAGGCCGCAGAAATCACGCCCTGTCCTCGCGAACTGGGCAGCAGCCGTCCGTAGATGTTCGCGCAGCGCAGGGAATGGGTACGGAGCCCGTGGACCCTCCGGTAGTAGCTCAGGTAGTGCTCACCGGTGAGTCGTGACATTCCGTACGGAGAGGTCGGCTCTCCGAGGTCCGACTCCTTCTTCGGAACCGCTCCCGGGCTGTAGACGGCGCCAGCCGAGGACAAGAACACTATTCTTGTCGCGGTAGGAGAGCTGCGCACCGCTTCGCAGATGGGGATCAACAACGACAGGGTGCCGATCGCATCGGCCGATGGTTCGATCGATGAGGGGACGGGGAACCGTCCGCCGGCGGCGACGAAGATGACGTCCACGCCGTTCTCGATGATCCCCGGGATGTGGTCTGCGCCGCTGCCAATGATGAGTCGGTTTCCGCTAGACGTGAATTCGCCGTCCGACAGGGAGAACGGGTCGGAGTGGCCGACAACGGTCACTTCGCAGCCACGGTGCACGGCGCCGCGGCCGAGAGCGCTGCCGAGGAAGCCGGCTCCGACTATGGCGATGTGCGTCATTTCCGCCTCCCTTTCCGACAGCGTTCTCTGATGGGACGGGGTGCCCTGATGGTTCGTGGGATGTTCGCTTGCTGCCGTCCCCGCTCCTACTGCGGCGCCAATGGTCTCTGAAGCCCCGTCATTTTCTCGTCGCATCCGTCGGCCTGTCCATCGGCTCTTGTGCCTAGGCTGCCGCGCCGAGTTGGTGGGCGGTGCACCGCCGGGTCACGGCCGAGCCGCCACCCGGTCGTCCCGGCCGCCAGCGTCCAGCCGCAGGTCCACCCCTGCCGCATCGGGATGCCGCTCGTGGCGCAGGCTGCGGACCAGCTGCTCGTCAATCCCGGGCATGTCTCACACAGGTGTCTTCCGTCACGGGTTCCGCCGTCGGCGGAACCCGACGGGGAGCTACGGTAGTGCGGCAGCCCGGACCAGGCGGTCGAGCGTCCGGGCGTCGCTGATCAGTGGATCGTCGAATTCCCTCGAACCGGCGTCGATGGCTCCCAGAACCCATGACAGGAAGATCTCCAGGCTGTCCGAGCGGTTGATTCGCCGCACCTCGTGCTGCTCGCCGAACGTGACCTCCAGCTCCGCCGTCATGTCAGGGGGAATGGAGAAGGCGCGCTCGATCCCGGCGGTGAAACCGGGGCCAGCCAAGCGGAGGCAGTTCTGGTACAGCGTGGTGAAGCCGAAGTGCCCAGTCACCGCCCTGCCGCCGGGGTAGCCCGCGAGCACACTGTACGAGGTGTCCAGACCGTCGGCGGAGCGATTCCCCACGACGACGCTCAGCCGCTCCGGTTCCACTCCCCACAGCACTCGGCCCAACGAGGCGAAGTACGGCCCGGTGTCCATCAGGGCCCCGCCACCCTTCCGTCGGTCGTACCGGAAGTCGCCCGGCGGAACCGGTGGTGTGAACACCGCTGCCGCGGTCATGCCCTCCGTACCCAGCTCGTCGAACACCGACCTGACGGCTTCAAATACGGGATGGAAGCTGTAGCAGACGGCTTCCGCCACGACGAGGCCAGATGATCGGGCCACCGTGAGGACTTCCTCAACCACCGCCAGGCTCAGCAGTCCTGGCTTGTCGACGACCACATGGTTTCCGGTATCCAACGCATGGCGCACAACCGTCGCATGCTCGCTGTTGGTCGTGGAGACGTAGACCAGCCCGGGGCGATTCCGCTCCAAGGCCTCGCGCCAGTCACTATGCAGGAGGCCGAACTTCGGCAGATGTCGGACGTCCTGCGCACGGGCGTGCGCACTAGCGATGTCCAGCCTGTCGATCCGCTCCAGCGCGGCCACAGCCGGCAGGACCCGCCGCTGGGCGAATCTCGACATACCGATCAGGAGTAGGTTCATGGCCCCTCGGGTCGATGGTCAACTCGGACGTAAATATGTCGGGTTGGGACGGAAGCCCAGCTCCCGCGTCGAGCGGCGGCGACATTCCTCTTGCCTGCGGACGAACGGCCTTCGTTCCACGTCGTCCTCAGGTGCTGTAAGCAGCCGCTTGGATTCCGTACAGGTCGGCGTAGCGGCCTCCGTTGAGGGCGCTCAGCTCGGCGTGGGTGCCGGACTCGACCAGTCGGCCCCGGTCGAGGACGAGGATCAGGTCGGCGCCGGTCACTGTGGAGAAACGGTGCGAGACAATCACGGTAACCGCCCCGGTGCTCTTGGCGAGTTGACGTGCGCGTCCCATCTGGCGCTCGAAGATGGCATGCTCGCTGGGGGCGTCGAGGGAGGCCGTGGGCTCGTCCAGCACGAAGAGCAGTGGCTCGCCCCGCATGACGGCACGCGCGAGCGCGACCCTCTGCCACTGCCCCTCGGAGAGATCGACGCCGCCGAGCTCGCGCCCGAGTTGGGTGTCCATGCCCTGTGGCAGGCACTTCACGATGTCCGTGGCGTCGGCCTCCCGCACCGCGCGTGCGATGCGCTCGTGGTCGGTCAGGTGCGGCAGGTCGCCGAGACCGACGCCCTCGGCGAACGTCGTCTCCAGGCGTCCGAAGTCCTGGAACGCGGCGCTGATGTGCGAGCGCCAGTCAGCGGTGTCGAGGTCGGCGAGGTCCGTGCCGTCGACGGTGATCCGGCCCTCGTCCGGCCGGTAGAACTTGGCGAGGAGCTTTACCAGGGTGGTCTTGCCCGATCCGTACTCACCGACGATCGCGACCACTGTCCCCGCTGGAATGCGGACGCTGACATCATCGAGGGCCAGGCGGTCGGTGCCGGGGTAGCTGTAGGAGACGTGCTCGAAGGCGATACCTTGGTCCAGCCGGCTGGGGGCGGGAATGGTGCCGACCGTACGGGCCGTCTCGGCGGCGGCGTACGCCCTCAGCCAGAAGTACGACTCGATGGCCGTCCTTGTCGCAAGCGTGCTCTCCGTGCGACCAACCACCTGCTGCACAGTCTGCCGCAGGCCGGACGCAACGGTTACGGCCATCACCACATCGCCCGCGGTGCCTCGGCCATGCGCTGCCTGGTAGGCGACAAGAGCGAGCGTTCCGACGTACCCGCAGGCGAAGACCGCCCAGCCGCCGAACTTGCTCCCCGCAGCACGCATCCGGGCCCGGTAGCGCAGGTGCGCCACCTCGTCCCAGGCTGCAGCCTGCCTGCGGACGAGTTCCTCGCCGGCGCCCGCTACGCGGATGTCCTTGCCGCTGTCGGCGCGGGTGCCGAGTTGGAAGAGGTGGCGCTGTAGCCGGAAAGCCTCGGCGGTCGCCGTCTCGGCATCCAGCACGGCTTGCTTCCCGCGGTGGTCAAACCACAGCGGGACCGCGGCAAAGAGGAGGAGGAACAGCAGCCAAGGGCTCACGGCGCCCAGGATGAGGAGCATGAGGCCCAGCTGTAGCCCGGAGCGGACGGCCATGACCAACTGCCATGGGCTCATGCAGATCTGCCAGCTGTGGTCACGCGCTCCCTCCAACCTGTCCAGGAAGTCGGTGCGCTCCATGTGGTCCAGGCCCTCAATCCCGGCGATCCAACCGTGGATCTGCGGACGCAACTCCCCGTTCGTCTTGTCCAACAGCAGTTGGAACAGGTCCCACGTCGTCTGCTGGAGCGTCACGGTCACGCCGTAACAGACGGCCGCGACGCAGGCCGCCGCCACGGCCGTGCCCAGCGTGCCGTGGGCGCTGGCGTCGATCACCGCACGCAGCGACAGGGCGATCCCGGCGGCGGCTGCGATGGTCAGTGCGCAGACACCGATCATCGCAGCCGTCGCGGCCGGAGCCCGCCGCCACGAGATCCTCAGCAGCTCGTACCACAAGGCCAGGTAGCGCCTCACAACAGTTCGTCTTCCTCGATCGCGTGCCGGTGGCCGTGTTGGAAGCGCTCCGCCTGGATCGCGAACATCCTGGCGTAGCTGCCGCCAAGTGCGACCAGCTCGTCGTGGCTGCCGGATTCAGTGATCCGGCCGCCGTCGAGCAGCACGATCCGGTCAGCCTGTCGCACCGTGGACAGACGGTGGGAGATCAGCACGACACCGGCCGCGTTGCGCTGTTCGGCCAGCCGCCGGAAGACTTCGAACTCGGTGCGGACGTCCAGGTGGGCGGTCGGCTCGTCGAGGACGAGCAGCTCCGCGCCCGTACGCAACGCGTACAGCGCCCGGGTCAGCACGACCTGCTGCCACTGGCCACCGGACAAATCCACGCCGCCCGTGCGCGAGCGTGCCAGCGGCGTCTCCCAGCCGTCGGGAAGGCGATCAAGAACCGGTTGCAGTCCCGCATCCTGGGCCGCCGCCTCCAATACGGCCGGATCCGGTACACCGGGCCGGCCGAGAGTGACGTTGTCCGCTGCTGACAGCTGGTACTTGACGAAATCCTGGAAGACGACGGATATCCGCTCCCGCCATGCTTCGGCTCCCAGCTCGGACAGGTCCTGGCCCTCGCCGACGAGGATGCGCCCGCTGGTCGGGTCGTACAGTCCGGCGAGCAGTTTGATGAGAGTTGACTTGCCTGCCCCGTTGAGGCCGACGATGGCGAGCAGCTCGCCGGAGCGGATCTCCAGGTCGAGTCCGTCGAGCACGGCATGTGTCGTCCCCGGGTAGGTGAAACCGACTTGCTCGAAACGGACAGGACTGTAGGACCGGGTACGGGCCGGGGCCGCGGGAAGCGGGTGCCGGGTGTGCTTCCCGAAGAGCCCGGCCAACTCGTCATATGCCGTGAGGGCCTCGAGCCCGGACAGCCGGGTCAGGGCGCTGTCTCCCGACCCGAACATCGTGAACAACGACGCTCCAGCCGCCAACACCGCAGTCTCCGTTGCGATCGAGCCATGTCCGTTCACTGTTCCCGCCGCCACGGCCGTGATCGCGAGCAGCAAGGAGGGTGCCACCAGTAGGGGAATCCACAGCTGACCACGGATGTGGCGTTTCCACAAGGCGAACATGGGCTCGCTGCGGGCCACGTGAAGCCGCGAGAGCCTCCGCACCGCCCAGTCGCCGAATCCGAAGACCCGCAGGTCCTTGCCCACTCCCCCCGAGGTCAGCATTTCCTGCCAGCGGTCTGCCCTCAGAAGCTCACCGAGCTGGGCCCGCCAGAGCATGACGGACTCCAACCGTTGGCGGTAGCGCAGCCGGACACAGGCCAGCGAGGGAATCAACAGCAACGGCACCAGCCACCAGGAGAACTGAGCGACTACCAGGCAGGCTGCGGCGGCTCCTGCGGCATCCGCCGCCTGATCAAGCTCCGCCAGGGCGGCCTGCCCCGGCGTGCGTTGCGTGTAATCGTCAGGGTCGGCCTTGGCCTGCCGAATCAGCTGCTGTGCCTCGGGGCGCTCCAGGACGTCAACAGTCGGACTGCTCGCCACCAAGCGGGTCACGGCCACGCGATGTGCCCCGTCGATCCGCTGCTGCGTCAGATAGGCCAAGGGTTCGACGAATGTCTCCGCCGCATGACTCACGAACAGCACCGCACCGAACGCGGCCAGCGGCACCAGCATGGTGCTGAAGGACTTGGTACCGTGCACCGTAAGCCGGCTCATGAGCAATCCCACCACCATGGCAGTGGCTGCCGGAATCATCCTTTGGGTCAGCCGCATCACGGTGACGGCAGCCGCGATTCCCTTTCCTGCCGACCACAGCAACCCAAGCAGACGAGGCGTGTTTCCCATTCGGTATCCTTTCGACCTCGGCGCCACCCCGATTCGGAGCGCTGCGCTCGTCAGCGCCCGGCCAGGAGGCAAGCCAATTCCCGCACGCTCGACTCCTCGATGTCCCGGAGGAATGAAATGATCTCACTCCTTGAGAGTACGGCCGTGTCTGCGCGCAGGAACGTCATGACTTTCTTGCGACTGCCATGCGCCCTGAGGTAGAACCTTCGACCGATCCGGTCTTGCGACGTCCCGAGCACGCGAATGATCCGGGTATCTGCGCGGATCGAACTGATGAGGTCCAACGCTGCCCGCGAGTCCAGCCCAGCAATCTGGGGTTCGATCCCAGAAGTTTCGAGCGGCATGACATTGATGTTGCACGAAAGATCCACACTCCTCTCCCGCTCCTGCTCGATCTGTGCGACGGCAACCGCTACTTGAGCTGGATCATGTTTGGCTGCGGCGTATGCCGGAACGGCGGCGCACCAAGTGCGTCTCACCAATTCCCGAAGGTCTGCGGAAGTGACATCGATCGTTATTGGAGAATCCTGGGCAACGGACCCGGTGGCATTCATTTCTGCTGGGGTGATACGGTTGTGGCACCACGCCAGGAAGAATGCCTTCTTTTCTCCACCTATCCCAGCGAGCAGCGCAGCGGCTATGGCCAGAAAAACTGTCTCCTGACTGGCGCGAAGCTCGCGCGACAGAAAATAGAGGGCTACGGCCAGGGCTTCCGACTCAATGTACACCTCCACAAATCGAGAAGGCTCCGGAGCGAGTGCTCGCCCCCGGAACATATCAACCGGAGCATCCACAAGCTGCCGCCTCCAGTACCGCATGGATCTTTCGGATACCATCCGGCCCGCGGCGCCCCGCTCATGTTCTGCATAGTCCAGGGGATGCATTCTAGACGAAAGGGGAGTCGAGTCAACTGCCATTGCGGGCGCCGCGAGAAGCCGTTCCGTTTCTCTCGCAATGTTCTGCATGTCCCAACCGTCCGCCGCCATGTGAAAGACGGCTATCACAAGATATCGAGGCCGCCCGTCACTCGTGACGATTGCGGCCCGAAATGGAAAGTCATCCAGCACGAAAGGCTTGCGCTGGAATTCGGCCGCAAGATCGACGGCCACGGAGCCCGCCTCGCCGGCCGGCACGGAGTACTCTGCGACCTCGATGCTCCCCTCCGCCGGAACATGCTGATACGGCTCACCCGCGGCGGAAATCGGGTAAATTGTGCGCAGAGGCTCCCGGCGCTGCAGGAGTACTTGCAGGCCGACCAAGACGTCGGCCAAGCTTGTTGGTTCTGGAATGTCGATGATCTGACGCATATTGAACTGAACATGCTCGGGAGCAAACCACTTCGCCTCGGCCCATATGCATTTCTGCCCCCAGGTCAGGGGGGCATCGCCGGTTCGACCGCCAGTGAATCGAACTTCATGAATCGCCACAGGGCCTCCCCGTATCGCTCTTCTACTAGCCGACACCCGATTCATTATCGCTTGCCAAGGCGTAAATAAGCCGCCCCACGTGTCGAACGCGACCGATAGGCGGTCCTGACGCATGAACGTCAGTCGTCGATCGCCTGGTAGGCGGCCCTCCAGAACTCAAGGGAGATCGGCAGGCCCCTCCACTCCGTCCGCTGGAGGATGAGGATCGTCGTCATGTCCGCGACGGGGTCGTTGATCCAGGTGCTGCCGTACTTCCCGTACCATCCGTAGCTCCCAGCGGAGGGGCCGAGGCGCGCCGACCTAGTGCGGACCGACATCCCGAAACCCCAGCCGTATTCCTTGAAGAACGACCCCGGCACGAATCTGGAGAGCGCTTTCTGTGTCAGCGTCAGGTGGTTGCTCGTCATCAGTGCTACCGATGGCCGCGAGAGCACTCGCTCGCCATGGAGCAGGGCCGAGGCGAAGGCAAGGTAGTCGTCGCCGGTCGACAGGAGCCCGCTGGCGGGCGCCTTGAACGTCGGCGGCCGTCTCCAGCGCCCGTCGGGACCGTCTTCGACGACGAGCGCGCCGGTGACTCCGTCGGGCTGGTACGCGGTCGCCAGGCGGCCGGCGCTCTCGCCGGCCACGGTGAAGACGGTGTCCTTCATCCCGAGGGGCTCGCAGAGCCGTTCGCGCAGGGCATCCCCCAGGGACATGCCGGTGGCGCGAGCAATGAGCAGGCCCGTCACCGTGGGGCCGGCGTTGTACATGAACCGCTCACCCGGCTGGTAGACGAGCGGTAGCTCGCCGAGCCGGCGAATCCACTCGTCCAGCGACGGTTCGGGATCGCCCGGGACCTGCGTGTGCCCGAGCGCATCGAGCGCATCCGAGATCGGCACCGTCCCCGGCTGGGCGATTGCCGTGCCGGTGACAACCACGCCGGTGCCGAGGCGGCAGGTGAGCAGATCCCGCAGGGTTATCGGGCGCTCCGCCGGGACGGTGTCATTCAGTGGCCCGCTCGGATCAGCGAGCACCTTCATGTCCGCCAGTTCCGGGAGGTGCGCGTCGACGGGGTCGTCGAGGCGCAGCGTGCCGTCTTCGACGAGCGTCATCGCGCAGGCGGCGACGACCGGCTTCGTCATCGATGCGATGCGGCAGATCGTGTCAGCTGCCATCACTTTCCTCGAGCCTGCACCTTCGAAGGCCAGATGGCCCCTTGCCTCGATGTGGACCTCACCGCGCCGGGCAAGGACGGCAACCACCCCCGAGCCGTGGCCGGCGTCGACGTAGCGCTCGAGCACGTCCCGCACGCGGGCCAGCCGTTTGGATGAGAAGCCGCCTGTGGTCACTCTTTCCTCCTTCTCATCGCCGCCGCCGTCACGCCGTCCGCGCCGCAGACCCGATCCGCTTCAGTCGCCGAGCCGAGTGCAGACCGACCCGTTCCACGCGCTCCGCCTGCGCTCGGCATCACCTGGAGATCGCCAGCGGAATCACGGCGTCGAGCCCGGCCCGGTGCGTCCCTCAGGCCATGACATGGCAGCGTTCAATGCCCAGTCAGATGCAACAGCGGGGGCTTTTCTCAGGCTATGAGGGTATCGGCGCGTTCCACAAGTGGCCGGTGCTCCAGGGTCGAAGAGCCGGTCGACAGCGTCTCCGATCAGCCGGGATCATCCGTTTCTCGACAGCTTTTGCCTGCGGACAAGGGAGCATCGGGCCTTGAAGACTCCGGTTATTGACTGCACTTCGCACCAGGAGCGACTCCTCGCCCTCGCCTCCGCCCTCCCGAGGGTTCCGCGCGCGGACGTCTACGCCTTCCTGGAGGCGGCGAATGTACAGGCAGACAAGCTCCCGGAAGAAATCGCCACAGCCTTGGACGAGTTCAACACCGAAGGCAATCAGCACGGCTACCTTCTCCTGAAGGGCCTTCCGGTTGAGCCGGACGACGAACTGGCGCCGACACCCCGCTCGACACCCACGCCAGAGGACCGTCAGCTCCTGAACATGGAGGCGATGCTCGCCATCGCCGGACGCCGACTCGGACTCCACACCGCCTACGACCAGGGATACGGCAACCGCCGCTCGCGCACGGTCCTCCATGAGCTGTACCCCACCCCACAGGCCCACCCCCTCTCGGGCGAGACCTCCACGATCCAGCTCGAATTCCACTCGGACCTGTCCCACCACGCGCTCCAGCCGAGCTACATCGTGCTCGCCTGCTCCCGAGGCGACCACGAGGGCAAGGCCGCGACCCTCATCGGCTCGATCCGCAAGGCCTTGCCCCTGCTCAGCGATGAGGTGAAGGATCACCTGTTCGACCGCAAGCTCCGCCGCCCCGTCGGAATCGGCTTCCGCGACCAGATCGAGGATCCGAATGCCATGACCTACGTCAAGCCGCTGTACGGCGACAGGGACGATCCATACCTCGGGTACGACCGCTCCGTCCTGACAGCCGAGGACCAGGCCGACAAGGCGGCACTGGAAGCGCTGGCCGACGCGCTCGACAGCACGGCCGAAGCGGTCCACCTGGGCGCCGGCGACCTGCTGGTCATCGACAACCTGCGAACCGCCCACGCACGCACACCGTTTGAGGCGCGTTGGGACGGCAAGGACCGTTGGCTCCACCGCGCCTACGTCCGCACCAGCCGCAACGGCCAGCTCACCGGCGGCGAACGGGCCGGAGACGTGGTCGACTTCATTCCCCGCCGGTAAAGCGCCAGACGCCGGGGCGACAACCGGCACTACAGCAGCGTTCCAGTTGACCAGTGATGTTGAATCGTGCCTGGTGGCCGGAGCGGAGTCCTCCTCGCCGCGTCGGCGGTCGCAGGACTTCTCGGAGGCAGCGTGGTGATGGCAGAGCCTGTGGGACAACCCTCATGAGCGGCCAGTCGTCAATGCTGCCCAGGCCCACCGTGGCACCTGTTCGAAGAGAGAAGTGCCGTGTCGTCACAAATCGATCCATGGAGCCGGTGCTCCGATGCTGACCGCGAGGTCATCGAACTACTCCAGGGGGAGGTGCGGCCCGTCCCCGACGACGAGATCGAGCAGCGCCTACGGGGCCACTATCGACACAGCGGTGATCGCGTTGCGGTGATAGATGGCACTCGCTCGTGGACGTACGCCGAACTGGGTGAGCGAGTCTTCGGCCTGGCGCACTGCCTTGCCGTGAATTTCCCACCAACCGGGATGCTCGAGGAACAGGTATTCGGCGTCGCGGTCGACCGCTCGCCGGAACTCATCATGGCTGTCCATGCCGTGGCGCTGACCGGGGCTGCCTACTGCCCCATCAGCCCAGCCGATCCCGCACCGTGGCAGTCGTCCGTTGTCGGGACGAGCGGGGCAGCAGCCGTCCTGGCGGTCGACGACACGAGTCAGGACATCTTCCCGCACTCCTTCGCAATCAGTTCAGAGGCCTGTGTCAAGCCGGACTTCGAACCCGCAACTGGCGGAATGTGCCTTGCCGCCCAGGTCATCTTCACCTCGGGTTCGACCGGTCGGCCCAAGGGCGTCATCTGCAGTCGTGCCGGCTTCGCCAATCGGCTCCGCTGGATGCAGGAGACCTTCCCGCTCGGGCCCCGCGACCGGGTTGCTCTCAAGACGCCCGTCACCTTCGATGTCGCCGGTTGGGAGATGTTCTGGCCCCAGTACGCCGGCGCGGCAACCGTCATCGTACCGCCCGGTGAACACGCCTCACCCGAGGCCTTGATCTCGCTCTTCAACGAACATCAAGTGACGGTCGCCCACTTCGTACCCTCCATGCTGCGCATGTGGCTCCGGGCCGAAGGCGCTCGCCGCTGCCCGAGCCTGCGCATGGTGTTCTCCAGCGGAGAGGCCCTGGACAGCGCGCTCGTCGAGGAATTCAGCCGACAGTCCGCAGCGGAGCTCCACAATCTGTACGGACCCACCGAAGCTGCGATCGATGTCACGCACTATCCCGCGAGTGCGGCCCCGCGGCAGCCGGTTCCCATCGGGCGTCCGATCACCAACACTCGACTCTACGTCCTGGATGGGGACGGCTTCGTGTGCCCGATTGGCGAACCGGGTGAGATACACATACAGGGCGCAGGCGTTGCGGTCGGGTACCTGGGAGCCGACGAGGAGGAGGCGGCCCGCTTCAATCTGATCCACCTCGATGCGCCCGAAGGCTGGAGGACGTTCCGTACCGGGGACCTGGGCCGATACACGCCTGACGGGCAGATCGAGTACTGCGGCCGTGCCGATGATCAGCTCAAGATCCGTGGCCAGCGAGTTGAGCCCGGCGAGATCATCCAGGCGCTGCGCGACCACGAGAGGGTCCTCGACGCCTACGTGAAGGCCCATGCGTCCGGAAGTGGCCGCACGGTGCTGGTCGCGTACGTCGTGGTCGACAACCAGCATGAGATGGGCAACCCCGTGAGTGCACTCCACGAGCATCTGACACGGCTACTGCCGGCCCGCTCCATTCCCTCGAAGTTCGTTCTGCTCGACTCCATGCCCTTGAGCAGGCACGGGAAGGTTGACGTGCATCGGCTTGACCCGCCAGGACGTGCCCGGCCGGCCCTCGAGGTGGCCTTCCAGGAGCCGAGAGGGCCGATCGAGGAGCTGATCGCGAATACCTGGGCACACGTCCTGGACCTGGACGAGGTGGGAGTGCACGATGACTTTCATGACCTGGGGGGAGACTCACTGAGTGCCGTGGAGATCACGTTCGTTTTGACGGAACTGCTCGGCCTCGAGTACGGCGATGCGATCGTCCCTCGCATCCTCATGGACGGTGACACAGTGGCCCGTTCAGCCGAAATAGCCGAGGAGGCAGGGGTCCGGCTATGAGTCGGGCAGGTCACCCGGGCGTCGAGCAGGCCTGGCGACCCGACGAGCACCCTGCTCTCGCGGTGGCCACAGCGGTGGGGCCCGCCACCACTTCGGCTGAGTAGCTTGGGGACAGGACCTCATGGTGGGACCTGTCCTTCCAGGCACATGGGAGGTTCACGTCAATTCGCCCGGATCGCTTCGCTGAGAAGCCGTCAGCTCTCCACGCCGGAAGATGCCGTCGATCATCAGCATATGACCGGTTGCTTCGTCGCCCTTGTGGTTCTGCTCCAGGGCGACCACCGAGAAGCCGCGTGCGGTCAGAAAGTTCAACACGTCGGGGAACGCGGGCGCGTCCTCGTGCATGTCGGCCAACGACAGTTCGAGTTCCAGCAGCGCGATGCGGTCGAGGATCGGCCCCGCACCCTCGAGGACGGACAGCTCAGCGCCCTCCACGTCCAGCTTCAGGTACACCCGGCGCCCTTCGCAGCCCAGCTCATGCCAGAGGGAGCGCAGCGATCGCATCGGGACCAGTTCCGTACCGGCGTCGACGTCGTCGGGCCACATGCGGGAGTGCAGACCGGTCCGGCTGAAGACCGACGAGCCGAGCGACGTACGCGTCAGGTGCAACAGGACTTGGCCGTCTTCCGGCCCGAGTGCCACGTTGTGGCAGTGCCAGTTGTCGTCCGACCGGGCAGCTTCGGACAGCACGTCGAACGTCGCGGACGCCGGCTCGAACGAGAGGATCTCCCCGCGAAAGCCGCAGTGGCGCATCCACCTCGCGTACTGACCGCCATTCGCACCGCCGTCGATGACCACATCGATGTCCCGGAGGAGGATGCGTCGCCTTTCCTTTGACGTCATCAGGTTCTCGGTGTGGGGCGGAAGGTCCTGTACACCGCGTGGTAGGGGACGCACCATGACAGCCTCGCTCTCGGCTTGAGGATTGGTGGGCGCGGTACCGCCCATGGCCGGTGTGGAGATCGACGGATCATCGGTGCGCTCGTCGGGACCCGTCAGTGATCTGTTCGCCGTTCAAGCTGAACCCGGTGTTCAACGCTGAACCCGGTGCTCGACGCCTGCTTCCCTGATCGCCGCCCAGACCCGGCTTGGTGTCAGCGGCATGTCGATGTGCCGGACACGGAGGTGGGCGACCGCGTCGATGACCGCGTTCTGCACCGCGGGAGTGGAACCGATCGTTCCCGATTCGCCGATGCCCTTGACGCCGAGCGGATTCACGTCCGTGGGGGTCTCGCCGGTTTCCAGTTCGAAGCCGGGCAGGTCGGCGGCGGTGACGGGCCAGTAGTGCACAAGCGTCGCGTTGAGTGGGTTGCCGTCATCGTCGTACCGCACCTCCTCGAACAGCGCCTGGGAGATCCCTTGCGCGATGCCTCCGTGGCGCTGGCCTTCGGCGAGGACCGGATTGAGGACCGGCCCCGCGTCGTCCACGGTCACGTGGCGGAGCACCGTGGTCGTCCCCGTCTCGGTGTCGACCTCGACGACCGAGAGGTGCGCACCGAACGGAAACGTCGGATGGTCCGAGTCGAACTCGACATCGGCACTGATGCCATCCGTCCCGACTTGCTCGACGACCTGGGCCCAGCTCAGGGACCGGCTGGGGTTGCCTGCCACGTGCCAGGTGCCGGAACCGATGTCGAGGGCGACGTCGGTCACGCAGGCTCCGAGGAGGCCGGCGGCGTGCCGCTGGGCCTGGTTCCTGACCTCGGAGGCGGCCATGTGGACCGCGGTACCGCCGAGTTGCAGCGACCGGCTGGAGTAGGTGCCAACGGCCTTCGGGATGAGGTCGGTATCCCCGTGCACGACGGTGATCTGGTCGATCGGGATGCCGAGCTCGGCCTCGACCAGCATCGACCAGGCGGTGTGATGGCCCTGACCCTGCGCCGAGCTGCCGGTCAGCACCGTTGCCCGTCCCCTGCTGTCCACGGTCACTTTGGCGGTCTCACCACCGCCACCGGTCATCTCCACGTAGACGGAGATGCCGATGCCGAGCAGTTTCACGCAGCCGTTGTCCCTGCGGGCGGCCTGCTCGGCTCTGAGCCCCGGGTAGTCGGCGGCCTCGAGGACCCTGTCGAGGGCCGCCTCGTACGCACCGGAGTCGTAGCGGGCCCCGGTTCTGGTGTGGAACGGGAACGCGTCAGCGGCGATGACGTTGCGGCGGCGCACCTCGGCCGGATCCATGCCGATCTCGAGAGCGAACAGGTCCACAGCTCGCTCGATGGCGGCCGTGGCCTCCGGTCGACCCGCGCCGCGGTACTTGTTGACGGGGGTCGTGTTCGTGACGACATAACGGAAACCGGCCTGCACGCAGGGGATGTTGTACACGCCGGGGGCCATCTTGCAGGTCACGGGGGCGAGGGTGCTGGTGCGCGGGTAGGCACCCGCGTCCTGGACGACGTCGAGGCGGTAGGCCGTGATCGTGCCGTCGCGCTTGCCGCCGAGCTTGACGCGGTTGAGCTGGGCGCGGCCCTGGGTCATGGCGACGAGGTTCTCGGCGCGGCTCTCCGCCCACCGCACCGCGGTTCCCGACTTCCACGCGGCCCAGGCGACGACGATCGCGTCCCGGTCGATGCCGATCTTCGCACCGAACCCGCCGCCGACGTCGGGGACGATCACTCGGATCGCGGCCGGCGAGATGCCCAGGGACACGGCGAGGGTGCTCCGGCAGCGTTGAGCGTTCTGGCTGCTGTGCCACACGGTGAGCCTCGAGCCGTCGAAGGCGGCCGCAGTGGCACGACACTCCATCGGGACGCAGGCCACGCGGTGGTTCACGATGTCCCGCTCGACGACCACCTCCGCGTCCGCGAAGACGGCGTCGTCATAGGTGTCGCGGTCCCGCTCGTCGGCGAGGTTGGTCCCGGCCTCCTCGAACAGGAGTATGTCGTCGAGGAGAGCCAGAGCGGGGCCGACGACGGCGGGGATCTGCTCGTAGCGCACGTCGACGAGCTCCGCGGCGTCCCGGCCGACGTGCAGCTCGTCGGTGAGCACGACCGCGACGGGCTCGCCCACGAATCGGACCTTCTCTCCGGCGAGCAGGGGCTCGGCGAAGAACCCGTCGCCTCGCTCCGACTCCCGGAAAGGCTGTGCTGCTGGGAGGTCGGTCAAGTCTGCGGCCGTGTAGACGGCCACTACGCCAGGGTGGGCCTTCGCCTGGGACGTGTCGATGCTGGTGATGATCGCATGCGCGACCGGGGAACGCACGAAGGTCACGTGCGCCGCCCCGATGAGCTCGGGTACCCGCAGGTCGTCGACGTAGACGCCCCCCGAGGTGAGCAGGCGCAGGTCCTCTACCCGCTTTACCCGGGTACCGAAGACGCTCACGGTGCGCTGTCCGGGTTCCTGGTGGTGCGCAGGCAACGGCATGCCATCGGCAGTTCGACCGTCCGGTCGCCGGACAGGCCCAGCTCGTCGCGGGCGTATCGGGCTACCTGCTCGTCCACGGCGTGCCGGGCTTCAGCCGACAGCGCGACCGCGCTGACGTCGGTGCCCAGGTGCCCGACGATCTCCTCGACGGTCACGGTCATCGACCAGGTGAGGCGCAGTTCCTCGAGAGGACTGAACAGGGACCCGGTCGGCGGGTCCATGACGTCACGGGTCGGCGCTGGAGCGGTGACACCTCGGCCGCTCTCGCGGGCCCGCAGTGCGCGGGTGAAGCGGTCGAGCTCCGCGACCCATGGGACGGACAGGTCCCGGTGGTTCCACAGGACGCCGAACGTACCGCCTCCGCGGAGCACCCGCGCGATCTCCGGGATGGCGCGGTCCGGGTCCATCCAGTGCCAGGCCATGGAAATCAGTACCGCGTCGGCCTGGCTGTCGGCCAGGGGCATCTGCTCGCCGGTTCCCGGCAGCGACAGCGCGTGCGGGCAGGTACGGGCGAGGGTCTCGCGCATCCGCGGGTCGGGCTCGACGGCGATGACGTGCCGCACCCGGTCCGCCAGGCCCCGGGTCAACGCGCCGGTGCCAGCAGCGAGGTCGACCACCGTCTCGCACCCGTCCGGGAGGAGCCAGTCCAGAGCCGCCGACGGCACGCTGGGCCGAAAGCGATCGTAACGGTCGGCGATCTCGCCGAAGGACAGTCCTCGTGTTCCGCTCCGGGCCATGGTCATCACCTTTCACCTTCTCGGCGCCCGCATTCATCAGTCAGCGCGGGCCGCGTTCTTGTCGGTCTTCACCTTGACCGCGTGCTGCAGATCGAGGCCGGTCATCTCGGCGATGCTCGCCACGTAGAGCACGACGTCGGCCAATTCCTCCCCGAGGATCTCGTTGCCATTCCGCCAGGCGGTGAAGGCCGCCGCCGCCTTCTCCTGGAGCATGCAGAACTCCAGTGGCACGTCGGTGGTGTTGTAGCCCTTCAGCACCTTGTTGTCCCAGACAAGTCGCTGGAGGGAACTGATGTCCATGTATTTCTCCCGGAGCCGGTGTGAATCTTCATCGGAATGCGAGTCAATTCTCCTACTGGGCCGGCGCCGTACCTAGTGGCTCTTCGGCCATGCGGCACCGTCCAGCTCGCCCCGGCGACGCGAATCCGCCCGCTTGACACGCCGCGGCGCCGGCGGCCCGATCGCTTCCGTCATGGAGCACGAACGCCCCGGACGTCCGGATCTCCGCAGGCGGCGAGGCACAAGGGGTGACTTGGCCAGGTCCCGGTCGCGCCAGCGGCGGAGGAACGCGTACACCCGGTCCCCTTGCGGGAAGTCCGCGGGCATCGCCGACCACTTGATGCCGTTGTCCACCAGGTAGCGGATTGCGTCCAGCATTACCGGTGTTTCTACTGGCGGGTAATCACCCGATCGAGACTCCCGTTCGATCGACAAGCGCTCTGATCGGTACGACAACGGCTACTGAAGTTGAATTCGTGATGTCGCTCGGATGGGTGAAGCCGTAGCGTTCGCCTGCCGGTGGAGGGCTGACCCCGGCCAGGGGTGTTTCAAAGTCCCGGTGATCATGTAAACCGGCTGGTCAGGCAATACCCAAGAGGTCCAGCGACCTATTGAAGGGCTCGTAGGAGACGTGGCGGAGGCCGGCAGCGATGTTGCGGTATCCGTGCTGCCGCAGCGTGTTGATCGCCAAGTTGCGGAGGGTCGCCATGTTCTCGGGTCCGTGGCCGGTGCGGATCTTCGAGGCGTCCTCGCCGAAGGTGGTGTCGCGGACGAAGTGCAGCCGGTTCTCGATGGTCCACTGCGACCTGGCGAGCCGGCCCAGGCGCTGGGGTGAGGCTTCTTGTGAGGTCAGGTCGGTGATCGCATAGACGGTCTGGCGGCTCACCGTGCCGTCCTTGAGGTCGGTGCGGTGTCGCAGGATGCGCACGGCCTGGACGGCGTGGGGGAAGTCCAGGCCGAGACCGGTGACGGTGAGGGCCCTGGTCACGCGGGTCTCCTTGCGACCGTGGGCGATCTCGCGGTCGTAGCGCCTCCCCGTGACGTCCTTCCACGGCAGTGACCGCAGTCGGCGGTGCAACTCGGGCTGGTTGGCCTTGACCACCAACAGGTAGTGGGCCTTCTTCTCCTCCACCAGGAACCGCGCATGGGCGCGTTCGGTGTGCAGGGCGTCGGCGGTTACGGTGACCCCGGTCAGGTCGTAGGGCTCCAGCAGAGCCGCGAAGCAGGTGATTTCGTTGGTCTTGTCGGGAACCCGCAGCTGGGTGATGGTCCGGCCGTCGCTGGTCATCGCGGCCAGCAGGTGGGCGGCGGGAGTCTGGCCGAGCCGGGAGCCACGGGCGGCCTTGCCATCCACGGCCACCGAGTCCGCACCACCGGGATCAGCACCGGTCAGATCGGCCAGGCCGCCGGGACAGAGCAGGTTGACGACCCGTCGGATCGTGGCGGAGCAATTGTCAAGATCTGTGGACGGGACCAATCGGCTGGTAGTCGCCGGTATTGTGAGCTTGGGCCGTGACTGGCGCTGAGGTGGGGTACCACCGGGGAGCGGCCTGACGTCTCGTCGATGCCGTGCGCCTGGGCACCTCACTGTGGAGCTCAGGAGTGGTACGTGATGGAGACGCAGCAGGCGCGGCTGATGGACGGTACGGATCTCGCCCGCCGAATCACCGAGACCAGCGCGGCAGCCGCCGAGAACATCCGTCGGCGCGCGGGGGTGTCCCCCTGTCTGGCGACCGTGCTCGTGGGAGAGGACCCGGCCTCGGTCACGTATGTCCGGATGAAGCAGGCC
>NZ_JBIUUS010000059.1:0-33595 GCF_044742585.1 Kitasatospora sp. NPDC087861
GCACAAGGCCCACGGCCTGCTGTTCCTCGCGCTCACCGATGAGAAGGGCAACCTGATCTGGATCTCGGCCGCGAAGCCGGGCCGTTCCAGCGAGATCACCGCCGCCCGCCACAACAAGCTCACCGCGCACCTGCGGGAAGCGGGGCTCGGGGCTCTGACGGATCTGGGCTTCGTCGGCCTGGACGACGACCCCGATGACGCTGTGATCGTCACCGGTCGCAGGGCGACCCGGGGTCATCCGCTGACCGCGGCGCAGAAGGAGGCGAACCGGCTGGTCAGCCGCGAACGAGCGGCGAACGAGCACGGCTTCGCCGACCTGAAGAACTGGAGGATCTTGACCAAGGTCCGGATGAACGTCCGGCACGCGACAGTGCTCCTGCGGGCCCTGCTCGTGCTGACGAACGCGGAGATCTCCCGCTGACGGACGATCACCCGACCGCGATCACGCCCCCGACCAGCCCGAGCACCCCGCCTCGAACTCACGCCAGCCCCCGTGAACTGCGGTTCTCAGGATGAAAACTCCTCAATGAGGTCTCTGGGGCTCGGGAATGACGGCATGTGAGTTCGCGTCGGCGCGGCCCGGAGGCCTGTGGAAGCTGGACTCCGGACCAGGCATCGACTTCGCACTGTCTGTCGGCATTGTTCCCTGCGGTCACGACTGTGCCGTTGGCACGCAGGCCAAGGGTGTGCGTTGAACCGGCCGCCACGGCGACAATGTCGCGCCAATCGCCGACTTCGCACTGTCCGAAGCTGTTGTCTCCCGTTGCGAGGACCCGTCCGGACGCAGTGACCCCGACGGTGTGGTGGCTGCCCGCGTCGAGCGCCACCACGTCTTCCCACTCATCGACCTCGCACGCCCCAGTTGCCCGGTCTCCGGTCGCTACTGCCCGTCCGTCGGCTCCGAGGCCGACGGTATGGAGATACCCGGCCGAAATGGCGGCCAGGTCACGCCACCCTTCAACGGCACACTGCCGTCGTCGGTTGTTCCCCGCGGCCAGTGCAGAACCGTCCGACCGGACACCGACCGAGTGCCAGTCACCACACGAGAGGACGACCATCTCGCGCCAGGACTGCACGTCGCACTGTCCTTCCGAACTCCGGCCAACTGCTAGCACGCGGCCATTCGCGAGTAGCCCGAGCGTGCGGCGCCAGCCTGCGGCCACGGCCGTGACGCCTCGCCATCCGGCGACATCGCATTGCCCATCGCCATTCCACCCCGTTGCCAGCACCGTGCCGTCCGACCGGAGTCCCACCGTATGAGACCTGCCCGTGTTCGTCGCGGTATGGACGTTGCCAGCTGCCACCGCGACGACGTCTTCCCAGCGCTCGACACGACATTCAGCGGCTGCGGTATTGCCCACGGCGAGACGGTTGCGTCCCAGCGCCGTCCGACCGAATGACGCCTTCCGGCCGCCAGCGCCGACGAGTTGGCGAGCATTCCGCCTCCTTGTGCTTGGCGCGAGTTCGAGACATGGAAGTCCACCTTACTTTGGACTGGAATCAGTGCGGGGTCCTCAGTCGTCGCCAGCAGATGACGGCACAACCGAGTGTGATGAAGGCCTGGTGGATGTCGTCGCGGATCTCCCAGCGGATGCGTAGGCGGCGGAACCAGTGCAGTAGTGCGATGGCGCCTTCCACGATCCAGCGGTGTACGCCGAGTCCGGAGCCGCGTTCGGTGCCGCGTCGGGCGGTGTGCGGGGTGATTTCGAACCGCCGGACCTGGTCGCGGTAGCTCTCGTGGTCGTAGCCGCGGTCGGCGTAGAGGTGCTTCGGGCGGCGCAGCGGTTGGCCGCGTTTGCCTCGGATCGGCGGGACGGCTCGGATCAGTGGGATCAGTTGGGTCACGTCGTTGCGGTTGCCGCCGGTCAGCGTGGCGGCCAGCGGGATGCCGTGGGCCTCGACGATCACGTGGTGCTTGCTGCCGGTCTTGCCCCGGTCCACCGGGGACGGGCCGGTGGCCGCACCACCTCTCATCGCCCGCAGATGGCTCAGCAGGCATGAGCGACCTGTCCTCCCGGCCGCACCACAGCCCGCGCCGGACCCCTACCCGCACCGAGCGGCGGATCCTCAAGGTCCGCGTCCTGCGACGGTGGGGCCCGGCCCGCATCGCCTACCCGCTGAAGCTGAACCCGGCCACCGTGCACCGCGTCCTGACCCGCTACCGGCTCGCCCGCCTCACACCTCTCGACCGCGCCGCCGGAGGAGTCGTGCGACGCTACGAGCACAGCGCGCCAGGCGAGTTGGTCCACGTCGACGTCAAGAAGCTCGGCAACATCCCCGACGGCGGCGGCCACAAGACCCTGGGCAGAGCGGCCGGCCGCAAGAACCGCTCCGGGGCCGGCTACAGCTACCTGCACAACGCCGCCGGCAACTGGTGCAGTGGGGTTTTTCGATCTGCGGAGTATTCCTCAGTGTTCGGGTCGGTTCCTCATCTCATGGCTACCTGACGGATTGACGCTCACGATCCGGCCTTCCCCCGCGCGGGGGAGTCCGATGATCCGTGGGATGGATGTGATCAGCGCGGGTGACGCGGAGCCTTGGAGTGTCGGCAATCCGGAGATACGGGGGTCACCGTGGCTGTTCCAGCGAACTTGGAGGTGGGCGGCGTTCCTGGGCCACCGACCACATGCCCGGGGCGGAAGTTGTGGTGGCGGCGGTGGCCCGTGTGGGCGCCCGTGGCAGCCGCATCCTGGGGCGTGTTGTACGCCGCTGTCGAGGTCACCTGGGCGGTGACGGGCACCACCGTGCAATGGAAGGAGCACTCCGCGTACGCGCCAGGGGTCCAGCTGTTCCTGGCGGCCCTCGCGCTCCTGGCCGGCGGCGCCTGCCTGGCCGGCACCCGAACTCTCGCCGATCTCGGCCGGGTTGCGGTGGCGACGGCACTGACCACGGCGCTCCCGGTGTTCGTCGTGGGAATGAACGGGCTGCCGATCCATTTCGTGACGATGACGACGCTCTCGGGGATCGAGAGCACCACCGGTCTGGCCCAGGTGCTGCTGAACACGGCCGGTGTCGCCCTCCTGCTCCTCGTCGGCTTGTCGCACCGCCGACGGCTGCGCGGCGACTGCCCGCGATGCGGGCGGCCGCACGCCGGCGCCAGCGACGGCCCGCTTGCCCACCCAGCCGCCTCCCGGGCCCCGGGGCGGACCCGCGTCGCGGTGTACCTGCTCATGTGCGGACTCCTGCCGTGGGCGGGAGCCAAGACCATCTGGACGCTGGGCGGCAACGCGCTCGGCGTCGCGGGCGATGACTGGCAGAGGACGACGAGCGTCGGCGCGTCTGGGCCGTCGAAGGCAACCGCGTCGGCGGGGATCGACGTGACCGTGCTGGCCGCGATGGTGGGGATCTTCCTGCTGCTGGGGCTGCTGTACGTGTGGGGGCAGGTGTTCCCCCGCTGGACGCTGTTCCTGTCCGGACGACGGGTCCCGCGCCTGCTGCCCTTGATTCCGGCCTGGCTGACCGGCATCCCTCTGACGATGTACGGGGCCGTCCTCACCGTCATGGCCCCGCTCATGGCTGTCGGCGTACTGCCCGAGATCAAGCCGTCCCCGCCGTTCACCTCCGGCTCGGGGATCACCTGGTTCGTCGAGTTCGGCGGCCTGGCGTTCGGCGGTCTGGGCATCGGTCTCATCGTGGCCGCTCGTTCCTACGCCGCCCGCACCCGCCCCGTCTGTTCCAGCGCCCTGGAAGTGACGCAGCCCGAGTAGTCGGGTATCGGAATGTCAACTTCCTGCTGGCGATCGACGCGCAGTCGGCGACGGTTCCCGATCGAAGCGCTCAAGTGCATCGCGTCAAGCCCGCTTCCTTCCCGGACTGAACGGCCCGGCCGCCAGAGGAGGCTGACGTTCATGGCCGACCTGGTTCCGCAGTGTCGGCGAGGCCGGCGGCACGCGCGGGTGAGGTAGGTGGTCCAGTCGCGTTGAGCGTGACGGGCCCACTTCAGTGCGGTGTGGATGTGGACGTCGAGGAGGTCGGCCAGCACTGGTGCGGGCAGGTCGGTGGCGAGGGCGATCAGGGCTGCGGTGCGCGCCGCTCTGGTATGGACGCCCTGACGTACGAGCTGGTCGTTGAACGCTTTGCGGCTGAGTGGGTGACCAGGCACGACGCCGGGGCACAGTCACGGGGTTTGGCCGGTGAGGGTTCGGACCAGGGCAGAGCGCTGGCGTGGCGCGTCGGCAAGGTTGGTGAAGGAGTTCGGCCAGGCGGGGTGGGATCCACAGTCTCGCTTGGCCGAGCTGGAGGAACGTCTTTCCCATTGGTGCCGTGGATCTGGTCGGTGGTCAGGTGTCGCAGGCGTTCGCCGGGGATGCCGTAGAGGAGGACGGGGGAGCCGGCGACGCGGACCTCCAGCGGTAGGGCGGTGTCGGTGGGGCAGCGGCGGAGCTGTTGCCAGCGTTCTTCCTCCGTGAGGACCGCGGCGGCGGTGGCGGTGGGTGGCGCGGCGACCGTGTGCGGGGCGGTGAGGCCGCGTCGGGCGGCCCAGTCGAGGAACGGTTTGATCTCGTAGCGGGAGCGGTTCGCGGCGAGCCAGGTGTCCAATCCGAGCCCCCGGGATCCACCCGGAACAACACCGCGGGCGGCCACGGCACCGTGTACACCGCGATGCACGGCGACATCCACGTCCACCACGAGGCCGGCCAGGACCTGCCCGGCACCTGAACCCTGCGGTGGGCCTACCCCCGCCGCAGGGCGTCCACCACCGCCGACAGGTCCTGCTCGGCGATCGACGGGTCCGCCAGCAGCACCGCGCGGGCCGCCGACAGCACCGGTCCGCCGCCCGCCAGGGCGAGGTCCTTGGCGGCCAGGCGGACCGGGAAGTCCGACTCCGTGCTGTGCGCCCGGGCCACCACCCCCGCGAGCGGCCCGGCCGACAGCACCTCCCGCGCCTGCTCCCGCGGCACGCCCAACTCATCTGCCACCGCGAGGATTTCACCGACGACGGTGACGGAGGCGACGATCGCGCCGATCACCACCACCTTCAGCGCCGCACCCGCCCCCGGGCCGCCGCAGCGCCGCACCCGGCCCAAGCGCTCCAGGACGGGCTGCGCGCGGTCCAGGTCGGCGTCCTCGCCGCCCGCGAAGACCACCAGGTCGCCGGTGGCCGCCGGGCCCACGCTGCCGATCACCGGCGCGTCCACCAGGGCGACGCCGTACGGAAGTCGGGCGCGCAGTTCGGCGGTGGCCCGCGGGCCGATCGAGGACATGTCGATCCACAGCGCGCCCGGCGCGAGCCCCGTCGTGAACCGGTCGGCCACCTCGGCGACGGCCGCCGGGGTGGACAGCATGGTGACGACGACGTCCGCGCCGCGCACGGCCTCGACCGGGGTGGTGGCCTCGGTGGCCCCGGCGAGGCCCCCGGCGCGGCCGGGGGAGCGGTTCCAGACGGTCAACGGGTGGCCGGCGGCGGCGAGTCGACGGGCCATCGGCAGGCCCATCCGGCCCAGCCCCAGAAAAGCGATCTTCTCCATGGCCGCCACGCTAGGCAGCCACGAGACAGGCGACAAGCGAATGTCTTGCATGATAGTCATGCGGAATGGACATGGCTTGGTTGGACGTCTTCCGCACCGTCGCGCACCTGGGCTCCTTCACCGCCGCCGGGGAGCGGCTGGGCTTCACCCAGTCCGCGATCTCCCGGCAGATCGCCACCCTGGAAGGCGAGCTGGGCACACCACTGTTCGACCGGCTGGCCCGCGGGGTGCGGCTGACCGAGCACGGCCGCGCACTGCTGCCGCACGCCGAGGCGATCCTGGAACGGCTCGACACCACCCGGCGCGACCTCGCCGCGCTCACCGACCTCACCGCCGGGCGGCTGCGGGTCGGCGCCTTCGACAGCGCCAACGCCGCCCTCGTCCCCGGCGCCCTTGCGGCCTTCCGCGCCGCCCACCCGGACGTCGCGGTCAGCCTCACCGAGGGACTCTCCGCGCACCTGCTGGACCTGCTGAGCGGCGGTGCGATCGACCTCGCCCTGATCGCCTCGTACACCGAACCCGCCGATGACACCGAGCAGTTCGACTACCGGCTGCTGCTGGATGACCCGGTGCTGGTCGCCCTCCCGCGCGGCCACCGCCTCGCCCGGCGCCGCCGCCTGCGGCTGGCCGAACTCGCCGACGAACCCTGGATCGCCGCCCGCCGCAACGCCGAGAGCACCCTCCTCGCCGCCTGCTTCCGCAGCGGCTTCCAACCCCGCATCGAGTACGCGGTCGCCGCCTGGACCGCCAAACTCGGCCTGGTCGCAGCAGGACTGGGCCCCACCCTCATCCCCTCCCTGGCCGCCCGCGCCGCCCGCCCCGACCTCGCCCTCATCCCCCTGCACCCGGACGACACCCCGGTGCGGCACGTCTACACCGCCACCCGGCGGGGCCGGCGACTGCCGCCGGCGGTGGCGGCTTTCGAGGCCCTCCTGAGGGAGGCGGCCGGGACCCCTGGCTAGGGCGTGCGTCAAAAGCGCCGGTCAGTCACCGATGCCGCCGTCCGCTACGAGGCCACCGCGTGCTCTGCCGCGTCAACACGCACCGGTGCCATGTTCCCCTCCCGGATCGAACGGAGAGTTGCTGGGCACGGGGGCCGCAGTGGCCTTGCCGGAAGCGCTGATCACGACCGCCACGGGAGCGGCCCCGCGACGCGCTCCGGCAGCGGGGGGCGGGTACCGCTCGCGGGTGCGGTCTCCAAGGCCGAGGACGGGATGCCACCACCCGCCAAGGCGGCGGCGCCACCTGGTGACCCCGCACCGAGTCCGCACCGAGTCCGCACCTGACGAGCGCTCAACTCACCTGCAACCCCGCCCGAGGGCCCACTATTCCGAGAATCGTCGAAGTTTGACAGTTCCCCGTACAGCGGGTTTCGTGGAGGCCCACACCGCACGCCGAGGCCGCCACCGGCCGTCCGTGACAGGGGAGTTGCGCCATGCCCAGGGCCGTCGTCTTCGACCGCACCGGAGGACCGGAGGTCCTGACCGTGCGACCCGCCGCCGTACCCGTGCCCGGACCCGGCGAACTGCGCATCCGCGTCAGCGCGATCGGCCTCAACCGCGCCGAGGCCCTCTTCCGCTCCGGCACCTACCTGGAGGAGCCGAAGCTGCCCGCCACCCCCGGCTACGAGGCCGTCGGCACCGTGGACGCCCTGGGCGAAGGCGTCACCGGCTTCGCCGTCGGCGACCGGGTCGACACCGTCCCGGCCTTCTCCCAGAACGACTACGGCGTCTACCGCACCCACGCCCTCGTGCCCGTCCGCGCCGTCGTCCACCACCCGGCCGGCCTCACCGACGTGCAGGGCGCGGCCGTGTGGATGCCCTACCTGACCGCCTACGGCGCCCTCGCCGAGGACGGCCACCTGCGCCCCGGTGACCACGTCCTGCTCACCGCCGCCGCCTCCGGCGTCGGCTTGGCCGCCATCCGCACCGCCCGCCGCCTGGGCGCCGTCCCCATCGCCACCACCCGCACCCGCGCCAAGAAGCGGCAACTCCTGGACGCCGGCGCCGCCGACGTCGTCGTCGCCGGCGAGGAGGACCTGGTGGCCCGCGTCCACGACATCACCGGCGGCACCGGCGTACGCACCGTCCTCGACCCCGTCGCCGGCCCCGGAGTCCTGACCCTGGCCCGCACCCTCGCCCCCGGCGGGCACCTGATCGTCTACGGCCGCCTCGACCCCCGCGACACACCCCTGCCCGGCCAGGACACCTTCGCCCCCGTCACCAGCCGCTTCTACTCCCTGCACGACGTCACCCGCGACGGCGAACGGCTGCGCCGCGCGCACGCCTTCGTCAGCGCCGGGCTGGCGGACGGCTCCTTCACCCCCGCCGTCGACCGGGTCTTCGAGGGCCTGGACGCCGTCGCCGAGGCCCACCGCTACCTGGAGGCCGGCACCCAGGTCGGCAAGATCGTCCTCACCGTCGAGAACTGACCCGCCCCGCCGCACCGGCCGGCCGGACCGGCGAAACCGCCGCACCGGCCGGCCGGCCGAAGGGCCGTCAGGTCGCCTGCCGGGCCTCGGCGTCGGCGGCGGAGACCACCGCCGACAGCAGGCCCGGGAAGCGCCCCTCCAGCTCCTCGGCGCGCAGCGCGTTCATCTTGGTGGTGCCGACGTAGTACTGGCGCAGCAGCCCGGCCTGGCGCAGCACGTTGAAGTGGTGGGTGGAGGTGGAACGGGAGACCGGCAGGTCGAAGGAGCCGCAGCTCAGGTCGGCGCCGGCGTGGGCGAGCCGGCGCACCACCGATCTGCGGGCCGGGTCCGCGAGCGCCTCCAGCACCTGCTGGACGCTCAGGTCCTCCACACCAGGGTGCACGATCACCCGCGCCGCCACGCGTGCCCGTCCCACACCCACCACCCCTTCCCAACGCTCGGCCCCCGTCCCGGTTCGGTGAAAAGCCGCGCCACGCGCGCGACTTCGCGCCCGACGCTACTACGGGCAGGCCGCCCGCCACGCCCACCGCAACACCTCCGCAACACGCGCACCCCGCCCGCCGCCGCGCCCGCGCCCCCTCCCGCACCCCCACGCCCCCCGGCCACCGCCTGCATGCGGCCACCGCCCGCAGGGGCGAGGGCGGGCGGCCCGCTCGACCCGGGGCCGCCCGCCGCGCCGGCCCCCCGGGGGCCCGCTCCTCAGGCGGCGCGCACCGGCGGCCCGACCGGCCGGGCCAGGCGGGCCAGCGCCAGCGGCTCGAAGATGCCCATCAGCACCGGGTCCACCGGGCGCACCACCGCCGGCGCGGGCGCGACGGGGGCGGGGGAGCGCAGCAGGGAGAGGTAGAGCTCCTGGGTCTCGGCGGCCGGGTCGATGCCCAGCTCCTCCGCGAGGACGTGGCGCAGCTGCTGGTAGCAGCGCAGCGCCTCCGCCCGGTTGCCGGCCGCCGCCAGCGCCTCCATGCGGCAGCGGTAGGCACTCTCGCGGAACGGGGCCCGGCGCACCGCCTCGTCGGCCCAGCGCAGCGCGTGGTGCTCCTCGCCGAGCGCGGACGCCGACAGGCTCGCCGTCTCCAGCGCCGACATCCGCAGCTCCTCCACGTGCTCGCGCACCCCGCCCGCCCACTCGCCCTCGTGGTCGGGCAGGAACGCCCCGCGCAGGTTGGCGATGGCGCCGGCGGCCAGCTGCTGGGCCACCGCGTAGGAGCGGGCCCCATACGCCTCCCCGGCCTCCCCGACCGCGCCGGCGGCGGCCTCCAGGTCCACCGCCGCGTCCGCCGGCAGCCGCAGGACGTAGCGCCCGCCCTGGGCGATCAGCGGGGTGGCGCCCGGGCCCTGGCCGGGCGCGGCGACGAAGGCCCGCACCCGGGAGACCACGCTGCGCAGCGCGGAGGCCCAGGTGTCGGGCAGTCCGTCGGGCCAGATGGTGTCGGCCAGCTGGTCGCGGCTGGTGCCGGCGGAGCGTTCCAGGACCAGGCGGGCGAACGCCACCTGGGCCTGGGCGCTGGACAGGTGCTGCGGGGCGCCGTGGTCGTGCTCGATCGTCACAAGGCCTGTCAGGCGGATCAGCATGAGGATGTCCCCGATCTGCCGGACGGACTGTCTTCCCGGAAGCCGTTCAACGTGCTCCAACCCCCTTGAGCCAAAGCGGAGCCGACGGCCCGTGACACCGGGCCGACGGCGTGGGAAACCTGGACCGGAAATACCGCCGACCAGCCGTTCGGTTTCGGCGGATTTTGACCATACATTCGGCGCATCACACGGTGTCAACACTGGTTGGCGAAACATACCCACCGGCCGGTCCATCCGTCGTGGACGCAATGTTTCTGCACGTCAGAGCGTTACCGCAGGCCGGGAAGGCTCCTATTGCGGACGCCTTGCGCGTCCTGCCGTAGAAATGTAGCCATCCTTGAGCACCCCGCGTGAAGCCTTCGAGAAAACACCGCCACGGCCCCGCCGCAAAAGGCCGCAGCGCAATAGCGGAAACAAGCGGAAACAAGCCGGAGGCAAACCGGCCGCACCACAAAGGCCCGGCAGAACCCCGGGCCCCGGAGCCAAAAGCCCGAAGCCCCGAAGCGTCAAAACCCGCAAGCCCGAACGCCCCAAAGCCCGAACGCCCTAAAGCCCGCAAGCCCGCAAGCCCGCAAGCCCTAAAGCCCGAACGCCCCAAAGCCCCAAAGCCCCGGAGTGCCCGGGAGCCGCCCCGCCCCCGCCGAGAAGGAGACCCGCACGTGAACGCCACCGGAGCATGGGACCGCCTGGAGCCGAAGCTCGCCGCCACCCTGGACCGCGTGGCCGCGCTGGAGTCCGACCCCTCGCGCCGCAACAGCTTCGTCGCCTACACCATGGAACGCGACAGCGCCTACTGCGACCTCGACGGCGAGCGCCTGCTCATGATGTCCGGCTACAGCTACCTCGGCCTGGCCGGGGACGAGCGCGTGGTGGCCGCCGCCAAGGCCGCCGTCGACGTCTACGGCACCGGCAACCACGGCGTACGGGCCCTGGCCGGCACCATCCCGCTGCACGAGGAACTGGAAGCCGAGGTCGCCCGCTTCGCCCGCCGCGAACGCGCCCTGGTCTTCGGCTCCGGCTACGCCGCCAACGTCGGCACCGTCGGCGCCCTGGTCGGCCAGGGCGACACCGTCCTGATCGACAAGTACGACCACGCCAGCATCGTCGACGGCTGCCGCCTGTCCGGCGCGACCGTCACCCGCTTTCGCCACAACGACGTCGACCACCTGGAACGCCGCCTCAAGGCGGCCTCCCCGACCGGGGTGCGCCTGGTCATCGTCGACAGCGTCTACTCCATGGACGGCGACATCGCCCCGCTGCCCGCACTGCGCGCGGTCTGCGACGCCCACGACGCCCTGCTGATGGTCGACGAGGCCCACGCCCTGGGCGTCATCGGCGCCACCGGCGGCGGCATCGAGGAGCACTTCGGCCACCGCTACCGCGTCGACGTCAAGCTCGGCACCCTCTCCAAGGCCATCCCCTCCATGGGCGGCTGGATCGCCGGCAGCCACGAACTCATCGGCCACCTGCGCTACGCCGCCCGCCCGTTCCTGTTCTCCGCGGCCCTGGGCCCCGCGCAGACCGGCGCCGCCCTGGAGTCCCTGCGGATCCTGCGCCGCGAACCCGAACGCGTCACCCACACCCAGGTCCAGGCCCAGCGCCTGCGCGAGCGCCTGAACGCCGCCGGCATCTCCACCATGGACTCCTCCACCGCCGTGCTGCCCGTCATCGCCGGCTCCGACGACGCTGCCTACGACTACGCCACCGCCTGCCGCAAGGCCGGCGTCATCGGCCTGCCCGTCGTCACCCCCGCCGTGCCCAACGACCTGGCCCGCCTGCGGATCGCCGTCACCGCCCGCCACACCGCCGCCGACATCGACTTCGCCGCCGACGCCTTCCTGACCGCCGCCGCCCAGACCGGCCTCATCTGACCACCCACCCCGGCCGGCGCCCCGGCACCCACCCCGGCCAGCGCCCCGACCGACGCCCGGACAGGAGAAGGACCATGGCAGCACGCCCCACCCGGCCCCCCATCGCCGTCACCGGCCTGGGCGTCATCAGCCCCGCCGGCCACACCCTCGCCGACTTCTGGCACACCGTCAGCACCGCCACCCCCACCGCCACCGCCCTGACCGACCCGCAACTGGCCCGCCACCGCGTGCGCCTGGGCTGCAGGGTCACCGGCCTGCCCGAGAACGGCCCCGTCCCCGCCAAGGACGCCCGCCGCCTCGACCCCTTCGCCCACTACGGCACCCTCGCGGCCCTGGCCGCCCACCAGGACGCCGGAGCACCCGAGCCCGCCCCCGGACGCAGCGCCATCGTCGTGGGCACCGCGGTGGGCGGACGCACCACCAGCGACCGCGAATCCGCCCTCTACACCACCGCCGGCCCGCTGCGGGTGAGCCCGCTGATGCCGCTGGTCACCATGCCCAACGCCGCCGCCGCCCAGATCGCCATGCGCCTGGGCTGGAACGGCCCGGCCCTGACCATCGCCACCACCTGCGCCTCCAGCGCCGACGCCATCGGCCACGCCGCCCTGCTCCTGGAAAGCGGGCGCGCCGACGTCGTCCTGGCCGGCGGCTGCGAGGCCACCCTCACCCCCGTCACCCTCGCCGCGTTCGGCAACCTCGGCGCCCACTCCCAGCGCAACGACGACCCCGCCCGCGCCAGCCGCCCCTTCGACACCGACCGCGACGGCTTCGTCATGGGCGAAGGCGCCGGCTTCCTCGTCCTGGAACGCCTCGCCGACGCCCGCGCCCGCCACCGCACCCCCTACGCCCTGCTGGCCGGCTACGGCTCCAGCGCCGACGCCTACCACCTGTCCAACCCGCGCCCCGACGGCGCCGGCGCCGTCGCCGCCATGCACGCCGCCCTCGCCGACGCCGACCTCACCCCCGCCGACATCGCCCACGTCAACGCCCACGGCACCTCCACCGTGCACAACGACCGCGCCGAAGCCGCCGCCCTGCGCACCGTCTTCGGCCCCCACGGCGTGCCCGTCACCTCCACCAAGGGCGCCATCGGCCACCTGATCGGCGCCGCCGGCGCCGTCGAACTGATCGCCGCCGTCCAGGCCATGAACAACTGCGAAGTCCCTCCCACCGCCAACCACGAGCACACCGAGCAGGGCCTGGACCTCGACGTCGTCCACGGCAAGCCCCGCCCCATCCGGCCGGGCGCGGCCCTGTCCAACTCGTTCGGCTTCGGCGGCCACAACTCGACCTTGGTGGTGACCCCCGCATGACCACGCCCGCGACCACACCCGCGCCCGCGCCGACGACCACGCCCGCACCGACGACCGCGCCGACGACCACACCCACGCCCGCGCCCGCGCCGACGACCGCGACCGTGACCGCCCCGCCCGCCCGGCGCACCCGCCTGACCGTCCGCGGCCAGGACCTCGCCGCCTACCGCCAAGCGGCCCGCACCGGCCTGCCACCCACCGCCACCGGGGCCACCACCGGCGCCTCGCCCGCCCACCCCTTCGTCCTCGCCCACACCCTCGCCCAGCACACCGTCACCACCCTCACCACCGGCGACCCGGGCTTCACCGGCGTGGTCCACCTCGCCCAGGAGATCCACACCCACCACCCGCTCACCGCCGGCACCGACGTCGACATCGAGGTCACCGTCACCGCCGCCCGCCGCGAAGCCCGCGGCACCCGCCTGGCCCTGACCACCCACCTCACCACCGGCACCCGCACCCTGGCCCACCTGACCACCTCCGCCCTGCTGCTCGGCGCCACCACCATCGACCCCTTCGGCACCCTGGGACCGGCCGCCCACCCCGGCACCACCCCCGACACCGAACCCCTCACCCTCACCCACACCCTCACCCCCCACGACGTCACCGCCTACGCCCACGCCGCCGGCGACCTCAACCCCCTGCACCTCGACGACACCGCCGCCCGCGCCGCCGGCTTCCCCGCCGCCATCGCCCACGGCATGCACCTGGTCGCCCTGGCCGCCGAGGAGATCACCGACCGCTACGGCGCCGGCGACCCCACCCGCCTCACCGCCCTGGGCGCCCGCTTCGCCGCCCCCGCCACCCCCTCCACCCCGCTGCGCCTGACCCTGCAGCCCTACGACCGGGCCACCGTGGTGCGCTTCACCCTCGCCACCCCCGCCGGCACCGCCGTCAAGGCCGGCTGGGCGGCCCTGACCCCGGCGGGGGAGTGAGCGCCGTGACCACACCCGCCCCGCCGCCGCTGTCGCTGCCCGACGCGTTCACCGCCCACGCCCGCACCCGGCCCGACGCCACCGCCCTGCTGTGGCACGACCGCGCCGTCACCTACCGCCAGCTCGCCGACCTCGCCGAACGCGAACAAACGCGCCTGCACGCGCTGGACCTGGCCCCGGGCGAACCGGTGGGCCTGCCGGCCGCCAAATCCCCCGAGCAGATCGCCCTCGTCCTGGCCTGCCTGATCGAGCGCCGCCCCTTCCTGCTGCCCTCCCCGCAACTGGCCCCCGCCCTGCTCGCGGCCCTGTTCGCCCAGGCCGGCGCCCGCCACCTGCTCGCCCCCCTCGGCCAGGACACCCCCGCCCTGCCCGCCCCGGCCCGCCCCGCCCCCGTGCCCACCCTCGCCGCCGGCACCTCCTTCCTGCTCACCACCTCCGGCTCCACCGACCTGCCCAAGATCGTCCCCCTCGCGCAGGCCGCGATCGACCGCTTCACCGCCTGGGCCCACGACACCTTCGACCTCGGACCCGGACGCGTCGTCGCCAACTACGCCCCCCTCAACTTCGACCTGTGCCTGCTGGACGTGTGGGCCACCCTCGCCGCCGGCGGCACCGTCCTGCTCATCGACCCCGCCCACGCGCTCAACGCCCGCCACCTGCTCACCCAGCTCACCCGCCACCGCCCGCACGTCCTGCAGGCCGTCCCCCTCGCCTACGCCCTCCTCACCCAAGCAGCCCAGGCAGCCCAAGCAGCGGGCGGCGCAGCGGTGCTGGACAGCGTCGAGCACGCCGCGTTCACCGGCGACGCCATCGACGCACGCACCCTGGCCGCACTGCCCGCCCTGCTGCCACGCGCCGCCCTCTACAACATCTACGGCTGCACCGAGACCAACGACAGCTTCCTGCACCGCCTGGACCGCCTGGACGCCACCGCCGCCCTGCCGGTGCCCATCGGCACCCCCCTGCCCGGGGTGCGCACCCTGCTCGCCGCCCCCGACGGCACCCCCGTCACCGGCCCCGGCAGCGGCGAACTGTACGTGTCCACGCCCTTCCAGGCCGCCGGCTACCTGGACCGCTCCCGCGACGCGGGGCGCTTCACCACCCAGCCGGGCGGCGCCGGAGCCGGCCGGCGCTGGTTTCGCACCGGCGACCTCGCGGTGCGCGACGAGCAGGGCCGCCTGCACCTGACCGGACGCGCCGACTTCCAGGTCAAGGTCCGCGGCGTCGCCGTCAACACCGCCGAGGTCGAACGCGTCCTGCTCGCCCACCCCGAGGTCCACGAAGCCGCCGTGGCCGCCGCCCCCGACCCGCTGACCGGCAAACGCCTGCACGCCGCCGTGCGCCGCGCCCCCGGCTCCGCCCTCAACAGCCTCACCCTGCGCGAGCACCTGGCCCGCAACCTGCCGCGCGCCGCCGTACCCGAACGCCTGGCCATCCACGACACCTCGCTGCCCAAGACCGCCACCGGCAAGGTCGACCGCAAGGCCGTCCTGCCCACCGCCTGACCACCACCACCGCGTTTCTCACCAAGGGAGTCACGAACCCATGAGCAACATCGCCCAGATCAAGCGGTTCCTCATCGAGGAGTTCCTGCCCGACGTCGCCCCCGAGCAACTCGCCGACGACCACGACCTCCTGTCCGACGGCGTCATCGACAGCCTGGGCGTCCTCAAGCTCATCGCCTGGGTCGAGGACCACTTCGCACTGCCCGTCGACGACACCGACCTCGACCCGAACAACTTCCGCTCCGTCGCCGCCATCGACGCCTTCATCACCCAGCGCCGCGCCGTCCCGGCCAGCGCCGTGGCAGGCGGCTGACCCGTGCACCCGGCCCTCACCGCCCTGCTCGCCGGGCACGACGTCGACCTGGACACCTGGCGCTCGTGGTGGGACCAGCTGGAGCAGCCCGCCCCGGGCCCGGCCCGCGACAGCGACCGGGCCCAGGCCGCGGCCCTGCTGGCCGCCCTCACCACCCGCCTGCCCGGCCCCGCCACCCTCGCCGCCTTCACCACCTCGCTGACCGAACGCAGCGCCCACCCCGGCCCCGCCCACCCCGCCAGCGTCAACATCGTCGGCACCGGCGGCGGCCCCGCCACCTTCAACCTCTCCACCGCCGCCGCCCTGACCGCCGCCGCCATGGGCATCCCCGTCGTCAAGACCGGCTCCCGCGCCTACACCAGCACCGCCGGCTCCATCGACCTGCTGGAACGCCTGGGCATCACCCTCACCTCCTCCCACCAGGCCACCGCCGAGCACCTGCAGCGCCACGGCATCGCCTTCGCCGGCCCGCACGTCTACCCGCCCGCCCTCACCCGCCTGGCCCGCGTCCTGTTCCCGCTCACCCTCAAACCCTTCGGACGCCTCCTCAACGCCCTCGGCCCGCTGCTGGCCACCGTCCCCGTCACCGCCCAGCTCACCGGCGCCTGCGCCACCGCCGACCTGGACGCGCTGCGCCACCTCGCCCCCCGCACCCCGGGACGCGCCGTGTGGCTGGCCTCCAACACCGCCGGCGCCGACGAACTCCTGCCCTTCGCCGACAACACCCTGCACACCCCCGACACCACCATCCACCTGCCCGCCGGCGCCGTCGCCCCCGCCGACGGCACCCTGGCCGACCTCGCCCCCCACCCCGGCGACCTCACCGGCCACTTCCTGAACGCCCTCGCCGGGCGCGCCGGCGCCACCGCCACCCACACCATCGCCCTCAACGCCGCCGCCCTCGCCCTCGCCTCCGGCCGCCACACCCACTGGCACACCGCCCACACCGCCGCCCTGGACGCCCTCGCCGACGGCGCCCCCCGCGCCCTGGCGATCCGCCTGCGCGCCGACCACAAGGCCCCCGCCCATGCCTGACACCGCGCCCATGCCTGACACCGCGCTCCTGGCCCCGCGCGCCGACGGCCGCCCGGGCCTGGCCCTGTTCCTCAACGCCGGCGACCCGCCCCAGCGCCTGACCGACCTGGCCCTCATGCTCGACGAGGAAGGCACCGACGTCCTCGAACTCGCCGTCCCCTTCCCCAACTCGCCCACCGACGGCCCCGTCATCCGCCGCTCCGCCGCCCGCGCCCTGGCCGCCGGCACCACCCTGGACACCGTCCTGGCCGAACTCACCGACCTGCGCCCGCGCCTGAGGCACCTGAAGATCGCGCTGCTCGCCGACTGGAGCCACAGCCTGCGCCACCGCGACCCCGGCGCCTGCGCCCGCGCCATCGCCGCCGCCGGCGCCGACGCCCTGCTCGTCCACGCCCTGCCGCCGCGCCTGCGCCCCGCCTGGCGCCGGGCCTGCCACGAGGCCGCCCTGCCGCAGGTCGCCACCTGCTACCCCACCTCCGGCCCCGAGGTCATCGCCGACGCCGCCACCGCCGCCCACGGCGCCTACGTCTACCTCGTCGCCCACTACGGCCGCTCCGGCACCGCCCCCGCGGCAGGCCACCACACCCTGGCCGCCACCGTCGCCGCCCTGCGCGCCGCCGCCCCCGCCACCCCCGTCGCCGTCGGCTTCGGCGTGCGCAGCGCCGCCGACCTGGACGCGGTCGCCGCCGCCGGAGCCGACGCCGCGATCGTCGGCTCCGCCGCCGTCGCCCGCATCGAGACCGCCCTCACCGAGGGCCGCGACGCCGTCCAGGCCCTGCGCGCCCTCCTCCACGACCTCCGCCCGCCCGCGCCCCCCAGGCCCGGCCCGGCCGGACGCACCACCCGCACCGGCACCGCCCGTACCACCGGCACCGCCCGTACCACCGGCACCGGCACCGCCGCCGGCGCCGCCGCCCTCACCCCCTGAACCGAAAGGCAGAACCAGCATGCTGATCCGCGACCTTGACGACGTCCAGACCGTCGAGTGGGGCAACGGCCTGTCCCGCCGCTTCCTGGTGGCCGGCGACGGCCTCGGCTACACCCTCACCGACACCATCGTCAACGCCGGCACCAAGTCCCGCCTGGAGTACCGCAACCACCTGGAGGCCTGCTACTGCATCGCCGGCTCCGGCGAGGTCATCGACATGGACGGCACCACCCACCCCATCACCCCCGGACGCCTCTACGCCCTGGACCGGCACGACGCCCACTTCCTGGTCGCGAGCCCCGAGGAGGACCTGCGCCTGGTCTGCGTGTTCTCCCCGGCCCTGCGCGGCGACGAGGTCCACCAGCTCGACGCCCACTCCTCCTCCGCCTACTAGGCCGAGATCCCCCCTTCGAGTCACGTGCCGGCGCCCCGCGCGCCGGCCTGCCACCCCGGGCCCCGCAGGCGGGCCCGGGAGGAAGGCGGCAACGTCATGATCCGCTGGAACGCCGACCAGAACGCCCTGCGCGAGGGCCTGGCCCGCTTCGGCGACGACCTGAGCGCCGGCCACATCGAAGGCGACGAACAGGCCGCCTTCTCCCACGACAAGTGGCGCCTCGTCCAGAAGACCGGCATCCTCTCCCTGCCCTTCGAGGAACGCTACGGCGGGCTGGGCCAGTCCCTGCTCACCACCATGTACGTCCTGGAGGGCCTGGGACAGACCTGCCGCGACGGCGGCCTCAACTTCTCCGTCACCACCTCCCTCGCCTCCACCGGCGTGCCCCTGCAGGCCTTCGGCTCACCCGCCCTCAAAGAGGCCTACCTGCCGCGCATCGCCTCCGGCGAGGCCATCGGCGCCCACGCCATCACCGAGTCCGAGGGCGGCTCGGACGCCATGCAGATGCGCACCCGCGCCCTGCGCGACGGCGACCACTTCGTCCTCAACGGCGCCAAGACCTTCGTCAGCAACGGCCCCGTCGCCGACGTCCTCGTCGTCTACGCCCGCACCCACCCCCAGGGCGGGGCCCTGGGCGTCACCGCGTTCCTCCTGGACCGCGACACGCCCGGCATCAGCACCGGAAACCCCATCAAGAAGATGGGCCTGCGCACCTCGCCGCTGTCCGAGGTCTACCTCGACGACGTACGGGTGCCCGCCACCCGGGTCCTGGGCCGCGTCGGCGGCGGCTTCCTCGTCCTGGACCACGTCATGAAACGCGAGATCCTCTACTCCTTCATCGTCAACACCGGCGAGATGCAGCACCGCCTGGCCCGCTGCCTCGACTACGCCAAGACCCGGATGTCCTTCGGCAAGCCCATCGGCTCCTACCAGTCGGTCGCCAACAAGATCGTCGACACCAAGATCCGCCTGGAGACCGCCCGCAAGTGGCTCTACGACACCGCCCAGCGCCTGGAGGCGGGCGAGAACGTCACCGTCGACATGGCGATCGCCAAACTCCTCACCAGCGAGTCCAACCTCGCCACCTCGCTGGCCGCCGTCCAGGTCTTCGGCGGCAACGGCTACATGTCCGAGTACGGGCTGGAGAAGGACGTGCGCAACGCGGTCGCCGGCACCATCTACTCCGGCAGCAACGAGATCCAGTACAACCGCATCGCCGCCATGCTCGGACTCGGCAATTGACGTCCTCCCCGTGCTAGAGCGCGGGGATTCCGGCCGCGCCTGCGGCACGGGGCTTGCGCCCGGTGCGGCCGGCGTTCCGGTGGGTTCCTGTTTCAACGGGCCGTGCCCGGCGTGGGATCGCCACGCCGGGGCTTACCGGCCCTCCGCAGGCGTTTAGCCTGTCCGCCCGTCCGGCGGCCAGGATGTTTCGAGCGGCATTGAGGTCACGATCGTGAGAGGTACCGCACGCGCCGCACGTCCACGTGCGGACGTTGAGAGGCTTGGGCCCGTCCAGGACCCCGCAGGTGGAGCACACCTGCGAGGTGGGTTCGTACCGGCCGATGACGCCGACGTGCCGTCCGTACCGGGCGGCCTTCTCGGTGAGGAGGCGGCGGAAGGCGGACCATCCGGCGTCGTGGACGGACTTGGCCAGGCGGGTGCGGGCGAGGCCGTGCACGTTCAGGTCTTCCAGGTACACCGCTTGGTTCTCGCGGATGATCCTGGTCGTCTGCTTGTGCATCCAGTCCTTGCGGGTGTCGGCCACCTTGGCGTGCGCCCTGGCGACCTTGCGCCGGGCCTTCGCCCGGTTCCTCGATCCCTTGGCCTTGCGGGACAGGGCCCGCTGCGCGGCCTTGAGCTTCTTCTCCGCCTTCCGCAGAAAGCGCGGGTTGTCGATCACCGTGCCGTCGGACATCACGGCGTAGGTGGTCAGGCCGAGGTCGATGCCGACTTCAGCTTCAACCTCCGGGAGATGGCCCGGTTCCACGTCCACGACGAACGAGGCGTGGTACCGGCCGCACGGGTCCAGGACGATCGTCACCGAGGACGGGTCGGCGGGCAGCGCCCGCGACCACTTGACCCGCACGTCACCGATCTTGGCAAGGTTCAGCTTGCCGTTCGAGCGCAGGCGGAACCCGTTGCGGGAGAACCGCAGCGACTGCCGGCCGTCCTTGCGCGACTTGAACACCGGCGGGCCCACCGGCCGGCCGGCCCGCTTGCCGGACAGCGAGTCGAAGAAGTTCCGGTACGCGGTGTCCAGGTCACGGATGGACGACTGCAACGCGTCGACCGACACCGACCCCAGCCACGACCGGGCATCCGTCTTCTTCGCATCCGTGATCACCGCTTTCGCCAGGGCGCCGGTCGGGATCCTCGACCGGTCCGCCTTCCACGCCGCCTTCCGCAGGGCGAGCGCGTCGTTGTACACCACTCGCGCGCACCCGAACGTCCGGGCCAGCGCTTGCCGCTGACCCACCGTCGGATACAAGCGATAGGAGTACCTGAGATGCACCACATCAACCTAACGACAGGCACTGACAACCACCCGCGGGAACCCACACGGCGGTCCGCCCTGCCGGCGAAACGCCGCTCCCCGACCTGCTCCGCAGGCATTGCCCTTCCTCTCCCGGCCAAAGCCGGGGGTATCCACGGAGACTCCCGATGACCGCCCCCGCCCCGCCCCGCCCCCGCCCGTCCGCACGCCCCCGCCACCTCAAGGTGTGCGGGGCCCGCACCCGCGCCGACCTCACCCTCCTCGCCGAGGCCGGCCCCACCCTGGTGGGCCTGTGGCACGGCGTGCCCGGCGGCCCCGCCGACCTGTCCGAACAGCACCTGGCCCACCTCGCCGCCACCGCCATCCGCCTGGGCCTGGAACCCGTCCTGGTCACCTTCCTCGACGACGCCGACCAACTCGCCGACCTCGCCCGCGCCACCGGCATCCGCTGGATCCAGCTCCACGCCTACCAGAACCCCCACCTGGTCGCCGAACTGCGCCACCGCCTGCCCTACGCCGTCCTCGTCAAAGTCCTCCACCTCTCCCGCGGCCGCTGCCTGGAACGCCCCTTCATCGGCGCCTTCGAACGCGCCGGCTGCGACCTGTTCCTGCTGGACACCGTCACCGACGACGGCCGCGTCGGCTCCACCGGCCACCCCCTGGCCCCCGCCGACGTCCACACCCTGCTGCCCCGCCTCACCATCCCCTTCCTCCTCGCCGGCGGCCTGAGCGCCGCCAACCGCGACACCTACCGCACCGTCACCGACCACCCCCTGTACGCGGGCGCCGACATCGACACCGCCGCCCGGGGCCCGGCCGGGGACTTCACCCACGAGGCCGTCACCGCCCTCACCCACGCCTGGCACCCCCGCCCCAAGGAGGCCTCCGTATGAGCGCCCCGCGGTTCCTCGACGCCCTGCTGGCCGCGAGACGCCCCCTGGTCATGGAGGTCAAACTCCGCGACCCGCACGGCGCCGACCTGCTGGGCCCGCGCACCGTCGCCGACCTCGTCACCCGCTACGAACAGGCCGGCGCCCCCTGCCTGTCCGTGGTCACCGGCCGCTGGTTCGGCGGCACCCCCCGCCTGCTGCGCGAGGTCGCCGACGCCACCGACCTGCCCGTCCTGCAGAAGGACTTCCTCACCCGCCCCGCCCAGCTGGAGGCCGCCGCCGCCCTCGGCGCCTCCGCCGTCCTGCTCACCGCCGCCCTGCTGCCCGCCGCCTCCCTGCGCCGCCTGGTCACCGCCGCCCTCGCCCTGGGCCTGACCCCGTTCGTCGAGATCACCGACGAACGCGAACTGGACCTGCTGCCCGACCCCGCCGACTGCGTCATCGCCGTCAACAACAAGGACATCCGCACCCGCGAACGCGACCGCGGCGACCTGACCCGCAGCCTGCGCCTGCTGCCCGCCCTGCGCGCCGCCGGCACCCGCGCCCCCGTCTCCGCCTCCGCCATCACCGACCCGAGCGACGCCGCCCGCCTCCTGGACGCCGGCTACGCCGGACTGCTCATCGGCACCACCCTGATGCGCACCGGCGACCTCGACGGCTGGCTCGCCGACCTCGACACCGCCCGCCGGGCGGTGGCCGCGTGAACCCCCGCCTGCGCACCCGCTCCCTCGTCCTGGACGCCGACGGCATCCCCCTCTCCGCCCTCGTCGCCGAACCCCAGGGCCGCGCCCCCAAAGCCGTCGTCCTCGCCATCCACGGCCGCGGCATGCGCGCCGCCTACTTCGCCGGCCCCGCCCACCCCGACACCAGCCTGCTCACCCTCGCCGCCGACCTCGGCTACACCGTCCTGGCCCTGGACCGCCCCGGCCACGGCGCCTCCGCCCACCGCCTGCCCGACGGCCAGCTCATCGCCGACCAGGGCGCCACCCTGCACGCCGCCCTCACCGACTACGCCCGCGCCCACCCCGTCGGCGCCGGCGTCCAACTCCTCGCCCACTCCTTCGGCGGCAAGATCGCCCTCCACCTCGCCGCCCACTGGCCCGCCGACCCCCACCTGCCCCTGCTCGGCGCCGACATCTCCGGCCTCGCCCAGCACTACGCCCCCGGCGCCTGGGAGCGCCCCGACGACCTCGCCGGCGGCGGCCGCCTCAACTGGGGCCCCCTCAACCTCTACCCGCCCGGCACCTTCCACGCCGCCCGCACCCTGCTCACCCCCGTCCCCGCCCTCGAATCCCGCGAACTGGCCACCTGGCCCGCCCGCTACAGCGCCCTCGCGGCCCGCGTGCGCGTGCCGGTACGCCTGACCCTCGCCGACCACGAGGCCTGGTGGCGCCTGGACCCGGCCCACCGCACCGCCCTCACCGCCCCCTTCCCCCCGGGACTTGCCCACCTCGTCACCGCCCACCGCGCCGGCCACAACCTCTCCCTGGGCCACGCCGCCCGCCCCTACCACCTGCGCGCCCTCGCCTTCACCGACGACTGCCTCACCCACCCCCAGCCGCAGCCCCCCGCCGCCGGGCCGGCGCCGGCACCGTCTCAAGGGCAGGCCTTGGTCGAGCCGGAGGCGGGAATGTTCGCCCTCGCGGGACGCGGCATCGAGTGAGGAGAGGGTCACCGATCGGGAACCGTGCCGTCGGGGTCGTGGAGCGTTCCGGCCGTGTACCGCTTGACCAAGTTGGACAGTGCGAACTCCCTCAACGCCTCGTCGCCGCGCAGGTCGGCCGTGGCGGCCACCTGAAGACTGAGCGTCGCGCGATGCGGCATCGCGCGACGCAGGAGCCCCGGGGAGACGACGCCGGCGAGCGCGGCCGTGCCGAACCGGCCGAGGAGCGGTGCGACGTCAATGGCCGGATCACCGAGAGCGGCGTGATCGAGATCGATGAGGCCACTGATCGTTGACGGCGACCGCCGGTCGGTGTCGGCACCATGCCAGAGGATGTTGTGCATCCCGAGATCACCGTGGACGGGAACAGGGGCGACCGCCTGCTCTGCGTCGAGCACGTCGAGCACGACGCGGTGGGCGCCTCGCGCACGCCGCCGTCCGGGACCGACGCGAGAAGCCGGTCGGCCACGATCCGCGGGAACCGATCCCCGCCGCACCAGGCGCGCGGCCCGGTGAGCCCGTCGGCGGCGGCGAACGCCTCCCCGGCTTCCACCGCTTGGAGAAGACACGTGATCTCTTCGGCGACCTGTGGCCAGCTCGCCGTGGTCCGATGCCGGCCCGGAACCCACGACGTGAGCATTCCAGCGCCCTTCCCGGGAGCCGTATGCACCGGGGAGAGCGCCCTCGGCGTGATCCAGCGTTGCTGTCTGGCGCGGAAGACCGTCAGGACGCGGTGTTCGTCGACGAGGCGAACAACCGCACGTGCGTGCCGCACGAGCCGCGCAACGGTCTGACCATGAATCACCAGGACATCATGGAAAGCACCGTGGTGAACCTCTGCCTGGTGCCAGCCGTACTCCGGCCACCAGCCGGACGCCAGATCAACCAAGACTTCCGCGTTGGGCCGCGCAGGTTCGGTCACCCCGGCGAGAATACCGGCGAGTCGATCTGTGAGGACCGGAGGATCCGCATAGATCTGACCAGGTCGACCCTCGACCAAGCCTCACGTAACGCCCTCTGAGCGTTGCCACCCGGGGGAGTTGACCTGGCGGAGGGGTGGAGAAGGCCCCGCCGCCCCGAGAGCCGGGGCGGCGGGGCCGGGAATCGCTGTTAGCGGGCGTCGAACTCGCCGGCGCGGACGGCGGTGACGAAGGCCTGCCAGGCGTGGGAGGAGAAGAGGAGGGCCGGGCCGTCGGGGTCCTTGGAGTCGCGGACGGGCATGAGGCTGGTGAAGCCGTCGGCGACCTCCACGCAGCCGTTCTGCCCGCCGCTATAGGTGCTCTTGCGCCAGGTGGTGTCCATCGCGGTTGCCTCCTGCGGGTGGAGTGGGAAGTCGATGGGGACGACTTCCCACTCTGGCGTCAGGTAGGCCTAGTTGGCGCCGAATTCGCCAGCGCGGACGGCGGCGACGAAGGTGTGCCAAGCGATCGGCGAGAAGTTGAGGCGCGGGCCGTCGGGGTCCTTGCTGTCCCGAACCCGACCAGGGTGTGCGTCATCCACTTCGACGCAGGCGCCACCATCGTTATTGCTGTGGCTGCTCTTCCGCCAGCTCTCGTGATGGTTCGCTCGCACGGCCGTACTCCTTTGAGATGCGCCTGATCATCGCCCGGGAGTCCCGGGGCGACAGGGCCATGGCCCTGAGCAGATCGTATGACCTCCGGCGGGCGGCCACACCCTCGGCATCTTCGATGAGTTCGCCACTGCGGGCCCCCTCTTCCCAAGCCACCATCGGGCGGTCCGGCACCGAATAGAGAAAGAGCGACCCTCCCATCTCGGCATGGACCCCTGCTGCGAATGGCAGGACCTGCACGGTGATGTGTGATCTCTGGTCCGACGTTATGGCATCGAGTTGTCGCCTCATCACCGTTGCGTCCCCGACCGGCCGTCGGAGAGTCGACTCATCGAGGATGAACCAGCAATGCGGAGGAGTCGGCGAGACCAACCGCTTCTGGCGGTTGAGGCGCGTTGACACCAGTGCGTCGAGTTCCTGCGGGGTCCGCTGGGACACCGAGGCCCGGTGCTACCGGGTGCGGAACGAGAGCGCGGGGGAGTGGCTGCGCCAGGACTCCGGTGAGCTCAAGGGGTTCGTCTCCTTCTCCGACGCCTACAGTGCGTGGCGCGCGTTCGAGGTCCACAAGCGGCCGGGGGAGTGACCGTGTCCTCGATGTTCTCCCGCGCGACCGCCGAGCAGCGGCGCGAAGTCGCCTCGGTCGTGGAGGACTTCGTCGCCGTCCCTGCGCTGGGCGGGGTGAAGTTGCCGTCCGTCGAGGTGGATTGGGAGCACGGCCGCAGGACCGGCTGCTACCTGGTCAGCCTCGGCTGCGCCCGCCCGTCCGTCCTGCTGCGCATCGTCGACCTGCTGCGCAAGGGGCTGCGTTACGAGCGCCTCACGCACGACGGCTGAACTCCTCGCCCGCCTGCTCTGGTTGGCAGGCTTCTCCCTCGTGATCCTCGCCGCTCTCAGGAAGTGCCCCCCGATGCGTGACCCCCGCCTGCTGGCCAAGCCGCCGGTGTGCCGGCTCGGCTGCCTCGTCCTCGTCCGCAACCGGCGCGGGGACGTCCTCCTGGTCGACCCCGACTACATGGACGGGATGATCCTGCCCGGCGGCGCGGCGAAGCCGAACGAGCCCCCGCACCTCGCTGCCGCCCGCCACCTGCACACCGAGACCGGGCTCAACCTCCGCCCCACGGACATCCTCGCGGTCGACTTCACCCCGGCCGACCGCCACCTGGAACGCCTCAACCTCGTCTTCGACGGCGGCACCGTCCGCGACGACGCCCGCCTCACCGTCCCGCCGCAGCACAGGAGCGGCCTGCTCGGCGCCCGCTTCGTCCCCGTCCGCGAACTCCCCGACGTCATGGCGCCCTCCCAAGCCGCCCGTGTCACCGAGGCGTTGGCCAACCGCGCGCTGCCCGTCCTCCTCCACGGCCAGCGGGCAACCTGAGGGCCGCGACCAGGCCGCCCGCGTACGGGTGCCGGTGCGCCTGACCCTCGCCGACCACGAGGCCTGGTGGTGCCTGGACCCGGCCCACCGCACCGCCCTCACCGCCCCCTTCCCCCGGGACTTGCCCGCCTCGTCACCGCCCACCGCGCCGGCCACAACCTCTCCCTGGGCCACGCCGCCCGCCCCTACCACCTGCGCGCCCTCGCCTTCACCGACGACTGCCTCACCCACCCCCAGCCGCAGCCCCCCGCCGCCGGGCCGGCGCCGGCACCGAACCGGCCCTGGACGCCGCCCGCTGACCACGGGAAGCGGGCCCGGCACACCAGGGCACGCGGCCGTCCGCGCACCGCGCGCCCCGTTCCGTACGCGCGAGGGGCGCTACCGGGCGGCAGAGACCGTGCGGGCGCAGGCGCCCTGACGGCGGGCCGGTGACCCGTCGCCGGGGGCCCCGCCCCCGGCCAGGGCCCGGTGGTGCTCCACCAGCTCCATGCACCGGGCGGTCGCGGCGGCCCGCCGCCGCTCGTAGCGCTCCCGGTCCCGGTGCAGCGCGTGAAGGCGCCGGTCACGGACCCTCCCGCCACCGCCACCGCCGTGGACCGGTCCCGGCCCTGCCCTATCCATCACCGCCGGGACCGGTTCAGTGCCTGGATCTGGGACTTCTCGTCGACCGAGAGCACCACCGCCCCTTCGGGCGGGTTGAAGGAGAGACCGACCACGTCGTAGACCTTCTCGACGAACAGCGGGTCGGTGGAGAGTTCGAACGTGTCGGCCACGTGAGGCTTGAGCTGGAACTTCCGCCAGATCCGCCCCACCGTGGACTTCGACAGGCCGCTACGGGCCGCCATCGAGCTCCGCGACCAGTGCGTCGCGTTCTTCGGGATCTCCTCCAGAGTCGCCACGACCACCGCCCCGACCTCGTCCGCCGCGATCGTCGGCGGCCGGCCGGGCCGGGGTTCGTCCACCAAGCCGTCCAGGCGCTCAACGAGGAACCGCCGCCGCCACTTGTGAACGGTGTCCGCAGTGACCCCAAACCCCCTGCACTTGTCCCCCCCCGGCACCCGACACCACCGGCCCAGCCCAGCGGTCACACCGCCGCAGGAGAAGAATCGGGAAATACGCCAGCAAACCCCCCCACGCCCCCAAGTCCCTCGACAAGAGCCGCCCCCAAAGGTGAACCTGATGGGGACCCGGCTGCGTGGATACGTCTGTAGGGCAACTGCAGAGTGGCCTTACGTTCACTCAGCCACCTGGTAACGAAAGGAAGACCCAAAGATGAAGATCCTGTTCGCCATCCGTGACGCGTCCTTCGCCAAGAAGAGCCTGAAGGCCAGCGCTTGGTACATCTGGTACTAAGCCGGCTGATCGGTACCTCCGGTACCTGAACAGCTGATCCGCCCCCGCCCCTGCCCCCCTCGCGGCCTCCGCCGAGAGATCGGGCCCGGGGCGGGGGCGGAGACCGGCCCCGGCAAAGTCTCGGAGACATCACATGGCACTCTCCCCCGCCTCCGCCCGTTCGCGAAACACCGTGCTCTCCCCCCGACTTGAGGCCCTGCTCAGGGACCATCTAGGCAAGGACGCCGTCCGGCTCGAACCCGACACGATCGGGGTCGCCGGGCCCGAACTCACCGACCGGATCCTCGCCGCCCGGCGCGCCACCGAGATCGAACGGCCCACATTCAAACCGCTGCACGGACGTTCGATCACCCGCACCGAGGCGTCCTCGGTGACGCGGACGATCGGCAGCGACGTGCGCGAGGCGCTGAAGGCCCCGCTGCCGCAGAACATCGACCTGTCCGGTCCGTGGCCGCTCACCGGACACCTCTTCCTGCGCGACCTCATCCTCGGCCGGGACCCGCGCCGGCTGCGGATCCTGATGAGCCGCAATCTCGAACTGACGCCGCTGCTCACCTGGTTGGTGATCTCGGCCGGCGCCGCACTGCCCGGTAGGCCCAAGCCCGACGACGACCTCACCGAACTCGGCAAGCTCACCGCGAAGGCGGCCAACTACCAGGACCGACGGTACGCGCTGGGCATGTACCGCCGAGCCGCCGCACCCGTCTGCTTCACCATCTCCACCCTGGTCGCGAACGCGCTCTGGCTCGGCTCGCCGTTCGACGACAGCACGCCGAACCGGAACATCATCTTCGAGTCACTGCGCCTGCTGCCGCCGTCGTGGAACATCCTGCGCCGCGCCTCGCCCGAGTACCCCGCGCTCGATCCGCGGATCGGCGCGGGCGACGACATCCTCGTCCTGCCGCTGCTCTCACATCGCGACCCGGCGCTGTGGGAGGACCCGGACGAGTTCCGCCCGGAGCGCTGGGACCACCTCGACCCGGACAGCACTCCCGGCTACCTGCCGTTCGGGCACTCCTCCGAACGCTGCTGGGGCCGGCACATGGTGATGCCGCTCGCCGAACTGCTGCTGGACCAGATCCGGGCAGCCGGCCTGGTCGTCGACCCCGAACAGCGGACCGCCAAGGTGCCACTGCTCGGTCTGCTCGGCGTCAGCGAGGTCCGCGTCCTGAAGGCACGCGATGCACGCTGATCACCTGCACACCGAACACGGGGATACCGAACACAGCGCCACCGACCCGGAGTTCGCCGACGGCCAGTTCTACGCCGACCCGCACGCCGCGTACCGCCGCTGGCGCACCGAGGGCGGCGCCCGCAAGGTCCGGTTCGGCGGCGCGGCCGGACTCGAAGGCTGGGTCGTCACCGGCCACGCCGAGTGCCGGGCCGCCCTCGCCGACCCCCGGCTGAGCAAGAAGGCCGTCACCGAGGCGTTCGCCCAACACGTCGGGAACTCCGAGGGCGGCCCGGGCCGCGACCTGATGACGCATATGCTCAACTCCGACCCACCGGAGCACACCCGACTTCGCAAGCTAGTCCAACAGGCTTACACCGGGCGGCAGGTGGCAACCCTACGACCGATGGTCGAGCGCCACGTCGGCGCACTGCTGGACCAGCTGGACGGGCTCGACTCGGCCGAGCTGATCAGCGAGTTCGCGCTGCCGCTGCCACTCGCGGTGGTCTTCGAGCTGTTCGGCGCGCCGCAGGCCGAACGGGAGAACCTCCAAGTCCGGGGCAACGCGGTCGATACTGGCCCGCAGGACGACGGCGGGGCGGACGGCGAGGTCTCGGTGGAGACTGCCGAAGGCATGGCGGACTACCTGCGCGCCCTGGTCGACCACAAGCGCACCCACCCGGGCGACGACCTGATCTCCGAACTGCTCGCCGCCCAGGCGGACGGCGACCGGCTGACCGAGGCCGAGACCACCTCGATGGCGTTCCTGCTCGCGATCGCCGGCCACCAGAGCACCGTCAACCTGATCGCGAACGGCATCCACGCGCTGCTCGGCCACACCGAGCAACTCGCGGCGCTGCGTGCGAATCCGGAGCTACTTCCCGGCGCGATCGAGGAAGTCCTGCGCTACGAGAGCCCGTTCAGCATCGCCTCGCTACGCCGCACGACCGAGCCGGTGACCATCGCGGGCACCACGATCCCGGCCGGCGAGTTCGTCCAGATCGCGCTGCTCGCCGCCAACCGCGACCCGGCCGTCTTCGCCGACCCCGACCGCTTCGACATCACCCGCCCGGACGCCACCCGACACCTCGCGTTCGGCCACGGCATCCACCATTGCCTCGGCGCACAGCTGGGCCGGCTACAGGCCGAGGTCGCGTTCAGCGAACTGCTGCGCCGCTTCCCGGCCCTGCGCCTGGCCGAACCGGCCGCGGCCGCGCAGTGGCAGGAGAACCCAAGGCACCGGGGGCTGCTCAGCCTGCGGGTGCTGCTGCACTGACGACGGCGGTACCGTGCGGCCCGCTCCCCACAGAGCCAGTGGGCCGGTGGGGGCGCCAAGACCCTCACGCAATCCCTTTGGATGCGGCTCTGGGGGGGAGGAGGAGGAGGAGGAGGGGCTGAGCGCATCACGTGCTTGGTACGGGTGGCGGCGTACAGGAACTGGTCGATCGTGCCGACCGCGAACGGGCGCGGCAGACCACGGCGACGTCCGAGGAACCACTCGGCGGGAGCCCTGCACTCCTTCGCTTCGTCCAGCAGCACCCGCAGAACCCGAGCACCCGCCTCGCCATGCCGCCAAGCCGTAGAATTCACCGCGTACTTGTTCCTACGAGAGCCCCGCCCAGCGGACAGCCTCCTCCCCGGCGGCGTCGAGACGCCGGAACACCGGGTGGCCTTGCCGCAGTCACGTATCCCGCACAACCAGGCGGACAGGCGTCGCCCCCCTACCTGGGCCGCCCGCGAGAGCGTCCAGACGCCACCGTGTCACCGGCGGCAGGTAGCGGTCCCCGACAATCTCGGCCACCACCGCGGTGTCCAGCATGTGCGACAGCAGGAGGTTAGCCGCCCCCAGCCCGCCCCGCGGACTTACCCCACAGCGCGCCCAGCCAGCCCCTGACCTCGGGCGGGTACCGCTGCCAGCGGTCCTCAACCATCGTGTCAACCTCCGTGGACGGGTACGCTTCGGGAACTTAGGCCACGACACTGACAACCAGCTCTGGGGCAAGGAGAGATGGCAACAACGCCTCGGCTGTTCGACGGGGTCTCTACCGATCGAACTGAATCAATCAGGCCCCTCGGCCGCTAATCACTGCAGGTCAGGAAGCGTCGGCCCCGCGCTCGCGGGGGTTGCCACCGCATCGGAGAGCCGGACGCCGAACGCCTAAGAGCTGTCCCGTAATTGACCTTGTGCGCATTCTCGGATGCGTCATGGTGGGATCTTGTCAGGGCGGATCACGCCCTGACTGCTCACCCAGCCAGGGCGGCACTCATCCGAGCCAGGCGGTCGTCCGGCAGGGCGAAGTCGTTGGCAGTGCTGCCGCGCAGGACGCCTGGCGGCAGCACTGCCGGATCTACTCCTGGACGCCAAGAGTTGTTGTCCGCTCGAAGTGAGCGGGAGGTGTCACTTCCTGAGGCGCTGCAGAGTGCGGTCCAGGCCCGCGAGCTCCTTCGAGACAACGACGTTCGGGATCTTGAGGACGTCTGAGACCAGAGCGGTGTTCTTCTCGACGCACCCGGCGGCAGGTTCCTGGGGAAACACCCACTGATCGCCATCGGGGTAGAACTCCGAGTTGTCGCCGGTGCTCACGACGGCGATCGGGCCGATCTTCAGTTGCTTCCCGCCGTCATGTTCGAGGACAACGTCCATGACCGCGACCCATGGCGAGGCTCCCTCGGGCACGGTCTTGTTCCCGACGGTGAGCTCGAAACGGTCGTGTTTGTTGGCGACGACCTCGTGGGTGAGCTCCTTTGAGAGGGTGAAGGGCTTCGCTGGGGGCACGGGTTCCTGTTCGTCCGGGATCGTGAACTGGTAGTTCGCGGTGATGACGACCGGCCCACCCACGGCTGCACAGGGCTCAAGGCTCTGAAGTCTGTTGAAGGTGATGCTGGCCTTCGTGATCAATGAGGTGCCGTTCGCGATATTCGCCAAGGTCAGGTCGATGTGAGGGCCGTGCAAGTCGTTGATCGCGCTGACCGGAGCGGCATCCATCGACCTGTCGCGTTCCTCCCCGGCAGTGCCCCCGGCGATGTAAGCCGACACCTTCGACAGCGCGAGGTCGGACTTCAGCTCCGGCCCGCTCCGCGCCAAGTCGTTAGAGGTCTTCGACTCCTGTTCGATCCGGAAGACGACGAACCCCACCGCCACCGCGACGACCAGGCCCACGGCGATGCCGGTCCTGACGAACCGGTGGTGCTTCGCCCGGCGGCCAGCTTCCTCGGGCGGTTCCCCCAGAACGATGTCGCCGGTCTGGGTGATGTTCTGTGTGGCATTGCCCGAGGCGTTGTTCGCCTGGGAGCCCTGCTGGCCAGGGGAGCTCATCACTGGGTCCGGGACTTGTTGCCGACCACGATGTCGCCGGTCTGGGTGATGTTCTGGGTGGAGCTGCCGTAGGCGTTGTTGTTCTGGACGAAGGTCTGCTGCGGTAGGGGCACAGCGGCGCGGACCGCCTCCACCAGCGACCGGAGGTCTTCTTCAAGCTCCGGGTTTTCCTCCAGAAGCTCGGCCAGCTTCTCCGTCCAGCGGTTCTGGAGCGCCGTCCGGACGCGCTCCTGCTGGGGCTCAGGGGCCTGATCCAGCTCCTGCGGGATGCGATCGAGCTGCACCGACACGCGCTGCTCATCCCGGTCATCGCCGCGGCCGAACAGGCGGGCGACTCTGCCCTTGGTGCCCTGCCAGATGTCCGTTGCCGCCGCGCTCACGATTGCGGTTCCGCCGGCCGTGGCCAGCTCCACCAGTGCGTCCGTCAACACCCCTGCACTCCCGCTTCATTGAGGGCTTTACGGGCATCACAAGCCCGCTGAGGCCAACAAGGTAATGCATAGTCAGGTCACGGATGGCTAGAAGCGTAAAGCGGCACTAAGGGATGCCCCGTTTAAGCAGGTGAGGCGGTGCTGATGGTCGCGGTACGTTCCCCAGATGGAGCTCTTGAACCCGGCCTGCCCGCTGCACGGACCCGGCATCGACCCCTCGTCTCTGGTCGGCAGCCGGCTCGTCCAGGTGCTGGCGTCGTGGCACACATATGATGGGCGTCCCGGCGATGGCCCGGTCGAGGTATGGCTGATCGACGATCGAGACAGGTCCACCAATATCGCCAGCGGCACGGACTGGTGCCTCATGGTCGAGTCCTCCGGGCCGGATGATGGCTTTGACATTGGCGACCGGGGTCGGATCGACGTTCTGCCTGTGCGTGACGAGACAGCCTTCGCGGCCCACCTGGGGGAGCCCGTAATCGGAGTCCGCCAGGAGTGGGAGCCGGCAACAGGGCGCGTGGCACTTGAGCTGGACTTCCCTTCGGGAAGCGTCCGCTGCGAGAGCTGGAGCGGTGACCTCCGTGTCCTGGCCGTGGACAGCCCTGCGGGTCCGACCTAGCCAATGCCATGATCTTGGAGTGGCTGGTGTGATCACGGCGTCGGCGCCGTCCTGGATAGGTCCGTTCACCGGGCTGGGCCCCCGCGACTTCCACAAGCTGATCACGATGCTCCGCCACGAGGGGGCCGACACGGTGCGCCGAGGCCGCCCGTGGAGCCTGCCGTTGGAGGACCGGGTCCTGTTGGTCGTCGCCTACTGGCGCACGAACCTGACGCTACGGCAGCTCGCGCCGCTGTTCGGGGTGTCCAAGTCGGCGGCCGACCGGATCATCGACCACGTCGGGCGGCTGCTCGCGCTCAATCCCCGGCGCCGATTCCGCAAGGACACCGTGCTGATCGTCGACGGCACCCTGGTCCCCACCCGCGACCACACGATCGCCGAGCAGTCGAAGAACTACCGGTACTCCACCAACCACCAGGTCGTCATCGACGCCCACACCCGGCTGGTCATCGCTGTCGGCAAGCCCCTGCCGGGCGACCGGAACGACTGCAAGGCATGGGAGGAGTCCGGCGCGAAGGCCGCCGTTGGCCGGACGACGACCATCGCCGACGGCGGCTATCCAGGCACCGGCCTGGTCATCCCACACCGCCGACCGCGCGGCGGCGAGCTCACCGACTGGCAGGCCGAGCACAACCGCGAGCACAAGCAGGTCCGCGTCCGCGTCGAGCACGTCTTCGCCCGGATGAAGACCTGGAAGATCCTCCGCGATTGCCGCCTCAAGGGCGACGGCGTTCACCACGCCATGCTCGGAATCGCCCGCCTGTACAACCTCCTCCAGGCCGCGTGAGCCGGGCGGCCGCTACGCAACACCGATCGCCCGAGGCGCCCCGGAGATCAATTACGGGACAACTCTTAGTGTCCTGCGCCGGAGATCCGTCGTTAGATCGTGTGTGCTCTTCTCCTGATGTTCCAATGCGTCGTCGTGGACCCGCATGGGAACCGCTGTTG
>NZ_JBIUUS010000060.1:0-22569 GCF_044742585.1 Kitasatospora sp. NPDC087861
CCCTGCTCAAGCGCCACGGCTGGTCCTGGCAGCAGCCGGCCCGTCGGGCGATCGAACGTGACGACGCGGCCGTCGAGCTCTGGAAGAAGGAGGTCTGGCCGCGGGTAAAAGCGCCGCGGCGGCTCGCGGGGCCTGGCTCGTCTGCGGGGACGAGGCCGGGCAGTCGCTGAGACCGCCGCGCGCCAGAACCTGGGGCCGCGTGGGCCGCACGCCCGTCGTACGGGTCCGGGGCAGCGGGTCCGGCAGAGTGTCGATGGCCGGGATGAGCTGCTACAAGAGGGGGCAACGCTCCCGTCTCATCCATGGGTTCCGCGTCCACCGAGGTCGCAAGGGCGAGCCCAAGGGCTTCACATGGAAGGACTACCGCGACCTGGTCCTGCGAGCACGCACCCAGCTCGGCGGCCCGATCGTGCTCGTCTGGGACAACCTTTCCGCCCACCTGATGCCACCCATGAAGGAGTTCATCGCCGCCAACCACGACTGGCTGACCGTCTTCCAACTCCCCTCGTACGCACCAGACCTCAACCCTCAGGAAGGCATCTGGTCACTGGTCAAACGCGGCATCGGCAACCTCGCGGTCGCCAGCATCGACCACCTGGCCAAAGCCGTCAAACGACGCCTCAAGAAGATCCAGTACCGCCCGCACCTGATCGACGGAGCACTCACTCAGGCCGGTCTGATCATGGACGGCTGATCACGACCAGACCCGACATCACGCATTCAAATTCAGTAGCTCGACCCGCAGGGCCTCCACCCGCTGCCGAGCGGCGCGCTCCCGCTCCTCCAACAACCCCATCACCGACGGCACCCGGCACCTCCAACGAAGAGACGACACAACACGCCATCCCTGCCGCCGAAACACCAAACCTATTCCTGACCAGCGGAAACGCACCCATCACTCTCGGAAAGACAACAGCTTCTAACTGAACGGCGTTGGTACTAGACGGCGTCTGGTCGGATGCGGGTCTGCTCTCAGATGTAGTCGTAGGCCGGGGAATTGGAGACGCGTCCGATCATGGTGAGGTGACTTCCGAACCAATTGATCGATCATCACACTTTTGGGCTATGTGTTGAAATCCTTGGCTATCAGGGTAATTCTAAATCGATGCATCGTCTCCGGCCCAAAGGCGAGTTGGTTTCCATCGATCATCCGCTTCACGCGGCGATGCGGCTCTTGCTTGCACGAGACATGGGCGGCATCCCGCTTCGCGAACAAGGGGTACGCCATGTCTGTCCTGACCGATGCCCGCTCCATTCAGCAGCGTGAGACGCGTTTCTCGCTGACCGCGTTTTCCGCCGTCGTGATTCCGGTTGGTGGCAATCCCCTGGGGGTAGCTCTCACGCCCGACGGGACACGCGCCTATGTGGCCAACAGGTCGTCGAACGCGGTCGACGCGATCGACACCGCCACCAACACCGTCATAGCGACCATCGCCACAGGCGCGGGGCCCACCCTCGTGGCGATCGCACCTGATGGGGCCCACGTCTACGTGAGCGTGGCCGCCGATGCGCTGCTCAGCGTGATCGACACAGCGACGAACACCGTCACGGCGAGCGTCGCGGTGGGGGCGGGAGCCACTGGCGTGTCGGTCACTCCGGACGGGGCCCGTGTCTATGTGGCGAACCAGAACGCGAGCACGGTCAGTGTGATCGACACTGCCACCAGCACCGTCATCGCGACCATCGCGGTGGGCGATGGGCCGACCGGCGTGACGGTCACTCCGGACGGCGCCCACGTCTATGTGGGCAACCTCGCCAGCAACACCGTCAGTGTGATCGGCACTGCCACCAACACCGTGACCACCACCATCGCCGGGCTTAACGGGCCCGCCGTTGTGGGGATCACCCCGGACGGCGCCCGCGGCTACGTCAGCAACGATGGCAGCGACACCGTCGCTGTGATCGACATCGCGACGAACACCATCACTGGCAGCATCGTGGTGGGCGGCCAGCCGCGTTTCGTGGTCGTCAGCCAGAATGGCGCCCACGTCTACGTGGCCGACTACGCCTCCAACACGGTCAGTGTGATCGACACCGCCACCAACACGCTCGCCGGAAACCTGAGCACCGGGCAAGGCCCGACCGGCGTCGCGGTCACCCCGGACGACTCCCGCCTCTACGTGACCAACACCGACGCGGGCACGGTCAGCGTCATCCCCCTGACCCTGATCCCCCACGAGGGAAGTACCAGCGGCGGCGCCACCGTGACCATCAACGGCCACAATCTCGCCAACGCCAGCGCCGTGCACTTCGGCACCGCCAGCGCCACCATCCTTACCAACACCGCGACCTCGATCACTGTCGTCAGCCCAGCCGGGGCCGGGGCGGTCCCCGTGACGGTCACCACCCCCGGCGGCACCGGATTCCTGGGGGACTTCATCTACTTCCCGGCCCCCCAGGTCAACGACGTCAGCCCCACCGACGGCCCCTCCGACGGCGGCAACCCCGTCATCATCACCGGCTTCAACCTCGCCGGCGCGATCTCCGCCTCTTTCGGCCCCAACCGCGCCACCATCCAGTCCGCCACGGACACCCAGCTCACCGTCACCGTCGCCTCCGCCCAGAACCCGGGCAGCGTCCCGGTCACCGTGACGACCCCGGGCGGAACCGCCGCCGGCCCCTATTACACGTACTGGCCCCAGCCGACCATCACCAATGTCACCCCCAACACCGCGTCGACCAGCGGCGGTACCCCCGTAACTCTCACGGGCACCGACCTTGCCACCACGCAACAAGTCACCTTCGAGAACGTCCCCGCCGACTTCTCCGTCATCTCCGACACGCAGATCACCGCCGTCGCTCCACAGCAATCTCCGGGCCAGAACATCACCATCTCGGTCACCACCGCCGGTGGCAGCAACTCCTGGAACTTCTTCACCTACCAGGACAACGCGTCCATCTGATTGGCACGTCAAGGCAGGGGCGCCTTCCGAGCGCCGCCGCAAAAGCGCCCAGCCCCGGCACGGCGGACCCCACCACACCCTGGCGACCCGTCAGACGATCACCCGCCCGTCAACGTGACAACACCTCCGTCGAAGTACTCGGACGAGTTCCGTCGTGATGCCGTCGCGCTGTACCGGGCCTCGGAGGGCCGGCGCACGTTCGCGGCGGTCGCGAAGGAGATCGGGGTCAATCACGAGACCCTGCGGAATTGGGTGCGGGCCGCCGACGCCGAGCCGGTACCGACCGGGTCGGCGCTGAGCGCCGACGAGCGGGCCGAGCTCGCGCGGCTGCGCAAGGCCGAGCGGGAGTGGCAGGTCGAGAAGGAGATCCTGCGCCGGGCAGCGACCTATTTCGCCCGGGAGATGAAGTGAGGTCCCGCCGCTGGGACTTCATCTCTGCCCACGCCGGCGAGTTCGGCGTCCAGCGGCTGTGCGAGGTCCTCGGCGTCGCGCGTTCCAGGTACTACGCCTGGCAGGCCGGTGCCCGGGCCCGTGCCGAGCGGGCGGCAGCCGAGACTGTACTCGTGCGCGAGATCCGCGCAGTCCACGAGGAGACGCGGGGCGTCTACGGGGTTCCGCGAGTGCACGCCGAACTGCGGTCCCAGGGGCGGGTGGTCAACCGTAAACGGATAGCCCGCCTGATGCGCGAGCACGGCATCGTGGGCCGTCACCTGCGCAAACGCTGCCGCACGACCGTCCCGGACAGGAGCGTGCCGCCGGCGCCGGACCTGATCGGCCGGGACTTCACCGCCGACCGCCCCGATGTCCGATGGGTCGGCGACATCACGTATCTGCCGGTCGGCGGCTCATGGATGTACCTGGCCACCGTCATCGACCTGCACTCGCGCCGCCTGGTCGGCTGGTCGCTGGCCGACCACATGCGCACCCGGCTTGTGGCCGACGCACTCGAAGCCGCGGTGGCCGCCCGCGGCGGCCGGGTCGACGGCGTGATCTTCCACTCGGACAGGGGCTCGCAATACGGCTCGGCCGAGTTCGCGAGAATCTGTCGGCGCCACGGTGTCCGACGGAGCATGGGGAAGGTCGGCTCAAGCTATGACAACGCCGCTGCGGAGAGCTTCTTCGCCTCGCTGAAGAGGGAGTTGATGCACGCAGTGCGCCGGGCCAGCCAGCACGAGGTGAGGCTGGACGTGTTTCGCGGGATCTCCTTCTACAACGTCCGAAGGCGCCACTCCACGCTCGGCTACCTCAGCCCGATCCAGTTCGAACAGCAGACAGCGGCGTCCCGTAGGATCACCCTCGCCGCATGAAACTCCGGTGTCCACATCCCGGGGGAAGGCTCACTCAACGCATCCCCCACCGACCTGCACGAAGGCTTCGCCGTCGGCGCCTGGCTGGGCCGCCAGCGGCATCAGGCAGGCGTCCATGCCGCAAAATTCACCACCCTCTACCCCGCAGGTCCACCGTTGGCCGCCATCGACTCCTGGTGGAACCCGCCCTGGAACGGGGATTGGCAGATCAACCACCGCGCCGCCCGCAAGCTCGTCGAAGACGGCCTCGATCTCATCCCCGCGCGAGGGTTTCCGGGCACGCCCGACTGGACCGGGCAGTGGCTCTATACCCAGTGCCTCGCCTACCAGCAACTCCACCCCGGACAGTAACAAAGGCTGGCGCGCCTTGGCATCACCGCCGCGAACGCCAGCACCGCGCGGCCCGCCGCATCACCCAGCAAGCGTCCTTCGAGACCGGGCTGAGCCACGCCCGTTCCTTCGCAGCCCGTTACGGACACCTCGCCACATCCAACAGCGACACACACGACGGCTACCGAATCGGGCACTGGCTGGCCGACAAGCGCAAACGAGCCGCCACCGACCGCCTCCCCCAGGATCGCGCCGACGCCCTCACCGCCATCGACCCCTGGTGGAACCCGCCCTGGGGCCTGCCCTGGCAGATCACCTACCACACCGTCAGAAACGAGACCCGCGGTCAGATGCTGAACGCGGCCGCGGGCTTCCCCGGACTCCCACCAAGTGCCACCCGATGGCTGTTCACCCAGTGCATCAACTACGACAGGCTCCACCCGGGCCAGCAGCAACTCCTCGCTGACATCGGCATCACCCCCACCGACTCGCGCGCAGCCAAGCCCCAGCACGAACCACGCGAGCGCCCCCACACCGGCGCCGGCCGCCCCCGCCCCACCGCCGTCTCCTCCTCCATCGACGGAGGCCTGCCCTACGCCCGCTCCTACGCACGCACCCGCGACGGACTCGGCACCGCCCACTACGCCACCGAACACGACGGCTTCCCCCTCGGCTGGTGGCTGCACGAACAACGCAAACGCGCCAAAGCCCACCACCGCCGCACCGGCCAAACCTGGCCCCACGAACAAGAATTGGCGACACTCGACCCCTGGTGGAACCCACCCTGGAGAATCAGCTGGCAACACACCTACACCAGCATCCTGATCGCCCTCGCCCACGGCCACCGCCAGTCAGGGAGCCAACGACACTGGCTCACCACCCAACACACGAACTGGCAGAACCTCCACCCCGACCAACAACACCTCCTCACCACCATCGGCATCGCGCCCAGGGACGACACGTCTCGTAGCACAGGTGAGCAAGGCCGCTGAGGGCACGGAGGCAAGCAGTCGGAGCCGCCAGCGATCCAGCTCAGCTGCGCCGTCGGCGTAGGCGCAGCGCACCGCCGGGCTTGCCGGGGCTCAAACCGCAGAGATCACCAGCACCTCGTCCACTGACGCAGCAGTCCTCTACAGAAGGACAGTTGGGATATGAGCGGAACCTGTGATCGAGGAAGCCGCGATGCTGGAAGATGGTCGCCATGGCCAGCCCCCAGTTCTTCAATGACGACACCGTCGACGGATCGCCTTCCCGGCCAGACCTGCTGGGCCGCGGGACGTACTCCCAGCACTGCGTCGAGCTCCTGCGCAGGGTCCGCGCACAGAGCGACTCGTCCGTCCTGGCACTGATCGGACCGTGGGGGTCAGGAAAGTCGTCCGTCCTGGAGATGACGATCGACCTGCTCACAGCCACTGGTACGGATCCGTGGCTCGTCGCCGAGGTCAACCCGTGGCTGTACCCGGATCTGGAATCACTGACCGCCGCTCTCTTCGCCGAGATCCGCAACGCGCTTCCCAAAGACAAGCGCTGGTCAAAGTCCCGGGAGAGCCTCGCCGAGTTCGGCAACTCGATCGCCCCCCTGGGTAGCCTGGCCAGCCTTGTCGGCGTGGATGCGAAGCCGATCCTTCAGATGGTCTCCAAGCGCATCGGGGGTGATACCAGCGCAACCGCTGCCAAGCGGAAGGTCACGGAGGCTCTGCGTACGGCCGACAAGCCCATCCTGGTCGTGATGGATGACCTGGACCGGCTTACCCCGGCCGAGTTGCTGCTTGTTTTCAAGCTCGTGCGGCTGGTCGGACGCCTGCCCAACGTGCACTACCTGCTGAGCTACGACGAGCACACCCTGCTGGACGTCCTGCGGCGCAGCGACCTGGTCGGCGGTGAGGAGACACGGGCGCGCGAGTTCCTGGAGAAGATCGTCCAGGTGAGGCTGGACCTGCCCGCATTCCGCGAGCGTGACGCCGTGAAGCTGGTGGAGCGGTGCCTGACGGAGGTCCTGGAGAGCCACGGCAAGCAGCTGACGTCCTCCGACGTGTCCAGATTCGCCGAGGCGTACGGCGGGCATCTCCAGACGCGCCTGAACACGCCGCGTGCAATCAAACGGTTCATGGCGCAGGTAGACGCGAGCCTGGGATCGGTGGCCCAGGATGTCGACCTGGTCGACTTCCTGCTCGTCACATTCCTGCGCACGGTGGAGCCAGGGGTGTACGGACTGCTGAAGCAGCATCGCGGCGAGCTGACGAACACCGCCTACCTCCCCCAGAGCAACAACCCCGCGGAAAAACTGGACCGCTGGCACCGGAGGGTAGAGAAGGCCGGCGTCGCCGAGAAGTACGTCGAAGGTGTCCTGGGGCTGCTCGCTGTCATGTTCACCCCGGTCGCTCAGGTGCTGAACACCTGGACCACCAGCGCGGCAAGCGACCCAGATCGCCGCCACGGCGTCGGGAGTGACGACTACTTCGACCGCTACACCACGTTCGCGGTCCCCGACGACGACCTGTCAGAAGCCGCACTCAGCCGAGCGCTGGACCAGATCGCCTCCGGCCTGCCCGGCGACGAGCACAACGCCCTTGTGGCCCGGCTGCGCGACGATACGCACCGAATAACTCGCCGGATCAAGCAGCGGCTGCCCCTCGACACGGGGGTAAGCGCTGACCTGCTCGCACTCCTCGCAGACGAGTACGGCAACGTGGCAGGCCCCGTCGAAGCATTCGGCATTCTCCGCCCAACAACAGCGGTCCAAGACACCGCCCTGCACGTACTGACCGGACTCCCCGCGGATGAACGCCCCGGCGCGCTCACACGCATGGCCCAGACGGCGGACGGCACCGTACTGGCCGTCCAGACCCTGCGCAGCGCTGTCTACCCGCCCCACATGACACCCACCGGAGACCTCGCCACCGACACGAGCCTCGCAGCCTGGGCCCGCACCAGCAGAGACAACCTGTCCAGCCTCATCCCCCCACACCTAACACCGGCCATCCGAGAGCCCGCGAACCACATCACCCCCCTTCAGCGGGAACTCCTCCTCGCATGGCGCATGCTCGCCCCCGGGCAAGCGAAGTCCTGGATCCACGAACGCCTCGACGACCACGACTGGGACCTGCTCCCCCTCCTGGCCCGCCTCACACCTCCCGACCTACTGCGCATGGGCACCAGCAGCAGCACGGTCCTGGGCCCCGTCGACCTCGACCGGCTCGACGCCCTCGTAGGCCTCACCCGCATCACCAGCGAACTGGCAGCCGAGATCGAAGCAGCCCCACCCCAGCTCCCGCTCACCACAACCCTGGCCACCCCGGACCTGGAACAGCAGCACGTCCTGGGCGCCCTGCGCCGCCACCGCGACCAGAACCCGCAGCCACCAGCCCCGCACCAGAGCGACCCAGCACACCTGAACAGCAACCAGCCGAACTGACCACCCCAGCTCACCAGCCACAACCCGGAACCGAACCCACCAGCCACCCACCGGACAGACAACCAGCAATCTGAACACCCCAGCTCAGAGCACACTCGCCTAACCAGAAAAACCGGGCGCGGACAGCGGCCTTCGCGTTCCGCCGGGACTGGACCAGGATGTCCAGGACGTTGCCGTGCTGGTCGACCGCGCGCCACAGGTACCGCCGCTCGCCGTTGATCTCGACGAAGACCTCGTCGAGATGCCATTTGTCCCCGGCCGCGGGTCGTCGGCGGCGCAGGCCGTCGGCGTACGCCTGCCCGAACTTCAGGCACCAGCGACGCACGGTCTCGTGGGAGACGATGACACCGCGCTGGAGCATCAGCTCCTCGACCTCGCGGAAGCTGAGCGGGAACCGGAAGTACAGCCACACGCAGTGCGAGATCACCTCCACCGGGAAGCGGTGGCCTTTGTACGACGGCGACACGCTCCCCACGACGACCTCCCAGCCGCGACCAACCCGAAGATCGTCTCACTCATCGGTCAACGTGACAGCACCCTCTGCGCAGCTGCCGCGGTCGTGGCGCCCACGAGCAGCAGTGCCGCGATGCCGATGAGGCCGGTACGCAGCGTTGACATGGTTCCTCCCGAACGAAGGCGATGGGATATGCCTCTGACAAGGTAGGAATCGCCCACTTCAGGGCCTATCGCCCGAACGGGTGAGGACCGCTCGCGTACCAAGCACCTGTGAGCGGGCGTACGCCTGCTCACAGCGGACAGCCGCTGGGTGGGCGTGTGGATCTCCAACGCCAAGACCAGCCGGGCCAAGCTCAGCGGGGAGCGGCTCGACCAGCTCGCCGCACTCGGGATCGACTGGCGCTGACCCCCGGGCGGGAGCAGTCGACCTCCACCATGAGCACCGGCACGCCGATCTCCGCCGCCTGCCACACGCCGTCCGGGCGCACCTTCCGCCGGGCCGCCCGGGAGCGGGAACTCCTGGAGACCGACCACGACGTCCTGGTGACGCTCCACCGCTTCACCCTGGCGACCGCCGAGCAGCTCCACCAGCTGCACGGCGGCGCCGCCGGAATCAAGCAGACCCAGAAGCGGCTGACCCGGCTCCAGGCCGAGGGCCTGGCGGAGCTCGTGACCCTGCCGCAGGCCGGGCGCGCGAAGGCCTGGCACCTCACCGCGGCCGGCTCCGCCGTCACCGCCACCTTCCCCGAAGCCCTGCGCCCGACCGCGCCGGCGCCCAGCTCGGAGAACCCGGCGGTGCAGCACGGGCGCGAGCACCTGCTCGACATCGGCCGGATCCACGCCGCCTTCGTCACCGACGCCCGCACCCGCGGCGAGGCCTGCGGCCCACTCGACCTCGTCCCCGCCCCCGAGCTGCCCACCGGCGCCGAGGTGTACCGGCCCGCCGCCCACCTCGCGTACACCGCCGGCACCGGCGACGAGCGGCACCGCCAGCGGGCGTTCATCGAGCGCCACCGCCCCGGCGTCGGCGACGAGCAGACCGCCGCGCAGCTGGCGGCCTGCGCCCGGGTGTGGGAGCAGGACGGCGAGGGCGGAGCGGGGCGGGCATGGGAGCGGCGCTGGCGCTCCTTCCCGCGGCTGCTGGTGGTCCTGGTCGGCACCGGCGCGGCCCAGGTGCGCCCGGTGATGGCGGACCTGCGGCTGGCCGCCGAGGAGAACACGGCCGTCGCCGAGCTGCTCGCCACCGTCCCGGCCGGCGCTGCCCGGATCGAGGACCTGGTCCAGCGCGGACCGTCCGCGCCCATCTGGCACTCGCTCGGCGCCCGGGGCGTGCGGGTGGACGGAGCTGTAGGAGGGCGGGGGGCAGGAACGGCGAAGGGGCGGCCCGAGCGCGGGCCACCCCGGCACAGTGCTACCAACGACTACGAGAGCCGTTGGCCTGGACGCACCCGCCGATCGCAGCGCCAGGAGATCACTGACACCGCTTCCAGGCCAGGTGGTACACGGTTTTGATCCTGCCGTCCGTCGAATCCATCTCCATGAAGCTGGTGGCGCTCGGGCTCGAGGTGCCGCGCTCGACCTGCAGTTCAGTGTTGATGTCGAGGTTGCGCTCCTCCCCGCAGGGGGCGAAGACCAGGGCGGCAACGTCCACGGTGTCGGTCACCTGCCAGTTACCGGTGAACCCGCCCTTGAAGTGATGGGTCGAGTTGGTGGTGTGGGCGTTGCCCTGGAAGTGGTAGCTGGCCCGCTGGGTCCCGGACGCACCCGGCGCCAGTGACGCGAAGCCGCTGTAGCCGGCGGACACGATCGCGTAGGTGTAGCCACCGGGGACGTGCACGAGCAGGTTGAGCTGACAGTTCTTCTGGAAGTCGGCCGGCACCGAACCGGGCCCCACCTGGGCAAGGTAGTTACTGTAGGCGACGGTGAAGGCGGTGTTGTCAGGGGACACGGCCACGGAGGCCGTCCCCGCCGGGCAGCCGGAACCGTTGAGCGCCACGCTGTCGATGACGATCCGGTCCGGAGGCGGGGGCGGGGGCGGGGGCGGGGGCGGGCTGCCGCCGAAGACCGACGAGCCGAACAATGATGTGGCGACACCAGTCGCAGCCAGCGCGCGGAGCACCATGGGCTTCCCTTCAATCGTCCACGGCTCCAGGGCGGGCGTCGCTTTCCGAGCCCGACCCCCGGATTTCACGTCGGCATCGCACCACACGTTGCGTGTCCGCGTACAGAAGGTGACGATCCAGTCACTCAAACAGCCTTCAAGGTGGAGGCACTAGCCCGGATGCAGGCCCCGAGGCCGTTGCCCGTCACAGCCGGTACGGGGTCGCCGACGTGGCCGCTTCATCGGCGCCGGGCGGCATCGTCGGCAGCGGCCAGGACGGATCCGGCTCCCAGCCGGGCCAGCCGCCGGCGAACGGCCCGGCGCGATCGTCCGGCATGCCGATCGCCCGCCCGCGGGCCCGCTCAAGCTGGCGGCCCACATAGTCGTCGACCACACCGAGGCGGCGCAGCGTTGCTGGATCGAGAACACCCCGGCGGGGGACGCATGGCTCCAGCAGTTCCACGCACAGGACTGAACACCCCGGCGGGGGACGCATGGATCCAGCAGTTCCACGCACAGGACTGAACAGCCCGAACGCAGACTCGGGACCCTCGCAGGATCAGTGCGTTGCTGCACTAGCTAGCCGCCGCAGGTCAGGTCCTTCGCGGGCAGCCGGCCCGTGGTCAGGTAGCGCGTGACACTGCCGTCCGCGCAGGACGGGCCGGCCACCACCACGCCGTGGCCCTCACCGTCGGCCACCGTGACCATCCGTGCGCCGTGCAGTGCCCGCCGCATGCCCTGGGCCATGTCCAGCGTCGCCTGCGGGTCCCACTGGTTCTGCACGATCAGCGCGTTGACGTCGTTGTTCACCACGGTGGCCGACTCGCCGCCCGCCGACTTCCAGAACGCGCACGGCTGGATGTTGGCCCCCAGGTCGCCGGCCAGCGGGTACCTGGCCCGGTCACGGACCGCGTCCCGGCGGTACTGCTCGGGGTCGCGCGGCCAGCTGCGGGTGTCGCCGCAGAAGACGGCCCACACGGCGGCGGTTGTGTTGTCCGACGGAACGACCGCCGGCACGGCCGGTACGGGCGGCCCGCCCACGGCCGCGGCCTTCAGCGCGACGATCCAGGGGGTGACGGCCTCGAGGTGGACGAACGCGGCGTACCCGGAGCGGATGGCGTCGCCGTCGAGCGCCCCGTCCTCGGTCGGGACGGGCGTGCGGTCGGCGTGGGCGACCAGGTCCCAGTACGTCTTGCGGACCTCCTCCGCGGTGGCACCCAGCCCGTACGTGGCGTCGCGTGCGGCGGCCCACTCGGTCCACCGGGTGAAGGCGAGTTCGGCCCCCGCCGCCCCCTCCCGGAGCGTCCCGCGCCACGCGAGCGCCGGGTCGAGCGCGCTGTCGAGCACGAACCGGTCCGAGCGCTGGGGGAACATCTGCGTGTAGACGGCGCCCAGGTAGGTACCGTAGGAGTGCCCGAAGTAGGAGATCCTCCTCTCCCCCAGCGCCGCCCTGACGACGTCCATGTCCCGCGCCGTGTTGCGGGTGGTGATGTGCGGCAGCACGTCCCCCGCCTTGGCGCGGCACTTGTCGGCCACCGCCCGGGCCCGTTCCACGTCCTTCGCGAACGTCCCTGCGGCGTATGGGTGTTGGAGGCTCCGTTCGTCCTCCGTCAGGTCGCAGCCGATCGGCGAGCTCTGCCCGACCCCGCGCGGGTCGAACCCGACCAGGTCGAACCGATCCCGCACCTGCGGCGACAGCAGCGGCTCCATCTCCACGGGCATGGTCAGCCCCGGGCCGCCCGGGCCCCCGGGGTTCATCAGCAGCACGCCGTGCCGCTCCTTCGCGCTGCCCGCCTTGACCCGCGATATCGCGATGTCGATCTTCCGGCCCGCGGGGTCGCCGTAGTCCACCGGCACCGTGACCTTCGCACACTCGAACGCCGCCGGGCGGCCCGCGTCGCAACGCTCCCAACGGAGTTGCTGCCGCGCGTACCGCTGGAGCGGGTCGCCCGCGGCGAACGCCGTCGCGGGGGTGAGCGCCGCCAGCACGGCCGTCGCCGCCCCGACCGTCAGCGCGGAAATCGTTCGCCCGTCTCGCAGAACCATGCCAGTCCTCTGTGCAGAATCGGTGTCTCGGATTGTCTCCAGTCTCCGTTCCGCCGTACCCGCACCACGTACGGCGCGGGGATGGGCTCAAGATCCGACTCGCGGCGTACGGCGAGGTGCTGACGTACGGCCGGGGTCCCGTTTTCCGCCATCCGCCGGGGCCGGGTGAACCGACCGGCTGCCTGCCGTTGTCACCGGGGCACACCGCGGGGTCGGATTGGGGCGTAGCGACGTGCTCGGCGGGTGTCCGGGGTGTCCGGCCGCCGTATGACGGCGGGAGGGGAACTCGCCGCGCGGGCCGTCCTGGTCGCGGTCTGGTCGCGGTCGGCACCATCAGGCGGGGTGGCGGGATAGCTTTACCCCCCGTACCACCCGTCACGCACCCGCCCGGCTGGCACTCTGCTTGCGGGCGGGTCCTGCACCCGGATGATGTGGAGACCACATGGCTCGACGACGCTCCTTACTCCGGCTCGGCCTGGCCGTACCGGTCGTGCTGTCGCTGACCGCCTCGCTCGGCTTCCTCCCCGCCTCGGCCTCGGCGACGCCCCGAATACCGTCCGCCGCGCGGGCCGAGGACGCGCACACCCTGGCGTACGTCGTCAACACCAGGACCGACCGCCGCACGATCGCGGAGGTGCAGCGGGCCATCACCGCCGCCGGCGGCACCATCGTCGTCCCGTACGACGGGATCGGCGTCATCGTCGTCCACTCGGCGAACCCCGACTTCGGCAGGCGGCTGCGCGCGGTGCGCGGCGTGGAGTCGGCCGGTGCCACGCGGACCGCGCCGCTCAGCGCCGCGGGGACGACCGACGAGGGTGCGGTGCGGTACCTCTCCGAGGCCGAAGCCGCGAGGATCGGGAAAGCCTCCGGTGGCGGCACCGAACCACTCGAAGCCGAGCAGTGGGACCTGCGGGCGATCGGCGCGGACAAGGCCGCGGAGATCAACCCCGGCAGCAGGGACGTCACGGTCGCCGTGATAGACACCGGCGTCGACGACACCCACCCGGACCTCGCCGCGAACTTCTCCCCCTCGCAGTCCGCGAACTGCGCCAGTGGCAAGGCCGACACCACGTACGGCTCCTGGCGGCCGGTGGATCCGAACTACTTCCACGGCACGCACGTGGCGGGCACGATAGCCGCGGCCCGCAACGGCATCGGCGTCGCGGGCGTGGCACCCGGTGTGAAGGTCTCCGGCATCACGGTCTCCCAACCCACCCCGCGCCAGCTGATCTACGCCGAAAGCGTCGTCTGCGCCTTCGTGTTCGCCGCCGACCACGGTGTGCAGATCACCAACAACAGCTACTACGTGGACCCGTGGCAGTACAACTGCCTGGACGACCCCGACCAGAAGGCCATCGTCGACGCGGTCAACCGCGCCCAGCTCTACGCGCAGCGCAAGGGCACCCTCAATGTCGCCGGGGCCGGCAACGCCAACCACGACCTGGCCTCCGACGCCTTCACCGACGGCGGCAGCCCCAACGACTCCACCCCGGCGAGTCGGACGGTCGACCCGCGCAGGTGCTGGGACCTGCCCGCACAACTGCCGGGCGTCGTCACGGTCAGCGCGACCGGCGCCAAGAGCGCGAAGTCGTACTACTCCAACTACGGCCTCGGCGTGATCGACGTCGCGGCGCCGGGCGGCGACCAGTACCAGGCCTCGGACACGCCGTCCGGGGAAGGCGGCATCCTGTCGACGCTGCCGAACAACCAGTACGGCTACGAGCAGGGCACGTCCATGGCCACTCCCCACGCCGCCGGTGTGGCCGCGCTGCTGAAGTCCGCCCACCCGCACGCGACCCCGGCCCAGTTGCAGGCACTGCTCAAGGCCCAGGCGGACAACCCGGGGTGCCCTGCCGACCCGGCCGACCCGCACGGCGGGAACGGCGACGGCACCGCGGCCGCCGTCTGTGCGGGCGGCAAGCGCGTCAACGGCTTCTACGGCTTCGGCATCGTCAACGCACTGCGCGCGATCGAGTAGTCGGCACCGCACAGGTCCCACTGCCGTAGTCGTCCCCACGACTGCCCTGTTCCGCGCCTGAACGCGGGCGCCCCGGCCGTTCCGGACGGGGCGCCCGCGTTCTTCGGGCCCGTCGGGTCGACGGGCGTGCAGGTAGCGGTCCACCAGGCACAGCAGGCGCCGGGTCGCCACCGGGGCCGGGCCTGCCGTGGGGCTTCACCACCGCGCCGACACCCTGCGTGGTGAGCATCCCGGAGCTGTGCGGGCCCAGCGCCTGCCCGCTCGGCCCGTCCGGCGTCAGCGCCATCAGCCGGTCCTGCAGCAGCAGCCCCGCCCCGTACCCGAAGGCGGCTGCCATGACCAGGACCAGGGCGACGGGCAGTGCCTGGTCGAACACGAACGGCGTCGGCTCCCCCTCGCAGGTACTCGCCCGCAGGCTACGGCTCGGTCAGCGCGCCGCCGCCCCGGGCCCGGACGGCTGCGCCGAACCGCCACGCCTCGATGTCGCGGTAGCGGATCGGTCCCGGGCCGCGGCCGATGTTGCTGCCGACGAGGTGGAGGCGTTCGGTCCGCCACGGCCGGCCCACGAAACCGGTCAGCCCGGCTGCGGCCTGCGGCACGCTGACGGGGTCGTCACGGCGGGACCGTGCCAGCGTCAGATGGGGGCGCAGCGGCCGGTCCCTGAACTCGATTCCGCAGGACCTGACCAGGTCCCGCACGCCGGTGGCGAGCAGGTGCAGTCCCTCCAGGTCCCCGTCGATCCCGCTCCACAGCAGCCGCTGGTCGAAGTGGCCGCCGCTGCGCAGGCCCAGGTGCAGGGCGGGGTGCGACGCGGCTGGACCGGCCAGCGCCGACCGCAGCAGCGGCACCGCCGTGGACGGCTGTTCGCCGAGGAAGGCCAGGGTGATGTGCCAGTCCTCGATCCGGTTCCACCGCAGCCGCGGGTACCTGGTGTAGGCGGGCTGCAGGGCCCGGGCCAGTTCGTCCTTGGCGTCGTCGGGCGGGGCCAGGGCCACGAAGACGCGCAGGGTCGATGGTTCGGGGTGATCGTCCACGAGGGGGAGGTTAGCCGAGGGCAGGTCGGCCGTGCCCGCCGGCGGCGGGCAGGCCCGGAGCCGGCGGCGGGAACGGCGGCGGGGGCAGCCGCGGGGACGGCGGGCTCCTGGTCGACGTCAGCGACCGGGACAGCGGCGGGCACCGAGACAGCCGGGGCGTCGGCGCAGCCGCGCTCCCAGGCCTGGGCGGTCCCGCTCCAGACCATGCCGATGGCGTCGAGCTCCGACCCGCGGACCGGGTCCAGGGCGCCGGTCTCGCCGAGGTGGCGCCGGTTGCGCAGCCACGCGCGCAGCTCGCGGTCCTCCCCGATGTCCGGCAGGGTCGAGGTGGCCGTGCCGGACACGGAACGCGGCCGCCGGCCGACGCGTGCGCTGCCACCGGGCGGCGCGCGGTCAACGAGTCGGAAGCGGACACCTACCAGGCCCTCGCCCGGACCTGCAGCAGCTCCGGACCCGGCGGCGGCGACAACCCCTACGTACGTGCCGAGCACCCGGCACCCGGACCAGCCTCACAGGGAACCACCACGGCGGGTCCGGATATCCCCCAGCCCTTTCCATGGGATCTGAGCAGAATTCACCGGCCGAATACCGTGACGATCTCCAACCGGCCGTCAATTCCCAAGACGGCCCGGACACGCCTCCAGACCCGCCGGAGGCGCGGCAGACCCCGCCAGCACGGAAGCTTAATCACGCACAGTCACCAGTCCGGGCCGGTCCCACACAGCGAGACAGACCCGCACGACCCGCCTGGATTGGTTCAACCAATCCTGGTCGACGGGCCTGAAAGCCCGAAAACACGCTGATTCTCACTCCGACCGCTGGATGAGGTCACACCCGAGCCAGGGCCACCCGGCGGGCCACCCCGTAGCGGGGCTCTCGTAGGCTGGCCCGGCTGCCCGCCCCCACTCCATTGCCCGGGGACGGGCAGCCTCCAGGCGGCGAGCCTGTCCAGGACCCGGCGGACCCGGCGCAGCCGGCAGGGGTCGGCGCGGCGGCCCTTCTCCAGGCGGGCCAGGGTGCGGGCGGCGGCGGCGGGGGTGTAGCGCAGGTTTGGCATCGTGGTCTCCTTCGTCTGGGCATGCGAAAGGGCCCGCTCCCTCGATGAGGGGGCGGGCCCTTGGCGGGTCCGGGATGGGTGCTGGCCTTGGGCGTCAGGTGTTGCCCGGCGTGGTGGCGTTGAGGCGGTTTCGGCATTCGGCGGCGGACTGTTTGGTCATGCCGAGGACGGTGCCGACCTCGTTCCAGGTGGCGCCGGCGGTGCGGGCGGTGTCGGTGATCCGTACTTCGGCGGCGTCCAGGTCGGCCCGTAGTCCGGGGATCAGGCTGAGGGCGGCGAGCGCCTGCGCCTTGGTGATGGCGTCGTCGGCGGTGGCGGCGGCGTGGGCCTGGCAGGACGCTGTGGTCTTCTTCGTCGTCGTCATGGCGCCACCCTGGCCGGGGTTGGCTGTGGACAGCGGCGCTGACGACGGAGCAGCGCGGCCCAGCCGGAGGTCACCAGGCTGGGCCGCGCGCACTGGAAGGGGCAGCAGGCCCCCCGGGGGGCCTGCGCGGTCGGTCAGATATCGGGTGGGTTTTACTCGCGTGGAGCAATGTCTGTCTGCTCACACTAGAGCCTAGACAAGGGGGTACCTGTTGAACGATGTTCCAGATCTTGGGCCCATGCCCCAGCGGGTCGCCGTCAGTGCCGAACAGGCAGGTCGGCTCGTGGCCGAACAGTTCCCACAATGGGCCGCACTACCTGTGACGGCTGTGGAGAACGGCGGCTGGGACAACCGGACCTTCCGCTTGGGCGACAACATGTTGCTCCGCCTGCCCAGCGCGGAGGAGTACGCCTTGGCCGTGGAGAAGGAGCACCGTTGGCTACCCGAGCTGGCACCCGCTCTCCCGCTGCCGATCCCGGTGCCGCTGGCGAAGGGGAGTCCTGGTGCGACCTACCCGTTCGCGTGGTCGGTCTACGGGTGGATCGACGGCACGCCCGCGACGTTCGAGTCAGTCGTCGATCCGATCCGCTTCGCCGAGGGCCTGGCCAACTTCGTCGCCGCGTTGCAGAGCATCGATGCCTCGGAAGGGCCACAGCCTGGCAAGCACAACTGGTTCCGTGGAGCAACGCTGCGGACCTACGAGGCGCAGGCGCTCAGTGCGCTGGACGAGCTGCGCGGCCACATCGACGTCGCGCCGGCACATGAGTTGTGGACTCAGGCGCTCGAGGCGCAGTGGGACGGGGCCGACGTCTGGTTCCACGGCGACCTTGCCCAGGGAAACCTGCTCCTTGAGGACGGACAGCTCGCCGCCGTCATCGACTTCGGTACGTGTGGCGTGGGGGACCCCGCTTGCGACCTCGCGATCGCGTGGACCTTGCTCTCGGCCGACGGCCGCGACTTGTTCCGGAAGCGGCTGGGCGTCGACGATGCGACGTGGGCGCGCGGACGCGGCTGGGCGCTGTGGAAGACGCTCGTCTCGTGCGCCAACAGCCTGGGCGAGGACGGCGCTGACGCCCGTGACACGCGACGCGTGCTCTCGGAGATCCTCGCTGATCGAGGCTGAGGGGTCGTAGGGGCGCGTGGACCCACCGGGTCCACGCGATCACGCCCATGGGCGTTGTCATGTTGTCGGGGTGTAGGTGTCTGGCGGTGTGTCAGGGCGTGGTCGAGCCAGTTGTCGGTTCTCGCTCAGGCCACAGTGGGCAGGGCGGCGACGCCGGCGATCTGGTCCCAGATCGTGAAGCGGACGGTCATCTCGAGGCGGTGGTCGGGCGCGGTGCGGTTGCGGCGGCCGGGTCGGAAGTGCGGTGAGATGCCGCTGAACGCGGCCAGGAATCGCTGGGCCCCGCCGACGCCGCGGAAGCCCTTCATGGCGCGTTCGCGTTGCCTGGTCGGCTGGTGCGAGTTCTCGGCCCGGTTGTTCAGTCCCTTGTGCGAGCGGTGCTCGACTGAGGGCATCACCTCGCGGTGGGCGGCGCCGTAGGAGCGGAGCTTGTCGGTGACGACCACCCTCGGCACCGTGCCAGTCTGCTTGAGGAGCCGGCGGAAGAAACTCCTGGCCGCAAGCTTGTCGCGGCGGTCCTGGACCAGGATGTCGAGCACGTTGCCGCTCTGGTCGACGGCCCGCCACAGGTACTTCTGTTCGCCGTTGATTTTGATGAACACCTCATCCAGGTGCCACTTGTCGCCGGGCCGGGGGCGTCGGGGCCGGGGCGGTGCGCAGCCGGGCGGGCGGCGGAGCGGGGGCGGGAGTGCGGGCCGGGGGGAGGTACTGCGGGATGACGGCGGCCAGGCCTTCGGCGGCCTCCAGGAGGAGCGGGTCGGCGTGGGGCTGCACGAGGAGGGCCTAGGCGAGGTGGAGCGTGCTCTCCAGGACGGCGGCCTGGTACGGACGTGGCGCAGCGCGGCGATGGCGTCCACGGCCTGCTCGGCCAGTTCGTCGCCGAGTGTGGCGTCCACGTCAGCTACAGCGGGCCGCGGGAGGGGCGGCCCAGGGCGGAAGGCAAGACGGCCACACCCCGGTCGCGGCAGGTGCCGGGCAGCGTGCGTTGCCAGCCGGGCTGTCGGCGATCGTCAGCCTCCGTGGTGCTCATTCACCAGCGAGACGAGGATGAACAGGAAGAACAGCACTAGGAGGACGGCGGCGCCGGCGCAGCACCCTCCGGCCCCAATCCCATCCGGATTCCCGTCTTTGATCTGTACGGCGCCACCCGGCTCGATGTGGGGATGGCGCTGGGCGTAGTGGGCGAGCAGTTGGTCTTCCGAGGATGACTCTGTGGTCCACCCCGTCATGAAGCCGCACTCGCCACATGCTCTCCGGAATTGCGCCATTTCCCCCCCCAGCGCTCAACTTCCTTTCCAGCAGGAGAGCATGACGAAACGATGTCCACAAGGGGGGCGCTCGCGCCGCTGTTACGTTCCGCCGAGGCGGCCCAACAGGTCCGGGCCCTGGAGCACAGAGAAGCCGTACAGACCCCGACGCCCGTGCTGACGATCGTCGCTGCGGACTCCCTCGGCGCGCGGGCTGGGCCGAGGCCGCTGGCCGGTCTCGAAGGTCGGCGGCGCCAGGGCGGTGCGGGCGGGCGGCGGGGAGGTACTGCGGGATGACGGCGGCCAGTCCCTCGGCGGGCGGCGGCGGGGCGGCTCCAGGGTGGCTGTTGGCGGCCTTGGGGGCGCTGTTGGGGGCCGAGGGTACCGGCCGCGCCGGCCCGCCGGGCAACGCGGCCGGTATCTGCCGGACGCACCATGACCAACAGCCCAGCAGAGTGCAGACCCCCGGCTGTCCGGACCGTCACCCAGAACCGCACCCATCCATCACCAGCAACCAGGGCAGAGGGACAGACAGGAGGGGGGTTGCCTGATTTTCAGGCGCCCCGGAAACCACCTCTGAGCTGCGTAAACGCTCGGCGGCGGGCGGAGGTGACGGGGTACCTGCGGTGGTAGCTGCGGGCCTGGCTGCGGTGGTGCCCTCGGTGTCACCTGCGGTGGTGCCTACGTGCAGTCGGCGCGGCGCCGGGAGCGGCCGGTCGTGCCGGCCCTGGTCGGCGCGGACGCTTCGCCGGACGCGCAGAAGAACACCGGCCCGCCGCAGGCGCGACCCCGAACCGAACCGACCGACCACCTCACTACCCAGGACAAAGGACAGAAGAAGGGGTTGTCGGCTTTTCCGGCCCTCCGAAAACACGGTTTGACCTGCGGTGATGCAGGGCCGGGCCTGAGGACTGTGGACCCACGGGACGCTCCACCTGACGCCTCACCGGACGCCTCACGGGAGGCGGGCGGTCAGGTGGGCTGCCGGGCTCCGGTGACGTCAATCAGGCTCTGCTCCAGGGCCTGGCGGACGATCAGGGCGGCGTCGTCGTTAGGTCCCTGGTGATAGGGGCGGCGGCATTGCCGAGCCGGGCCGCTGGCGGTGTGGTCAGGTCAGGTGCTGGTTCCGGGCGGCGCGGAGCAGGGCGACGGCGTGGGGCGCGTCCGTGGAGAGCCAGGTGTCTCCGCCGGTGGCGTCGGTGATCAGGCGGCCCTTGATGTAGGTGGCCCTTGATGTAGGTGGCCCAGCCGTCGCCGAGCGCCTCGACCCAGCCCAGCAGGCGGCGGTCCGGGTCGCGGACGGCGAACAGGTCGGGGGTGCTGTTCCAACCCTCCACCACCAGGTCGCTCCCGTCGATCCGCCAGGTGCCGGTCGGAGCGCCCCGGCCGCGGGCGAGCGGTGAGTGGGCGGTGGGCTCGGCGGCGAGCGCCAGGCGCAGCTGCCCGGGAACGGTAGCCGGGTTCCGCGCGATGTCGGTGGTCGGCGCGGTGGTGTCGGTGTTCGGCACGGGTGTGGACGGCAGCGGGAACGCACGCGGTCCGCCGGAGTCGGTCGAACCGCGTGCGTGCGATGAGGAGCGGCCGGGTTACCAGTTGCCGGTGATCGGAATCCAGCCCGGGTTGCCGAAGGTCACGGTGACGGCGGTGTTGGTGTTGTCGTTGCTGAGGTAGAAGGTGCCGCTGCTCGGGTCGTAGGCGCCGATGGTCGAGGGTCCCTTGCCGGTCCACTTCCCTACCAGCGGGGTCCAGCCCGGGTTGCCGAACTTTGCTGAGCCCAGCGTCGCGCCTGCCTGGTTGCCCTCGTAGAAGGTGCCAGTGTTCGGGTCGTACGCGCCGACTCCGTAGGTGCCGGTGCCGTTCCAGTCGCCGACCAGCGGGATCCAGCCCGGGTTGCCGAACTTCACGGTGGTCGTGGTGTTGACGTTGTCGTTGCTGAGGTAGAAGGTGGCGGTGTTCGGGTCGTAGGCGCCGATCTTGCTGGTGCCGGTGCCGTTCCAGTCGCCGACGAGCGGGATCCAGCCCGGGTTGCCGAACTTGATGGTGGCGGCGGTGTTGACGTTGTCGTTGCTGAGGTAGAACGTGCCCGTGGCCGGGTCGTACGCGCCGAGCGACGAGGTGCCCTTGCCCGTCCAGTCACCGGCCAGCGGCTTCCACCCGGCGTTGCCGAACTTCGCCGAACCCAGCGTCGCGCCCGCCTGGTTGCCCTCGTAGAAGGTGCCAGTGCCCGGGTCGTAGGCGCCGATGCCGTCCGGGTAGGGGGCGGCGGTGTCGGTCGCGAGCCCGGTACCCGGGGCGCACCCCCAGGCGCGAGCGCCCTGGGAAGCGAGGATCTTCTCGGCGATGAGGATCTGCTGCTTCTTGGTGGCGAGGTCGGGGCGCGCCGCGTACGCGGTGCCGCCATAGCTCTTCCAGTTGCTCAGGGATATCTGGAGGCCGCCGTAGTAGCCGTTGTTGGTGTTGATGCTCCAGTTGTTGGTGCTCTCGCACTGGGCGATCTTGTCCCAGGTGCTCACGGACGCGGCGCCTGCCGGAGCCTGGATGGCGACGGTCAGGCAGGCCGTGCCGGCCAGAACGGTGGCGGTGGCGCGCAGGCGGCGGGTGAACGAACGGTTGGTCATGGCTGCGGGGCTCCTCGGCAGGGATGACCGCCGGTGGCCGGGCTGGACCCGGCCACCGGCGATCCGGACGAATCTCGGACGGTGGCGCGGCGGGTTACCAGCGGCCGACGATCGGGGTCCAGCCGGGGTTGCCGAACTTGGTGGTCACGGCGGAGTTGGCGTTGTCGTTGCTGAGGTAGAAGGTGCCCGTGTTCGGGTCGTAGGCGCCGACGGTCGCGGTGCCCCTGCCCGTCCAGTCGCCGGCGAGCGGAGTCCAGCCGGGGTTGCCGAACTTGGCGGAACCGAGCGTGGCGCCGGACTGGTCGCCCTCGTAGAAGGTGCCGGTGCTCGGGTCGTAGGCGCCGATCTTGCTGGTGCCGGTGCCGTTCCAGTCCCCTACCAGCGGGATCCAGCCCGGGTTGCCGAACTTCACGGTGGTCGTGGTGTTGGCGTTGTCGTTGCTCAGATAGAACGTGGCGGTGCTCGGGTCGTAGGCGCCGACCTTGTCGCTGCCGGTGCCGTTCCAGTCCCCTACCAGCGGGATCCAGCCCGGGTTGCCGAACTTCACGGTGGTCGTGGTGTTGGCGTTGTCGTTGCTCAGATAGAACGTG
>NZ_JBIUUS010000060.1:22662-33206 GCF_044742585.1 Kitasatospora sp. NPDC087861
GAACGTGGCGGTGCTCGGGTCGTAGGCGCCGACCTTGCTGGTGCCGGTGCCGTTCCAGTCGCCGGCCAGCGGCTTCCACTCCGGGTTGCCGAACTTCGCCGAACCCAGCGTCGCGCCCGCCTGGTTGCCCTCGTAGAAGGTGCCAGTGCCCGGGTCGTACGCGCCGATCGAGCTCGGCTTCTTGTCGTCGACGATGTTCTTGTAACGCAGGCCGGTGTAGAAGCTGGTGGGCCAGCCTTCCAGGCTGCTGCTGTTGATGTTGGCCGAGGTCGGGCCGCGGGTGGGGTTGTGGGCGTTGCTCTCGGCGTAGTAGGTGAAGTCTCCGTTGGCCTTGTTGGTCCAGTTGGCGAACAGGAAGGTGTGCTCGGCGGTGTAGTCGAGGGCGTCGCCCGGCTTGAGCTGCGAGAAGTCGCTGAACGAGGTGGAGACGCTGGGCAGGCTCTGAGTGGTCAGGCTGCTCGTCAGGTGCCAGGCCATGGAGACGTAGCCGGAGCAGTCCTCGCGGTAGGTGCCGTTGGCGTCGGTCTTGCAGCCCCCCTTGTTGTAGGGGACACCCTCGTCGACCCAGCTCTGGGCCCGGGCCAGCACCTCGCTGCGGGTGATGGTGCCGCCCGCGGTCGAGGCCGCCTGCGCCGGTGCGGTTGCGGTTGCGGTTGCGGTTGCGGTGAACATGGTGGCACCGATACCGGCGGCGACGAGGGTTGCGAGCGAGCGAGCGGCAACGCGGGATATGCGAGACATGGGTGTGCTTCCTCTTGGCGTCGGACTGGGGTGAAGTCGAGTGGTGAGCGGCACTAGGGGCGCTGCTCGGCCGCCGCCGGCGTGGTGCTCAGGTGGGCGGTGAGGTTGGTCAGGGTGGTCCGGTCGTCGGCCGCCGTCAGGGCGCCGGCTCCGGGGGTTCCTGCGGGGATCGCGAACTGCAGGGCTGTCACGGTGTTGTTGTGGTGGACGAGGTAGATGTGGCCGGTCTGGGGGCCGGGCGCGGACATCCCAGCGACGGCGGTCCACTGCCGCACGTAGGCGGTGCCCTCGGCGGTCGTATCCGTCGTGCTTACCTGGGCGTCCTGCGGCAGCTTCGCGGCGCTCTGCAGGGCACGGGACTTCTCCTGGCAGGTGTTCATCGCGCTGAGGAGGTCGGCATAGGCCTGCTGGGAGCTCGCGGCGTCGGCGAAGGCGAAGGTGTCCTGAATGGCCGGCGTCTTGAAGCTGCTGACGTAGCCCTGCTGCTGCCAGGTCGCGGCGCCCTTGACGGCCACGCACTCGTTGAGACGGACGTCGTGGGTGGCGGCCTGGGTGTGCGGCTGGGCGATCGGCTTCCAAGCGGCGGCCGCGTTGTCGGGCAGTTGCGCGGGAGGCAGGGGGGCGGATGCGGTCCGGGCGTCGCTGGATTCGGCCACCGGTGCACCGGGTGCCTGCTGGGGAGCGGCCGTGTTCGACGTGTCACCTGTCGGCCGGGGCGGCATCGTCGGCGTGCCGGTGGCTGCCGGCTGGGCGGAGGTGCTCTCCGATGCCGGGGCGGCCTGTCCGGACGGCGCGGTCGTCGGCGCCGTAGCCAGGGCGGACGGGGTGAAGGACGGAGACGAGGCCGCCGGAGCCGGCGTGGCGACGGGCACCACGGCCGAGGCCTGGGCGCCGGTGTCGAGGCCGGCCCAGGCAAGACCGCCGGCGGTGACGGCGCACAGCGCGACGGCGGCACGGACAAGGGTCGACTTCTTGGTGGCCACGGCCGGGCTCTCCTAAAGCAGAAAGATGATGATGGATCGTCGGATGGCCACTGCGAGGCGGTCCGGACGGCGCGCGAACGCGCAGGTGTGGGCCGGCAGGCCACGGGTAACGTGCGAACCTCGTCGGTCTAGCGGGTTACGCGGTGGGGCGTGCGGCGGGTTCCGTGCTCTCCGCGAGCGGCTCCGGGGGCAGGTAGAGCCGGTGGAGCCGGGGTGAGGTCCGATGGCTTCGGGCGATCAGGGCGCGGGCGCGGGACAGGGCGCCGGTCGTATCAGGGGCGTCCTGGCTCAGGAGGTAGAACAGGACGTCGATCCGGCCGGGCTCGGGGCGCGCACTGACGTGCTGGAGTCCGTCGCTGGGCAGGGCGCTGACCCACAGGGCGTCCACGGCCGCGGCGACATCGCTCTCGTTCGCGGCTTCGCCGGGCCGCCTGAATTCCAGGCTGGCGTAGATGATCTCCATCCGAGGCTCATCCGCCCCAGCCGAGGCTCTCGGCGACCGCGGCTGGGGCGGGCGCCGCCGTGGTCGCGGCCATGGCAGCGGAGGGCGCGAGGATGATCGCGGTGAGGCAGACGGTGGCGACCGCGGCGGCCTTGGCGATACGGGTGTGGATCACGACGGGAGTCCTTGGCTGATAGTGGGATGGTTGGTCCTGCACCGTTCGAGCGCCCCGCGGTTGACGCTCAGTTCGGCTGCCGCCTCGGGGCGTTTCCCTGGCGGCGATGAACAGCTTCGCCACTCGTCAACGCCATCGGAAGATCTTGAGGCTGTCGCCTACCGGCCAGTCCGAATCCCGACATCAAGTCATGATCATGACATATCGATCGCACCAAGAGTGCGCCCGAGCACTTCCGCGAAGTGATGCGGGACTCAATCCCTGCACAAAGGACTCAAGGCGACACAAGCGGTATGAATGGATCTTGAATCAGGCGGCCGTGTGTTGTTTGGATGCAAACGTGACGCGTTGACGCGTGACAGGGCCAATGACCTGGGGGTTCGATGTTGGAAGTACTGGGCCTGACTGCCGGTGCCGCGGCGGTCTATCAGGCGATGCTCGACCATCCCGGCTACAGCCTGGAGGAGATCGCCACCCACTGTGCCCTGCCCCCCGTCCAGGTGCACGACCACCTCGACGAGCTGAGCCGGCTCACACTCATACGAGCCTCCGCCGAGCGACCCGGCCAGATGCGCGCCGTGAGCCCCGAAATCGGCCTCGCCGACATCCTCGCCGGTCAGGACGCCGAACTCGCCGCCCGCCAGGCCCAGCTCGCCGCCTCACGAGCCGCCGTCACCCGCATGGTCGCCGAACGCGCCGAGCATCGCACAGCTCACGGCGAACGCCTCCTCGGCATGGATGCCATACACAGCCGCCTCGAACAGATGGGCCGCTCCGCCACCACCGAGGTCCTCAGCAGCCAGCCCGGCAACCAGCGCCCCGAAGACCTCACCGCCAGCCGCCCCGCCGACGCCGAGGCCCTCGGCCGCGGCATCACCATGCGCACCCTCTACCAGGACTCCGCCCGCAACCAGCCCCACGTCACCACCTACGCCCACTGGCTACTCAGCCAGGGCAGTGAAATCCGCACCGCCCCGGCGATCCCCCAGCGCATGGTGATCGTCGACCGCACCCAGGGCCTTGTGCCCATCGACCCCGCCGACAACCGCAAGGGCGCCCTACACGTCACCGAACCCGGCATCCTCGCCGCCCTTCTCGACTTCTTCGAGCAAGCGTGGAACACGGCCGTTCCCCTCGGAGCCACCCGCCCCGAGGACCCCCGGACCAACCTCACCGCAACCGAACGCGAACTCCTGCGCCTGCTCAGCTCCGGCATCACCGACGACGTGGCAGGCCAGCGCCTCGGCATCTCCTCACGCACCGTCGGCCGCCACATGGCCTCGATCATGGAACGTCTGGGTGCCGCCAGCCGCTTCGAAGCCGGGATCAAAGCCGCCCACAGAGGCTGGCTCTGATTCACCGGGGCGACAAGGCAGGCCGCCCCGGTGCCCCAGCGGGCGCGTCCCGGGGCCATACCCGATACAGCGGGCAGACCTACGTAGCCGTGAGAGGACGACGGACAGGCCCGCCGGCCCTCATCCGATCCGGCGGTGCCGACCCCGCTTCGCTGCGTCTGGCCGGGCAGCCGGTTGAGTGTGGTCGGCGAGGCGTTCCTTCGCTACTTCAAGATTGCGCTGATGGTCCACGCGCTGACCGACCGCGCTGCCGACGAGGCCACGCGGTGGCAGCGGATCGAAGGGGACTGCTCGGCGGGGACGAGCAACGAACTGCGGGACTTCGTCCGGCGGTCCTGCGGCCGCCCGGACTGGGACTTCGCCTGAAGCCGGCTCGCCGAGAACGGCGCCACGCAGCAGGGCGGTCTCCGGCCACGGACGTGAGCGCGGGCCCGACGGCTTGCCGGACCCGCTGCGGCGTGTCGTCAGGCGGTGGGCCGGGCGGCGAGACCACCGGGGCCAAGGCGCCGCCGACCTCCCTGCGGAGGGACCGGACCGGGCCCCGCGTCGAGTGCGGCCTGCTGGCGGCCGGCCCCGCTCCGCGGTTGTACTCGCGGCACGGCACCGATCTCAGCCACGCGTTCTCCCCCGGAGCTACTCCCCGGGGAGTAGCGGAACCGCCTCCATCGGTACGACGCCGCCCCACGGCAGTTCCGGGTTTGCTGGGCAGAGCCGCGACGGCAGGTGGTGCGACCTCCGTCGACGCGGCCGCTCCTGTGTGGTCGGACTCGGAATGAGGGGGACATGGACAGCAGAAATCTACGCCGGGGGTGGCGACTCGGCGGACCGATCTTCGTGGTCGGCTTCATCGCCAGCCTGGTCTTCGGGGCGGTGCTGGCCAGGGGCTCCGTTTTCCTGCCCACCGCCACAGCGGGCCAGTTGAGGGGCTACTACGACCACAGCGGTACGGCGGTTGCGGTGTCCTCGCTTCTCCAGCTGGTCGCCGCCGCAGGACTGCTCCGGTTCGGCCTCGGGGTATCCGCCGCAGTGGGTGCCGATCGCCGGGCGAGGTTTGCGATGTGGCTCGCCGCCGGGGCCTTCGCGGTTTCGAGCGTGCTGGCGCTGGCCCTGGCGGCGGTCGCGGCCCGTGCGGGTGACGGCACCCTTCTCGTCCTGGCCCGGCTCACGCTCGCGGTGGGCGGCCCGATCCACCTGACCGGGCTCGCCGGGCTGCTGTGGTACGTCTCGCGACGCGCGCTCGCCCAAGGGCGCGGGCCACGGTGGCTGGTCCTCTTCGGTGTCGCCGTCGGCCCCCTGCTGCTGCTCTCCCTGGTCTCGATACCGGTGCCGGCGGTGACCCGCGCGGAGCCGCTGTGGCGGTTGCTCGCCGCGGTGTGGATCACCGGTGTCAGTGCGGTCGGGCTCGATCGGACCGCTCCCGGTGCCGCCGGCGCTGTATCGCCTCGCACCGGGACGGACTCGTCGGCCACTGGTTGAGGTCTTGTCGGTGCGTCAGGCGCCGGGGACGGCCGGCGGTGCCCTGACGGGTCCAGCAACGGCCGCCGGGGCGGCGGGTCCGCTGTCGACTGCCGTGCACCCAGGGGCTCTCCTCTTCGGGGACGTCGCCGCAGTCGACGCAGGCGAGGGTCCGCATCAGCTCGCGGTGGGCCTGGCGGGCCTTCTTGACCCGGGCGGCCTGGCGCCCGGGTCAGTGCGGCGGCTGGGAGCGCTGCGAATACAAGGCGGCCGCCGTACTGACGGTCCGACAGGTCAGGTCAGTTCTCGTGCGCAGCTCGGAGGGAGAGCCGGTCAGGTGCACGGTGCGGTCGTAGAGGGTGGCGCCGGCCACTACAAGAGACGAGGCCACAGCCCAAAAGCTGAAGCCTCGTCACGGTAAGCACCGTTGCAGTACTAGTCGTCAGGTTCGGCAGGATCAGCAGCCCGAGGTCCTTCCGCTCGCGCTTGTCCTCGCAGGCCGGGCACTCCAGCCGGTCCCGGGTCGGCCCGGGCCGTCAGCTCCAGCTTCGAGCCCGCACGCTCGTTCCGTCCCAGGGCATGTCACAGGCCCTTGGTGATGGTGTCCAGGTAGGTGGCCAGGTCGCCGGGGCGGGAGTACATGGGGCCGTGGCCCGTGTCCCATTCGGTGGTCTGGGCGCCGATGCGGCCGGCCATCTCGTGCTGGGTGACCGTGGGCAGCGCGCGGTCCTGGGTGGCGATCAGGTAGTGGGCGGGCACCTCGCGCCACGCCGGCGCGCCCGAGGGGGCCGCGTCGATGCCCAGGCGCGGGAACTTCTGTACGGCCGCGGCGAGCGCGGTGCGTTCGGCGGGGGCGTCGGCGGCCACGACCGTCCCGTAGGCGGGCCGGTCAAGGTACGAGTGCCCGTCTTCGGTGACCTTGAAGTGTTCGCCGATCAGGCTGCCCGGATGGCGGTGCGCGATGTCACTGACGGACTCGCCCTGGTCGGGGGCGAAGGCGGCGATGTAGGACAGAGCCTTGACCTGTTCCTAGCCGACGGCCGCATTGGTGATCACCGCGCCGCCGTAGGACCAGCCGACCAGCAGCACCGGTCCGTCGACGGTGGACAGGGCCCGGCGTACGGCCGCGACGTCGCCCTCCAGTGACTCCAGGGGGAGCTGGACGGCGACCGGCTCGTGGCCCAGTGCGTGCAGTGCGGTGATGGTCTCGCTCCAGGCGGAGCCGTCGGCCCACAGGCCGTGGACGAGAACGATGGCGGTCATGATGCAGACCTCCGGAGAGTGTGAGGGAAGTGGCACGGGAGGCGAATGGGCCTCCCACGCAGGTCGGGTCGTCAGCAACCCCGCCGATCTAACCACTGTTATGGATGTTAGTGGTTACATGCCGCAAGGTCAACCGCTCACGTACTCTTGAACGGTTAGCCCGGAGGAGATCCGGGCAGGAGCAGGAGCCAGAGATGCCCGTCACCGATCCTCGCCCTCTGACCGGAGAACCCGTCTCGTTGGACCTACTGAACACCCGCTGGATTCACGACGGCGTGCACCACGACCTGCTCGCCGGCCCTGAAGGGCTGCGCATCTGGCTGGCCGGCAACGGTCTCGACCGCCGCTTCTCCCCCGACGCCGAAACACGGGAGCATCTGCTGCTCACCCGCGAGGCCCTCGCTACGGCCGTGGAAAGCCCGGGCACCGCGACCGGCACCGAGCGAGTCAACGCCGTACTCGACCACGGCCGAATCCGCGCCACCCTGACCGTCGAGGGCCCCGGCGAAGAGACAGAATTCGAGGATCCGTCCTGGGGCGCCGCCTGGACTGCGGCACGCGACTACCTCGACCTCCTGCGCACCGCCCCCGACAGGATCCGCAAATGCGCGAACGAGGCGTGCATCCTGCACTTCTTCGACACCTCACGCAACGGCACCCGCCGCTGGCACTCGATGGCAACCTGCGGCAACCGCGCGAAAGCCTCACGCCATCACGCGAAGACACGCGAGACCTGAGCGCGCCGGACCAGGCGGCCGGGCTTGCCGCTCACGCCGCCTGATGCCCTAGTGGGTGGACACGGCACGAGGACACCACCGTTCAGCCCACCCGACGCACCGTCATAGCGGGTGTCCCCAGGGCTTCACCGATCTACGACGCCTCTCTTCGGTACGAAGACGACACCACTCTTCAGCGGGCAAAGCCCTGACCAGCACTAACCCGGAACCAACCACCGAAAACAAGTGACGCCCAGACACTGCAACCCAAATGTCGTTCATCACCGACAGCGCGCCTCGGACCCCCGACCACAGGTCCAGACAACCCGGGCCGGTCCGCCGGTGCTCGGGCAGGCCGCCGCTCCTCCCCGCGCTCCGCTGCCACCGCAGCCCGCCGCCTAGTACTGCAACCGCATCTGCGTGACGGATGTGGTGTTGGGCTCGTTGGTGTGTCTGTGTGCTGATGAGCTGATGGTCGAGCAGGTCGAGTCGTGGGCCGAGGGGATAGCCGGGTTCCATGCCCGGTTCGCCCACCGTTTCGGCAGGTCGGAGCCACGGGAACGGGCGCTGGACTACCTGGCCGGGCTACTCGCTCCGTTGGAGCGGAAGAACGGCTGGACGCTGGCCGAGCAGGTCGGGCAGCTCCGTCCGGACGGGGTCCAGCGCCTGCTGAATCTCTCCGAGTGGGATGAGGACGCGGTCCGTGACGACGTGCGCGACTTCGTTGTGGAGACCATCGGTGCCAAGGATGGCATCCTGATCGGCGACGACACCGGCTTCCTGAAGAAAGGCACCCGCTCGGCCGGCGTGCAACGCCAGTACACCGGCACCGCCGGCCGCACCGAGAACTGCCAGATCGGCACCTTCCTGGCCTACGCCTCCTCCAAGGGCCGGGCGTTGATCGACCGGGAGCTGTACCTGCCGGTGTCCTGGACCGACGACCGCGATCGCTGTCGGGCCGCCGGCATCGGGGACGAAGTCCCGTTCGCGACGAAGAACGAGCACCTCAAGTGGATGCTGCAGCGCGCGATCGACGCCGGGATCCCGTTCGCGTGGGTCACCGCGGACGAGGCGTACGGCCAGATCAAGCACCTCAGGTTCTGGCTGGAGGAACGCCGCATCGCCCACGTACTCGCCACCAAGGTCAACGACACCGTGATCACCGTGAAATGGACCGAGGTCCGGGTGGACGAGCTGATCGCCTCACTGCCCCGGCAGGCCTGGAAGCGCATCTCCGGTGGCCAGGGCGCTCATGGCGAGCGGATCTACGACTGGGCCCGCGTCGCGATCCGCCCGGTGTGGGAGAACGGCTTCGGCCACTGGGTCCTCGCCCGCAGGTCGCTCAGGGACCCCACCGAGATCGCCTACTACGTCTGCTACGGCCCCGTCAGCACTCGCCTGAAAGACCTGGCCAAGGTAGCCGCCGCGCGATGGGCCATCGAGGAATCGTTCCAGGTCGCGAAGAACGAGTGCGGCCTGGACCACTACCAGGTCCGCCTCTACCGGGCCTGGTACCGGCACATCACCCTGGCCATGGCCGCCCTGGCCTACCTGACCGCCATCCGGGCCCAGGAAGCCGCAAAAAGGGCACCAGCGACGACGAGCACGAGATCATACCCCTGAGCGTCCCGGAGATCCGCCGGCTCATGGGCCACCTCGTCAAGCCCCGTAACCAGACCAACGAGCACCATCTTCGCTGGTCACGCTTCCGACGACGCAGCCGGGCCCGAGCCCGCCGATCCCACTACAAACGCCGAGGCCACAACCCCCAGATGCGGTTGCAGTACTAGCCGTCTGGGCGGCGTCCTTCGCCGCCCTTCCGCAACTCAGACACGCCACAGGAAGCAGGGGTTCATCATTACGTGCCGCCCGACAGGGAAAGCCCAGCCTGGCTGCCGTCTGATCAGTAGCGTGCGGCACACCAGTTAGGAACGGCATGTCCACCTCACCTCGCGCGGGCTGCCCATGACATGGAGGCGCTCTGATGGTGTCCCTTGGGGGCTTGCTCCCCCCAATCGGCCTGGAGATTCCCTGCTCCGGCTACTCGGTCAACGTACCGCTGAAACTCGACGCGCTCGGTCTGGTCACCCTGGACTTCAGGGGCGGCATCAGGCTCCGGATCGAGGCCAACATCGCCAGCGGACTCGGCGGCGTGAGGATGAGGATCATCGGCGAGGAGTACAACGCCGACCACCCGACGCTCGGCCGCGTGACGCTCTCGCAGGCCGACGTCGACACCACCCCGCTCAGCCTGCTCGAAGTCATCGGCAACATGCCCCCGAAGTTCAAGAACACCCTGTTCCACGACTTCACCCTCACCATCGAGAACCCCCCGGGTGGCGACGGTCCGCTGGTCCTGACCAACACCAAGACCATGACCACCCTGAACAGCAACCTCACCGTCTTCCCGCCGCAGGGCACCGTCTACCAGCTCCAGGAACCCGTGGAGTTCGCCCCGCCCGGCACGCCCGACCAGGTCGTCGCGCAGCTCCTGCAGTTCCCGATCACCATGTCGCACAACCCCTGACCGACCCCCGCACCTTGGTGGCCGGGCACCACACACCGGCGCCCGGCCGCCACCGGCATCGAGCAAGCAACGGTGACACCCCTCCAGGTCAGGTCGAACGCTTCCACGCCGGGCAGAGCTTCTCGTGGAGGAGGCGGACCTCCCACCACGGATCGGACGGCACCGACACCAGCGCAGCCACCAGATCGCGCTTGGTCGGCTTCGGCAGGATCAGCGGCCCGAGGCCCTTCCACTCGCGCTTGTCCTCGCAGCCAGCCGGTCCTCGTCGGCCCGCTCCAGCTCCAGCTTCGAGCCCGCCTCACCGTCGATCAAGCCCCGACACGACCCAGCACGGGCGCAGCTCGGCGTTAGCCGCTCGGGCCGTCAGGAGCTGCTGCTCGGCGCGTTCTTCGGCCTGCTGGCGGAGAGCTTGTCCTGGTGGGCCGCGTGGCAGGGGTAGCAGCGGCCCTTGAGCTTGTAGACCCAGTCCCGGTAGATCTCGTTGACGTACTCCTTCTCCCGCTCGGGGAAAACTCCCCGCGGTCAATGCAGGCCAGGGCCTGCATGCACTCCTGGCGCCGGCGCTCGGCCTCGGCCTCGCGGTCGGCCTGGCGCCGGTGACGACCAGCACAGGCGGGTAGCCCTCGCGGGTGTGCCCGGGCCAGGTGCTGCGCCACCAGTGCACCGTGCCGGAGACGCGCGCACCTCGGCGCGGCTGGACGCCTACGCCCACCTGTGGGAGCAGCCCGGCCCGGACGGACACGGGCGGGCATGGGAGCGGCAAACGGCTGATGTTGAGCCTGAATGGCTAAGCTTGACTCTGTCGGGGATCTTGGTCGCTACGGCGTCAGCTGACGGCTCGCCAGGAACGCAAGCGCTGGATACCTTGCTGGTCGAGGTGCTCCTGG
>NZ_JBIUUS010000061.1:0-30299 GCF_044742585.1 Kitasatospora sp. NPDC087861
GGGGGGCGGGGGGCGCGGGGGGCGCGCCCCGCGGGCGCGGGGCCCCCGCGCGCCCGGGGGGGGGGGGTGGGGGGGGCCCCCCCCCCCCCCCACGCCCCGGTGTCGTGGCGAGCTCAGCCCTCCTGGGCGAGGCCCTTGATGTCCTCGTAGCCCATGCCGAGCTGGTTGAACATCAGGATCTGCTCCTTGGGCATGCCGAGACCGGTGAGCTCCGTGAGCTGCGCGTCGGTCAGCGGCTTGCCGGGGCCGGCCTGCAGCTTGCCGGAGGTCCCGAACCCGCCCTTCCCGGTGCCGGCCCCTGCGCTCGCGAGGGAGAGCACCGCGTTCTGGATGTCCTCCCCGGTGAGCTTGGTGGCGTCGGTCGGTGCCTGGACGGTCGGGGCGGACTGGCTGAACGCGAGCTTCACCGGGAACGCGGTGCCCGGGCCGGCCTTCGACGAGAGCTGCGCGAGGTCGAAGGTGGCCGAGGAGAACTTGCCGCCCTTCAGGTACACGTCGACGCCGATCTTGCGGTCGGGCACGTCGGCCGGGACCTTGGCGGGGAGCTTCCCGAACTGCTCCGGGAACTTCGCGGACAGCGGCTTGACGGCGTTCAGCACCCCGTCGAACACGTCGCGGGCCGGGGCGCTCATCAGGACGTGGTCGGCGCCGTCCGCCTTGCCCTTGTCCTCGAAGGTGACGGTGCGGGTGAACACGTCCTTCAGCGAGTTGGTCAGCTGCTTGGCGGTGTCCGGGTCCAGCGAGGGCTTGCCGGTCGGGGTGGTCGACTTGGCCCCGTCGGACTTCTTGGCCGCGTCCGCGAGCTCCTGCAGGTCGAGCGAGACCCACTTGCCGGCCAGCACGTCCTTGACCGGGTTCAGCTCGGCGGGCAGGTCCTTGGCGATCGCGTCCACCTGCGCCGGGTCCTCGCCGACCAGCTTCACCAGGCCCTTGGCGTCGGCGCGCACGAACGCCTTGGCGTCGACCTGGCGGTACTCCAGGAGCGCGGTGCCCTTCTTGTCGGAGAGCACGTAGGAGACGCGCAGCGACTTGTCCGGCGTCACCTCCTGGGAGCCACCCTGGTTTTGCGCGTTCTTGAAGGTGTCGAGTTCCTTGAGGGGCTTGTCGGCGGCCATCACGACGGAGACGCTCAGCCCGGACAGGGCCTCGGCGCTCTTCTGCTCGACCTTGTCCCCGGTGGCGTTGCCGAAGGCGACGATCTGCTCGGGAGTGGCGTCCACGGAGATCGTGGCAGCGGCGGCGGTGCCGTCGCCGATCGCGCCGAAGGCCTTGGAGACCTTCTGAGCGGCCGAAAGCTGCTGGACGGTGCCGCAGGCGGTCAGGCCCGCGGCGAGGACGGACGCGCAGACGGCGACGGGCATGGCGCCGCGTGCGGCCTTGCGAATAACGGTGTTGATGGTACGTCTCCCGTGTGACTGGACCTGGGCCGCGGACCGGCCGACCCCTCCCCTGTGGCGTGTGGCGCCACAGCGCTCACACATGTGATCACATTATCAACAAGTGGGTGTGTGATTTCTTCGGCCGCCGATTTCGTCAGTCGCCGGGTTCGGTAGCCATCGATTTCGTCAGTTGCCGGCCCGCAGCCCGACCCGCAGCCCGGCGAGCAGGACCGGAAGCGACCGGTGGCCGTTGGAGATCAGCGACGCGACCGGGGCCAACTCGGCACCCGGAGCGAGCGCGAGGTCCGGGAAGCGTTCGAAGAGCCTGCGCAGCGCCGTCTCGGCCTCCATCCGGGCCAGCGGCGCGCCCAGGCAGAAGTGGGGGCCGTGCCCGAAGGCGAGGTGGTCCTTCACCGGCCGGGTGACGTCGAAGGCGTCGCCGGTGTCGCCGTACCGGCAGGGGTGTCGCCCGGCGGCCGCGTAGGCGGCGAGGATGGCCTCTCCCCGGCGGATCGTCACCTCGTCCGACAGCCGGATGTCCTCGACGGCGTAGCGCAGGGGCAGGTGCGCCACCGGGGCGTCGTGGCGCAGCGCCTCCTCGACGACGTCGCTCCACCGCGCCCGGCCGGCCCGGACCTCGGCGAGCTGGTCGGGGTGGGTGAGCAGCAGCGCGATCCCGTTGTCGATCAGGTTCACCGTCGTCTCGTAGACGGACGAGACCACCAGCAACAGGGTGTCGCGGAGCTCCTGTTCGGTCAGGGCGGCGGCCTCGCCCTCGCCCTCGGTGTCCCGGGCCGTGACCCACACGGCCAGCGGCCAGGTGGGGACCACCCTCGGGAAGTCCGGCCAGTGCCGGTGGCCGTCCTTGGAGACCCGGGGGTCCTTCAGCAGCAGCTCCAGCAGGCCGGGGTCGGCCACGGCCCAGGCCTCGACGCCGAGGATGTCGACGGGCGTCGCCGGGCCGCGCGCGCACAACTCGGCGGTCTCGGCGTCGCGTTCGCGGCCGGTGGGATCGAGGACGAGGCGCCGGCAGTCCATGAGGGCTCCTTCGCTCGGTCGAGTCGGGCGGGAGGCACCGGAGCAGCGCTCCGGATCAAGGATGCGGCCGCAACCCCGCCCGTGTCGGGAGGGTGTCCCGGCCGACGCGGGGGTCCCCTGGAAGCCTTGGGGCGGAAGGAGTTCGCCGGTGCGGGCGGTGTGGGCGTACCCGTGGGCGCTGGCCTTCGGGGTGCGGGTCCGGGTGCGGTAGCCGACGTGGATCAGGCCGAAGCGCCTGTCGTAGCCGTGGGCCCATGCGAAGTTGTCCAGCAGGTCCTCGGGGTAGGCGCCGTCCGGCGTCGGGCCGAGGAAGACGCGGTTGCCGACGGCGTCGATCCGGGGCGGGTCACCGTCACGCCCGCGAAGCGGCCGGTGACTCCCGGAGGGTGCGGCGGGCGGCGGCTGCGGCGAGCAGGGCCCAGAGCAGGCTGAGGCCGGCCACGGCGTAGACGCCGCCGGAGAGGAAGGCGAAGTCGAGGTCCCCGGAGGCGGGCGGGGCCCAGCCCTCGGGGTCGACGAGGACGGTGGTGGTGGTGCCGATGTCGGACGATCCGTAACAGCCCGAGCCCTGGTACTCGGCGTGCGGGAGCGGCTTTCCGTCCGTGCGGCGGATGCCGCAGGTCCAGTGCGTCCTGCCGCCCTTGTCCTTGCTGCCGTGGGCCCAGGTGATGACCGCCTCGGTCCGCTCCCCGCGGTGGGCGAGGACCTCCGCCCGGGTGGTGGCCGTGGGGACGGCGAGGAGCAGGACGCCCAGCAGGACGCCGGGCCAGAGCACCCAGCCGCGGGCGCGCACCGCCATCAGTGCGCCCAGCGAGGCGATGAGCGCCAGTACGGCGAGGATCGTGAAGAGGGCGGTGTGGTCCGGGTCGACGGCGAGCACCATCAGCCCGACGATCGTCACCGGGGCGAGCACCGCGACCAGGGCCGCCGTCCGGCGGACGGTCCGGGGCGACAACGGTTTGTCCTTCCGGGGCCGCTTCCGCTGGGCGGTCTTCGGCCGTTGGGCGGCGGCCGCGTCGCTCAGCGGCCTCTTCTGCTTCTTCCGGCCCTTTGCCATGGTGGCCCCCGTTCGGTGGTTCGTCGTACTGCTCGCGACAGTGTGACCGGAGGCCTGGCGGCGTGGAAGACCGGGGCCGCTGTTCCGACCGGCCCGGGGCCGGCCGGAGGAACGGACCCGTCACGGTTCGTCATGGCTCGTCATGGACGGCCGAGACCTTCCTGTTCGAGGTCGAGGTCGCGTTGGAGGCGGCGCAGCGTGGTGTCGCTGATGCGGTGCTCCTCGTCCGGCGACGGGCGTCCGTCGGCGGTGCCCGTCAGCGGCGACCGAACAGCCGCGCCAGGAAACCGCCCCGGCCCTTCGTCCGGTCGCAGGCGCAGCGTCCGGACTCGGGCACCCCGGCGAGCACCTGGTCGACGTGCATGCCGCACCCCGCATAGCTCGCCTTGCCGCAGGTCCGGCAGGTGGTTCGTCGACACATCGCGCTACTCCTCACGTCGCACCCCCGGATGGGGCGCCGGTCCTGCCAATATACCCCTATGGGTATTTTTGCGGCGCGGGGGCGGCCCGGGACACGGACCCCGTCGTGCCCGGACCCCGTCGTGCCCGGGCCCCGTCGTGTCCGGCTGGTCAGCCCCGGCCGGTCCGGGGCGCCGGACCGGCCGTAGCCCCGGATCAGCAGCGCCCCCCGCCGAGCATGATCCGCGCGATCAGCTCCTGCCGGCTGCCCACCCCGGTCTTGCCGAACACCGACTTCAGGTGGTCCTGCACCGTGTACGGCGTCATCGCGAGCACCCGGGACACGTCCCGGGTGTCGCTGCCGCGCACCAGCAGCAGCGCCACCTCCTGCTCGCGGGCGGTCAGCCCGTACGCGGCCAGGTGGAGCGGCATCAGCTCGGCCGGCGAGGCGGGCGAGGCCACCACCGTCACCGTGTCCGCCGCCCCGCCGCCGCGCAGTGTGGAACCGTGCAGCAGGTACCAGCGGTCGTCCCGGGTCCGGACCCGCACCGGCGTCTGCGGCACGGTCAGCCCGTGCGCCGCCCGGCGGGCGTGCTCGGCGGCCATCGCCACACTGGTCGGGACGGTGAGCGAGGTGGGGGTGGGGTCGGCCAGCCGGACGAGCAGCTCCTCGGCCGGTCCGGACAGCGCCTGCAGCCGGTTGTGCCGGTCGAGCACCAGCACTGCCGGCCCCGGATCCACCGCGTCCGGCGCCCCGGACGGTACGTGGCACGCCCGCAGCGCGTTGCCCAGGTGCCGGGCGGCGGCGTCGGCGACTTCCCGCTGGCGCCCCAGGTACGGGCCGCGGTCCGGGACCCGCAGGAACGCCGCGCACCCCCACATCCCGCCCGCCGCGTCGAACACCGCGCGCAGTTCGTCCCCGAATCCGGCCGGCGCGACCTGCTCCCGGTACCGCACGCTCTCCTGGAGCCGCCCCTTGGTCGCCCGGCTCAGCGTCTCGGCCTGCACCCCGCTGCGCCGGATCTTCGGAAAGGTCGCCAGATCGTCCGCCCACACCTCCAGCCGTACGGCCTGCTCGAACGCGGCCAGGCTGAGATCTTCGCTCTGCACCGAGTTCACCAGTCCGGTCGCCGGGTCCGCCGTGTGCCAGCACACCGCGTCGAACTCCAGTACCGGACGCAGCAGTTCGTCAGCCCGCCGGAACACCTCCGGCGTCGTCAGCCCCGCCCCCGCGAGCTCCCGCATCCCCTCGATCGCCGACCGCGCCGCCACCCCACGAGTCCCACGAAGTCCCATGGCGGGAAGCTAACACGCGGTTCGTACTCCCACCCATGGGCCGATCGGCGGGGTGCGACTCCTCCTCGGGACGGTCCGGCGGCGCCCCGGTCTCATCCTGACGTCCCGTCAGGATGAGGCCGGGAGGCGCGGAAACGCCTCAGGCCGGGAGGGAGTCCATGAAGGAGCTGACCGAGAAGACGGCCCGTCCGGGGCCGGCCGGGCCGCCCTCCCCCGACCAGGTCGCCTGACTCCACTTCGCCCTGGTTGACCCGTCACCAGGGCTCTGGCCGGCGACGTCCACCAGTGGTTGATGGCCCCGGTGGACGGTCAACCGGCCGTCAACCAGCCCGGCAACCACCCGGGAAGGGGTATGCCGACCGCACCGAATGCGGTCGGCACGCCCCTGCGGCGTGCGCGGATTGCCACCGTTGAGTCACGCCGAGCGATCACGAGGGAAGTCCTGGCGGTGCTCGCCGTCTCCTACCTCTGCCACCACGTCATCGGCTGACCCCGCTCCCTCGGCCGGCGCCCGCTCCCCGTCGGCCAGGCATGACGAAGGGCCGCGCACCACCGGTGGGCGGTTTCCGGCGATCGTTGCCACACGTGGTCGGTTGTCCAGGCCGCGAGGAGTTCAGTCAGACGCTCGGCTGGGGTTTCCCGGCCGAGCGTCTTGCGTGGACGGCGGTTGAGCTGGTCGGCGACGGCGGCCAGGTGCTCCGGGGGGTGGACCGACAGGTCGGTGCCCTTGGGGAAGTACTGCCGCAGCAGGCCGTTCGTGTTCTCGGCCGAGCCGCGCTGCCAGGGGCTGGCCGGGTCGCAGAAGTAGACCGGGACGTCGGTGGCGAGGGTGAACTCGCCGTGCCGTGCCATCTCGCTGCCCTGAGGAAGCGGTTCGGAGAGGGCGATGCTCGGCCGCTACAACGTCACTGCCTCCACCCGCTTCGCGACCCGGAAGGCCCTGACCTGGACGAGGACGACGACGGCCGGGAATGAGCCTCATCTCAGGAGCAAACCGGCGAGCTGATCAGGTTGCGGGTGGCCCAGGGCGCCCGCGTTCAGGGCAAAATCCCAGCCGGACGAGTTGGACCCACGCCCGCGGCCCTTCCGTGATCGCGAGACTCGCTGTAGTGATCAACGACGATCAGTGGTGAGACAGAGCACTGCGGGCGACACCTGCCTCGGCGCGCCTCTCGCCCTCGCGTGCACTGAGAGTGATCAACTAGGGCATGGCATCGTCCTGGTCCGGCAAACGGGTGCGCCTGCGCGCTATCGAACCCGACGATTGGACGGCGTTCGCGCGCTTCGCTGACGCTGACGGTTACGGGCAGGGCCGGACCCGGCTGGACCTGCCGCGGTCCGCCGAGAGCTATCGTGCCTGGGCGCGGGAGCAAGCCGTTGCCGAGTGCGATGACGACCGTTTCCGGTTGGCAGTCGAAGCGACGGCCACGGGAGAGCTGGTCGGCACGGTCGGCTCACATCGCACCGGCCGTCCATCGGGCTGGTTCGAGTTCGATGTCACGATCGGCGCTGAGCACCGACGCAAGGGCTATGCGGCGGAAGCCGTGGTGCTGCTGCTGCGCTTCATGTTCGCCGAGCGGCGCTATCACAAATGCCTGGCGGCGGTCTTGGCCGACAACGGGGCATCGCTGGCACTCTTTCGTCGGCTCGGCTTCACCGAGGAGGGGCGCCTGCGGAAACACGTCTTCTCCGCCGGCCGGCACCACGACCTTGTCATGATGGGCATGCTCGTCGACGAGTTCGACCGGCGACACGCGATGAGCGAACCGTGAGCCGGTCATACGATCACGTGTGGAACGGCACGCGGACCTGATCAACGTTCGCTGCTCGCGGGTGGAGGCGACCTGTCACCGAAAGCGGGACTGCCCTCAGTCGCGCACGGTGGCACGCAGGCGCAGGCCGGCGGTCGCGAGACCTTCGAAGGTGGTGACCTGGTAGCTGGGTTCCGGTCCGGGCGGCTCGCTCACGTGGTAGCGGCGGGCGATCTGCGCGGTCAGGAGGGTGAGCATGGCCATGGCCAGAGCGGCTCCCTCGCAGCCGTGCGGCCCGGTACCGAAGGCGAGGAAGACCCCCGGTTTCGCCGGTGAGCCCGAATCATCGAGCCAGCGCTCGGGCCGGAACCGGTCCGGCTCGGAGTGTTCCCGTGCGTCGCGGTGGGCGGTGTAGGGGCAGACGAGAACGGTGGACCCGGCGTCGATGGTGTAGCCGGCGAGCCGAGTCTGTTGCGTGGCGCGCCGGGTCAGCAGCCAGCTCGGGGGGTGCAGTCGGAGCACCTCGCGAACCAGTGCCTGGGTGTATTGCAGGCTGTCGAGGTGGGTGCTGGTCGTCGCGGCCGGGTCCGTGGGCAGCGAGGAGGCTTCGGCCGCGATGCGGTCCGCTGCCCGGGGGTACCGGGCCAGGTGGAGCAGGATCCATCCGGCTGCCCTGGAAGGTGTCTCGAAGGTGGCGACGGTGATTCCGGGGAGGGTGTCGAGGACGGCCTCTTCCGGCAGTAGGCCGTAGCGGGGGGAGGGCCGGAGCATGTGTCCCAGCGCGTCGTCACCGAGCCGGCCCGATGAACGGCGTCGGCGGACGATCGGCCGCAACGCGTTGGTGAAGGCGACTTGCTGCCGTGTGCGGAAGCGCCGTGCCGACGTGGGGACCCAGCGCGGCCATACCCAGCGCGAGGGGCGTACGAGCAGCTCCCGGGCCACGAAGAGCTGCCAGGCGAAGGGCAGCAGAGCGGGAGCGTCCTCGGAGAAGAGGTAGCGCACGCCGACCTCTGCCAGGACGGGCCGGACGACGGGCAGAATCTCGACGTCCCGGCCCGTGGGCCACTGGTCGGCGAATCGAGCGGTGCCGGGCGCGATCTCACCGATCCGGGCCGCAACCGCCTGCGGGCGTAGTCCGCGCATGCGGGCGGCGCGGGCGTGCGAATGCTCCTCGGGCGTCGGCGCGCTGTTGGCCCGCTTCAACGGTGGGAAGAGGGGCGAGGGCGGCTTGGGGAAGTCCTGCGCGCGGTGCAGGACTTCTTCGCACGGGCCAGCCGTAGCGACTACGTAGGCACCCGGCTCCAGCTGCCAGACGTCGCCGCATTCGTCAGCGCCACGGCGCGCCAGTGCCAGCCGGTCGCGGCTCCAGGCCGCGAAGCTGCCTTCGGGCAACCGCGGCGGCTCATTCATTCGGCCCATGAGATCGCCCCTGGCGCTCGTACCCGTCCAGGCCGATATCGCCGGCAGCATGGCCAGGAGCCGGCGGGTGCCCGGGAGCACCCGCCGGCAGTGCGGTCACAGCTTGTCGGCGGACGTACCCCAGTCGTGGGCCCCGTACGCACCGTAGTTGCGCGTGAAAGACAGCTTTCGGAGCAGCTTGGCGATCATGGTGCACTCCTCTCGCCCGTGTTCAGCACCAAGTACTGTAAACACCGCATATGTCATATTTTAGAACATCAGCCGCGGCCTGGAAATAAGGCGCGTGCTCGCAGCCGCATACGACCCTCGCGGTGAACGACGCCCTCGGCATCCACGTGCCCGCAGGGCAGTTCGAAGTCGAACTCGGTCTGCAGGTCAGCCTCGTCGGGCGCCGGCAGCACACCACCGGTCCCCTGCGGGCCCTGCGGGGGTCACCAGCCGACGGGCAGGGTGCGGGGAGCCCGGGTGATCTGGCCGCGTTTCCAGTCGGGTGCACCGGCCGGGTGGAGGGTCGGGAGGTGGGTGACGAGGCCGGACAGGGCTTCCTGGAGCTGGACGCGGGCGAGTTGCGCGCCGACGCAGAAGTGGGCGCCGTGCCCGAAGGACAGGTGTGACGGGGTGTCCCGGGTGAGGTCGAGCAGGTCGGGCCGGTGGTGGACGCGCTCGTCGTGATTGGCCGAGGAGGTCAGTGCGATCACCGCCTCGCCCTCCCGGACCGTCACGCCGCCCAGCACCACGTCCTCGGTGCTGACCCGGAGGTTGGCGCCCACGGTGGCCTGCGCGTACCGCAGGAGCGGTCTCCCTGTGCTGCTCCGTCCTTCCTGGCCCCGCTCCATCACGGGGTCGGGTCCAGTGTTCTCCCCCTTACACCCGGGAGTTCCCGCCGGTGGGTCGGGGAAGATCACCCCGCCTGTGGCGGGCCGGGGGCGGGTCTGTGCATGAGGAGGGCGTGGTTCAACCGCGATAAGCACGCACGTTCACCTGATCGGGTGTAGAAGATCGTCCGGAGCGTTTCCGGGCCTGCCTTCACACCTACCGTTGGGGACCGAGCGAGACGGGGGCGTGTTTCGAAGATCGCCTTCCCTATGGGCGACCTGACGTCCAGTCATATCGTGCGATTTCATCAGAGGAGGCTCCATGCCCCTGTGCACCAGACCGGAGACACCCCCGGAGCGCGCCGTCGCCGTGGCGGTGGGGTCATGAACTCCACGGCGATGGAGCGGGTCCTGCGCGGACCGAGCGGATTGGGCACCGCGGGCCTCTACCCGGCGCCGGGTGCGTCGGCGCCCGGTGCGGGTGACGCTGCGCCCAGTGCTCCCGTGCCGAACCTCCCGTCGTCCGGCACTCCTTCGTTCGGCAGCCCGTCGTCCGGTACTCCTACGCCGAGCGGTGCCAAGCCGAAGCCCGGCGACCCCATTCCGGGCCTCTACCACCACCCGGTGGCCGAGCCCGACCCCGTACGGGTGGAGGAGCTCAGCCTCAAGATCAAGGCCTGGGCGCTGGACGAGGTCGAGCTGTACCCGCCGGACTGGGAGGACCAGTTCGACGGCTTCTCGACCGGCCGCTACATGGTGGCCTGCCACCCCGACGCGCCCAGCGTCGACCACCTGATGCTCGCCGCCCGGCTCATGGTGGCCGAGAACGCGGTCGACGACTGTTACTGCGAGGATCACGGTGGCTCGCCGGTCGGCCTCGGCGGGCGCCTGCTGCTGGCGCACACCGCGCTCGACGCGCTGCACACCACGGCGGAGTACCAGACGCCCTGGGAGGCCTCGTTGGACGAGGACGCCCCCCGGCGGGCGTACCGCTCGGCGATGGAGTACTTCACCCGCGCGTCCACGCCCTCCCAGTCGGACCGGCTCCGGCACGACATGGCCCGGCTGCACCTCGGCTACCTCGCCGAGGCGTCCTGGGCCGAGACGGAGCACGTCCCGCAGGTGTGGGAGTACCTGGCGATGCGCCAGTTCAACAACTTCCGCCCCTGCCCGACGATCACGGACACCGTCGGCGGCTACGAGCTGCCCGCCGAACTGCACGCGCTGCCCGCCGTGCAGCGGGTGATCGCACTGGCCGGCAACGCCACCACCATCGTCAACGACCTGTACTCGTACACCAAGGAGCTGTCCACCCCCGGACTGCACCTGAACCTGCCCGTGGTGATCTCCGAACGCGAGGACTGCTCGCGCCGGGACGGGTACCTGAAGGCGGTCGAGGTCCACAACGACCTGATGCACGCCTTCGAGGCCGAGGCGGCCGCGCTGGCGGCGGCCTGTCCCGTCCCGACGCTCGTCCGGTTCCTGCGCGGCGTGTCCGCGTGGCTCGACGGCAACCACTTCTGGCACCAGACCAATTCCTTCCGCTACACCCTGCCCGACTTCTGGTGACCACCGTTCTCCGGTGACCACCACCTCTGCCGACCACCACCTCTGCCGACCACCTGCAAGGAGCTGACCCATGTCCCTGACCGACGACATCACCGCCGCCATCCCCGGCCCGGCGACTCCCTACCAGGGCGACATCGCACGCTACTGGGACCACGAGGCCCGTCCGGTCAACCTGCGTCTCGGCGACGTAGACGGCCTCTACCACCACCACTACGGCATCGGTGACGTCGACCAGGCCGCCATCGGCGACCCGTCCGACAGCGAGCGCGAGAAGAAGGTGATCACCGAGCTGCACCGCCTGGAGTCCGCGCAGGCCGAGCTGCTCTTCGACCACCTGGGCCCGATCCCGGCCGACGCCACCCTGGTGGACGCCGGCTGCGGCCGCGGCGGCTCGATGGTCATGGCCCACCAGCGCTTCGGCTGTCGGGTCCAGGGCGTCACCCTCTCCGCCAAGCAGGCCGAGTTCGGCAACGACCGGGCCCACGAGCTGGGTATCGGCGACTTCGTCCGCTCGCAGGTCTGCAACATGCTCGACATGCCGTTCGAGACCGGCCAGGTGGCGGGCTCGTGGAACAACGAGTCGAGCATGTACGTCGACCTGCACGACCTGTTCGCCGAGCACGCCCGGATCCTCGCCGTCGGCGGCCGGTACGTGACCGTCACCGGCTGCTGGAACCCCGCGTACGGGCAGCCGTCGAAGTGGGTCTCGCAGATCAACGCGCACTTCGAGTGCAACATCCACTCCCGTCGGGAGTACCTGCGGGCGATGGCCGACAACCGCCTGGTGCCGCAGGCCGTCATCGACCTGACGCCCGCCACCCTGCCCTACTGGGAGCTGCGCGCCACCTCGTCGCTGGTCACCGGCATCGAGGAGGCGTTCATCAACTCGTACCGGGACGGCTCGTTCCAGTACGTCCTGATCGCGGCCGACCGGGTCTGACGGCCGACGCGGGCGTTCGGCCCGGGTGTGACGGTGGCCTCTCCGCGGACGCGGGGAGGCCCCGCCCGGTCATGGCGGGTGAAGGCGAGGCGGGTGGCGCCGCCCGGGCCAGGTGAGAGGCGGCCAAGGCGTCACGTTATTGTCGTGCCTTCTTCATCCGAAGCTCGCCCCGGTGGGCGATGCTTCGTCCGGCGGCCCGGGAGGGGCGGCCGGGAGGCACATTCGACTGGGGGGACAGTACCTGTGACCGTACGCCGTACCATGGCCGGATTCCTGACGGCCGGCCTGATCGCCGCTACGGCGGCCCTGATACCGACGGGCGCCGCCGGCGCGACGGAGAGCACGACCGCGAGCGGCCCGGCGGACCTGCCGTTCGGCTCGGCCACCACCGTCGGCCTGCACAACACCTACGACCCGGCCGCCTACCCGTACCTCGCCCAGGCGCTCGACACCGGCACCGGGATGATCGAGCTGGACCTCTGGACGGACATCGTCACCAAGGAGTGGAAGGTCAGCCACTCCAACCCGCTCGGCAACTCCAACAACTGCACCGCCGCGAGCACCCCGGCGCAGCTGTACAGCGGCGGCGCCAACAAGAACCTGGAGCACTGCCTCGACGACATCCGGGTCTGGCTCGGCGCCCACCCGGGCGCCGGCCCGCTGGTGGTCAAGCTGGAGCTGAAGGCTGGCTTCTCCGCCAACCACGGGATGGGGCCGACGGAGCTGGATGCGCTGATCGCCGCCCACCTGGGGTCGGCCGTGCTGCGCCCCGCCGACCTGCTCGCCAAGCCGGGCGGCGGTGCGTACGCCAGCGTCGACGAGGCGGTGCGGGCCGGCAACTGGCCGAGCCGCTCGGCGCTCGCCGGGAAGGTCCTGCTGTACGCGATCCCGGGGACGGTCGAGGAGAGCAACCCCTTCGACACCCTGCACACCGACGTCGAGTACGGCCGCCACCTGCGCGACCTCGCCGCCGCCGGCCGGATCGGGGACGCCCAGCTGTTCCCCGCCGTGCACGGCGCCGCGGCCGGTGACCCGCGCACCGTGTACACGGGAGCGGACGCGGGGATCCGTCCCTGGTTCGTGGTCTTCGACGGCGACGCGGCCACGTACGTCAACGGCATCGACACCGCCTGGTACGACCGCTCCCACTACCTCCTGGTGATGACGGACGCGCACAACGTGGCGCCCGCCATCAGCGCCACCGACCCGACGGCCGACCAGGCCCGCACGCGCACCGAGCTGCTGGCCCGGGCGCACGCCAGCATCGTCTCCAGCGACTGGCGCAAGCTCCCGGCCGTCCAGTCCCTGGTCCTCCCGCGCGGCTGACACCGGCCGCCCGACCGCGCCACCGGGGCGTTCACCGCCCCGGTGGCGCACGCGTGTCGGGCCCCGGCCCGGGGTGACGCCCGGCTCGCCGACCCGGGGCGCCTGTCGGATCGGCACCGGCAAGCGCTCGCGGGAGGACTACGACACCCGGGACCACTACGCGACCACTACGCGACCTTCCGTCTGATCAACTTCGGCTGCTGAAACGGCGCTTCGGGCCTCGGGTCCCATGTCCGAGGCCCGAAGCCCAGGCTCCAGCACGCCGCAGTGGACCCGCCCGCGGACGGTACGGCGGCCCGCGATAGCGTCGCGGCACTGTCCGACGAGCCCGACGGGGGCTCCGTCCCCTGGGAGGTTCCCGTGCCGCAGATCCTGGTCGACCACTCCGCCGACCTCGACCTGGACCATGCGGGCTTCGCCCGGGAGGTCCACCAACTGATCGCCGAGGTGATCGACACCACCGTGGCGGACTGCAAGACGCTCTTCCGCCCGTCCGGGCGCCACACGGTCGGCGACGGGACGGGCGGGCGCGCGGTGGTGCTGGTGGAGATCAAGATCCTGGCCGGTCGCAGCACCGGGCAGCGCGCCGAGCTGACGGCCCGGGTGCTCGCCGCCCTGCAGGCCCGCCTCGACGTACCGGCCGCGATCGGCGTCGAGGTCACCGAACTGGACCGCGAGACCTACCGCTTCGTCCACCACCCCGGCCGGTAGCGTCCGGCCCTGCCGATGCCCGGGGCCGTACCTGAGCCGATGCCCGGGGCCGCACCCGAGCCGATGCCCCGAGCCGCACCCGAGCCGACGCCCGGGGCCGCACCCGAGGGGCAGTCCTCAGGTGCAGCCCTGCGGTGGATCGACGCCGGCTGCGCGGTCACCGGGTCAGTCCGTCGGGCAGTGCGTCCCGGCGGTCGGGACGGTGCCGTCCACCAGGAAGGTGTCGACCGCGCCGCGGATGCACGAGCTCGCGCCGTACGCGGTGTGCCCCTCGCCGTCGCGGGTGAGCAGCACGGCGTTGCCGAGTTCGGCGGTGAGCTTCTCCGCCCAGGCGTACGGGGTGGCCGGGTCACCGGTGGTGCCGACGACCACGATCGGCGCGGTGGCGGCGGACTTGATGGCGTGCGGCTTCTCGGTGGAGCGGTACGGCCAGATCCGGCAGTCCGGGTCGAACAGCGCGGCCGTCGGGTCGTGCTTGCTGACCAGCGGGGCCTTGGCGGCGAGGTCGGTGAGCGCGGCCTGCAGCTGGTCGCCGGCTGGGGCGTCGGTGGCGCCGTCGGCGCAGTGGATGGCGGTGTAGGCGTCGGCCGACTCACCGTAGTGCCCGTCCCGGTCGCGGCCGTTGTAGCCGTCGGTGAGGTCGAGCAGGTAGTCGCCCTTGCCGCGCACCATGGCCCAGCCGAGGGTGTTGCGCAGGTTGGTCCAGGCCTTCTCGCCGCCGTAGAGCTGGCTGATCACGCCGGTCCAGGCGGCGTTGGCGGTGAGGGTGCGGCCCTTGGCGGTCTTGAGCGGCTTGTCCTTGAGGCCGTCGAGGAAGTCGGCGAGCTTCTGCGGGGCCTTCGCCGGGTCCTTGCCGAGCGGGCACGGGTCCTTGCCGGCGCAGTCGGCGGCGAAGGCCTTGAGGGCGCGCTCGAAGCCGGCCTCCTGCTCGATGTTGTGCTGCACCAGGGAGGTGGACGGGGTGGTGGCGCCGTCCAGGACGAGCCGGCCGACCCGGTCCGGGAACTCCTCGGCGTAGAGCGAGCCGAGGTAGGTACCGTAGGACATGCCGAGGTAGTTGAGCTTCTGGTCGCCGACGGCGGCGCGCAGCACGTCCATGTCGCGGGCGGTGTTGCGGGTGCTGACGAAGGGCAGCACCTTGGCGTACTTGGCCTGGCAGGCGTCGGCGAGCTGCTTGCCGTGGTCGGCGCCGGGCTCGTCGGTGGTCACCCAGCCGTCCCGGGCCTGGTCGTCGAGGCAGTTGAGCGGGCTGGTGCCGGCGACGCCGCGGGGGTCGAAGCCGATCATGTCGAAGCGGTCGTGCAACGGGCCGTCGAACCTGGTGGGGTCGCCCTTGACCATCGCCACGCCGGAGCCGCCCGGGCCGCCCGGGTTGACGAGCAGGGAGCCGGCCCGCTGGTCCTGCTTGGTGGCGGGGTTGCGCACCACGGCGACGTCGAGGCTGCCGGCGTCGGGGGCGGTGTAGTCGAGCGGGACCTTGAGGGTGGCGCACTGCAGCACCGACTCGTCGACCTTGGTGGTCTTCGGGTCGTCCTGGCACGGTGCCCAGGCGATCTGCTGGCCGTAGAACGGCTTGAGTGCCGGGTCGTTGACGCCGGTCGGCTTGACCGTCGGCGTGGGTGTGGGCGTCGGGGTGGGCGTGGCGCTCGGGCTGGAGGTCGGGCCGGTCGTGGTCGCGGACGGGGCGGCGGTGGTGCCGCCTCCGCCGCCGGTGCAGCCGGCCAGCAGAGCGGCGGCGACGGTGGCGGGCAGGGCGCGCCGGGAGATCCCGGTGATCATGGAATGCACCGCACACAAATATCACCAGATGGTCACACCCGTCACATTGGTATTCCGCGCCAGCCTCCCACTCCGGCTCAGAACCGGTCAAAGGGGACAGTGTCGCGACCGATACCGCCGCACTCCGAACGATGCCATGCTGAGGTCATGACAGATTGGACCGGAACCGCCCCGTCGCGTGACGAGCCGCAAGCCGGGCGGCGGAGACGGGAGTTGGCCGCCGCCACGGTGGGCTCGGTGGTCGAGTCCTTCGACTGGAACATCTACGCCGTCCTCGCCCCGTACTTCGCGGCCGATCTCTTCGGGCACGGCAAGGGCGGGGTCAGCGGCCTGCTCGGGGCGTACGCCACCTTCGCGGTCGGGTTCGTCGCCCGGCCGGTCGGCTCGTACCTGATCGGGCGCCTCAGCGACACCCGGGGGCGGCGCTTCGCCCTGACCCTCGGGATGTCCGTGATCGCCGCCGCCAGCCTTGGCATCGCCGTGCTGCCGGACCAGGAGGCGATCGGCGCCTGGGCGGCGGTCCTGGCCGTCGCCGCGCGGGTGGTGCAGGGGCTCGCCTTCGGCGGGGAGGCGCCCAGCGTCGCCGCGTACGTCACCGAGACGGCCCCGGCCCGGCGCCGCTTCGCGTTCAGCTCGGTCTCCTACGGCGGGATCATCGTGGGCTCCCTGCTCTCCTACGGGGTGCTCGCGCTGCTCCTGCACACGCTCGGCAAGTCCGGTGTCACCGGCGGCGGTTGGCGCTGGGCCTTCGTGGTGGCCGGGCTGCTCGGGTTGGCTGCCGTCTGGGTGCGCCGGGCCGCCCCGGAGAGCGCGGAGTTCCGCCGCGCCCGGGCGGAGGGCACGGGCGGGCGCCCGCCGTTCCTGCGGGTGCTCCGGGAACACCGCTGGGCGGTGCTCACCGTCTTCCTCAACACCCTGGGCGGGACGGTGGGTTACTACTTCGCCCTGGTCTACCTGCCGCAGTACGCCGCCGCCTACGGGGTGGTCGACCGGGAGACGGCGACCTCCTTCATGACCGTGGTGCTCGCGGTGGTGCTGGTCACCATGCTGCTGACCGGCGCCGCCGCCGACCGCTTCGGCCTGCTGCCGGTCGCCCGGGTCGGGTTCGCCGTGCCGGTGCTGCTGGTCCCGGTCCTGCTCACCGGGCTGCGGCAGGGCTGGCTCGCCTTCCAGGTCGTCGCCGTGCTGCTGGGCGTGCTGGTGGCGACCGTGCTGGGGACGCTCAACGTCTTCACCGGCCTGCTGTTCCCGACCGAGGTCCGGGCCCTCGGACTCGGCGTGGTCAACGCGGCCACCATCGCCGCGTTCGGCGGGAGCTTCCCGTTGCTCGCCGAGTGGCTGCACGACACCCACCACCTCGGTCTGATCCCCGGCTACGTCACCCTCTGCACGCTGGGCCCGGCGTTCGGTCTCGTCACCGCGCTACGGGTGCCGTCCTTCGCCGCCGCCGTGGTGGCACCGGCGGCCGGGGCCGGTGATCGGATACCGTCCGGAAGCGGCTGACGTTCGATCAACTTCTGTGATTGAGTGGTCAGAGAACGAAGTGCGGGGAGGGCGAGGCATGGAGAGCAACCGTCCGGACGGCTGGCTGGCCGGGGTCCGGTTCGAGGAGGCGCCGCAGGTGGACCTGCGGACCGACCGCGCGCACCCCGCCCGGGTCTACGACTACCTGCTCGGCGGGAAGACCAACTTCCCGGTGGACCGCGAGGTCGGCGACCGCATCCTCGGCGAGTGGCCCGGCTCGCGCGTCGCCACCATCGCGGCCCGCGCGGTGATGCACCGGATGGTCCGCCGGCTGGTCGAGGTGCACGGCGTCCGCCAGTTCCTGGACGTCGGCACCGGCATCCCCACCGCGCCCAACCTGCACGAGATCGTCCAGGCGGTCGACCCGGCCTGCCGGGTGGTCTACGTGGACAACGACCCGATCGTGCTCGCCCACTCGCGCGCGCTGCTCTCCAGCACCCCCGAGGGCCGCACCGCGTACGTCGAGGGCGACCTGCGCGAACCGGGGCGGTTCCTCGCCGACCCCGCGGTGGCCGCCACCCTGGATCTGAGTCAGCCGATCGCGCTGACGCTGATCAACATCGTGCACTTCCTCTCCGACGAGGCCGCGCACCCGCCGGTCCGCAAGCTCGTGGACGCGCTGCCCGCCGGAAGCTTCCTGGCGCTGACCGCCGGCACCGCCGACTCGGTACCGGACCTGGTCGCGGTGGGCTCCCGCCGCTACTCGGAGGCCGGCATCGAGAACCACCTGCGCCCCCGCGCGGCCGTCGAGCGCTTCTTCGCCGGGCTGGAACTGGACGATCCGGGCGTGGTGCTGATCAACCGCTGGCACCCGGAGCTGGATGACAGTCCGGTGCTCGGCGACCACGAGGTGGCGGCGTACGGGGGGTTGGGCCGCAAGCCGTAGGCCGATGCCGGGCAGCCCGATGGTCACCTGGCCTGGAAGCAGTGCCCCTGATTCCTGATTCCTGATCCTTGGACCGCGATCCCCGGACCGTGCACCCGGTTCCCGCGTCCGACCCCCGCGTTCGACCTCTGCGTCCGGCCCCTGCGTCCGGCCCCGGCGGAGCCCCCCGGCCCCGTCGGGGCCGAAGCATGCCGGGCGCCTTCGCGGACGGGCGTACGAGTGGTTGCCGCGGGGCGTGTCGGCCGGTGTCGGGCCCGCCGTCGCAGGGGTGGTGACGCTCCGTCAAAGTGGTCGTCTTTGCATGGACATGTCTGTACAGTGCTCCGAGTCGATACCCCCACTCGACAGGCGGATTTCCATGACCATCGCACGCAGGTCCATTCTCAAAAGCACATCCGCGGCCGGTGCCGCGCTGGTCGCGGGCGGTGCCGTCGCCCAGCCGGCCTCGGCGGCCGACCCGGAGGCGGGGCCGGCCACGGGCCCGTTACTGCAGTCCACCCCGCACCGGTCCGGGTCGCCCAGCGTGAGCGGACTGCACCTGCAGTTCGGTACCGACCCGTCCGGCGAGATGACCGTCTCCTGGATCACCCCGCAGTCCGTGCGCCGCCCGCAGGTGCGGCTCGGCTCGCCGGACGGTGGCCTCGGCCGGGTCGTCGCGGCGCAGACCCGCACCTACCGGGACGCGCTCGGCAAGGAGGAGGTGTACGTCCACCACGCCCGCCTCACCGGCCTGCGCCCCGGCACCACCTACCTCTACAGTGCCGGCCACGACGGCGCGAACCCCGAGACGGGCTCCTTCACCACCGCCCCGCGCGGTCGCATGCCCTTCACCTTCACCAGCTTCGGCGACCAGGCCACCCCCAACCTCCGGCGCCAGGTGGTCTTCCCCGACGGTATGCCGTCACCGCTCGGTAAGTACCCGGTGTTCACCAGCAGCCAGGTCGGCACCCCGCACTCCGCCGACATCGTCGCCGCCATCGAACGCGTCGGCCCGCTGTTCAACCTGGTCAACGGCGACCTCTGCTATGCCTCCTACAGCGGCCGGCACGGCCAGAGCCGGACGCTGACCTGGGCCGACTGGTTCATCAACAACAGTCGCTCGACCCGGCTGCGGCCCTGGATGCCCTGCGCCGGCAACGGGGAGAACGAGGGCGGCAACGGCCCGATCGGCGCCCTCGGCTACCAGACCTACTTCGAACTGCCCGACTCCGCGGCCGACGACGACGAGGAGACCCGGGGCATGTGGTACGCCTTCACGGTCGGCTCGGTGCGCTTCATCAGCCTGGCCAACGACGACGTGGCCATCCAGGACAGCGGCGACCTCTATCTGCGCGGCTACTCCGGCGGTGCCCAACAGCGCTGGCTGGAGCGCGAGTTGCGCTCGGCGCGGAGCAGCCGGGCGATCGACTGGATCGTGGTCTGCATGCACCACCCGATGGTCTCCAGCTCGCAGCACGGCGCCGGCAGTGACCTCGGCATCCGCGAGGCCTGGGGCCCGCTGTTCGACGCCTACGGGGTCGACCTGGTGGTCAGCGGCCACGAGCACTACTACGAGCGCTCCCACCCCGTCCGCGGGACCCTCCCCAACGACACCCGCACCCCGGTGCCGTCCGGCACCGACCTGCGCACGGTCGACACCAGCCGCGGCACCGTCCACATGGTCATCGGCACCGGCGGCAACGCCGCCACCACCCAGGACGACCTGTTCGCGCAGCCCAAGGGCCGGGTGGTCGTCGCCCTGGAGGACAAGCCGCGCCCGCCGGCCCCGTACCGCCAGTCCGTGTGGCTGACCGAGGACGCCCCGTGGGCCGCCGTCCAGGACCGGCAGCACACCCACGGCTTCGCTGCCTTCGAGGTCGACCCCGGCGACCGGCGCGGCGGCCTGACCAGGATGCGGGTGACGTACTACACCTTCGACGGCCCGCACGGCGACCTCACCCCGGTCGACACCTTCACCCTGCAGCGCCCCCGCGCCGACCGCTGGTAGGGCGAGACGTTCGGTCAGCGTCGGGAATAGGCCGGTCAGCGTCGGGAACGGGCCGGTCAGCGTCGGAACAGGCCGGTCAGCGTCCTCCACCAGCCGCGCCGCTGCGCCGGGATCCGTACGGCGGTCGGAGTCTCCTCCACCGCCGGGGCGGGCTCCGGCGCGGCGGTGGAGGCCGGAGCCGGGTCCGGGTCCGGCGCGGCGACCGGCTCGGAGTCCTCGATCGGTGTGGAGTCGGGGTGCGGCTCGATCTCGCGCGGCGTGAACTCCACCGGCAGCTCCGTCAGGTGCCGGGAGATCCAGGCGGAGGTCCAGGTCAACTCCTCCTCCGGCACGGCGAGTCGAAGATCCGGCAGGAGGGTCAGCAGGATGTCGATCCCGGCCTCGGCGACGGAGCGCCCGACGTCCTGGCCCGGGCACTCGTGCGGGCCGGCGCCGAAGGACAGGTGGGAGCGGTTGCCGTACAGCGGGGTGGCCAGGTCGGGCCGTACCACCGGGTCGACGTTGCCGGCCGCGAGTCCGAGCAGCAGCATGTCGCCGGCCCTGATCTGCTGCCCGCCCAGCTCGGTGTCGGCGGTCGCCCAGCGCCCGGCGACCAGCGACATCGGCGGGGAGTCCCACAGCACCTGGTCCAGCGCCTCGCCGAGGGTCATCTGACCGCCGGACAGGTGGGCGCGGAACCGGGGGTCGGTGAGCACCATCTTCAGGGTGTCCGCGATCAGGTTGACGGTCGTCTCGTTCGCCGCGAGCAGGACGACCCGCAGGTGCTCCATCACCTCGTCGTCGGTCAGCCCGGCCGGGTGCTCCATCAGCCAGGTCACCAGGTCGGCGCCCGGATCCTCGCGCTTGGCGGCCATCGTCCGGCGCAGGCTCGCCACCACGTACTCGTTGCTGGCGACGGCCGTCTCGGTGCCCTTCATCAGGTCCCGGGCGGCGTTCACGAGCTGCGGCCCGTACTCGTCGGGCATGCCGAGCAGCTGGGTCATGACGAGCATCGGCAGGTGCTCGGCGAACTGGGTGACCAGTTCGGCCCGGCCGGTCTGCCCGACCACCTGGACCAGTTCGGTGGTGAACCGCCGGACGTGGCGGCGCACGCCGCGCCGGTCGAAGCGGTTCAGGCCGTCCAGCACGGCACCGCGCAGCCGGCGGTGCTCCTCGCCGTCCGCGAAGACGCACAGCGGCTGCCAGGCGATCACCGGCATCAGCGGGGAGTCCACCGGGACGTCGCCGGCGCGGAACGCCGACCAGAGGCGGGAGTCGCGGGAGAACAGGGACGGCGAGCGCATCGCGGTGATGTTCGCGCCGTGCCCGAGGATCAGCCAGGCGGGGAAGTCGCCGTGCAGCAGGACCGGGGCCACCTCGCCGTGTTCGGCGCGCAGCTTCTCGTACAGGCCCGCCGGGTCGGCCTCGGCCTCCGGTCCGTACAGGCGCCGCACGCCGCCGGGGCCGAGCGGTTCGACGGCGTGCCCGTGGGCCGGGCAGCCGGGGGGCGGGGTGGGGGAGGCGTCAGCGGGGAACGGGGTGCTCACAGGGTCTCCGGGGTCGGGGGCGGGTACGTTCGGGCGGATCGGCGGATCGGCGGATCGGCGGACGGGTGGCCGACGGGGTGGCCGGCCGGCACGCGGCTCGTCAACGGCCCGGGGAGCGGCCGATCAGCGGGCGGGCGGGGCCGCGAGTTCGTACAGGTAGCGCATCAGGGTCATCAGGGTGTCCCGGCTGGACTCGCGGCTGCGCGCGTCGCAGGCCACGATCGGCACCTCGGGCGGCAGGTCCAGCGCGGCCCGCAGTTCCTCGACCGGGTGGTCCGGCGCCTCCGGGAAGCCGTTGACGGCCACCACGAAGGGCACGCCGCGGTCCTCCAGCCGCCCGATCACCTCGAAGCTGACCTCCAGTCGGCGGGTGTCGACCAGCACCACCGCGCCGAGGGCGCCCTCGAACAGGCCGTTCCAGAGGAACCAGAACCGCTCCTGCCCGGGGGTGCCGAAGACGTACAGCACGAGCTGGTCGCTGATGCTGATCCGGCCGAAGTCCATCGCCACGGTGGTGGAGGTCTTGCGCTCGACCCCGGTCGGGTCGTCGACACCGACCCCGGCCTGGGTCATGGTCTCCTCGGTGGTGAGCGGGCGGATCTCGCTGACCGAGCCGACCAGCGTCGTCTTGCCGACGCCGAAGCCGCCCACGATCACCACCTTGACCGCCATCGTGACGGAGTCCGGCAGCAGGTCCGCGGCCGCCGGCCCCAGCACCGTGTCAGAGCCTTTGAAGTCCATGGATCACCGCCTCCAAGAGGGCACGGTCGGGAAGTTCGGCCTTGGGGACGGCGGCGCGGGCCTCGATCCGCCCGTCGTCGAGCAGGTCCGCCAGCAGGACGGTGACGACGCTGGTGGGCAGCTCCAGGTAGGCGGAGACCTCGGCCACCGAGAGCGGTGAGCGGCACAGCCGCAGGATGGCCGCGTGCTCGGGCTGCATGGTGGGCGTCGGCTCCGTGCGGGAGACGATCAGGGTGACCAGGTCGAAGACGCCCGGTCCGGCCGGGCCGCTGCGGCCGCGGGTGATCACGTACAGGCGTTCGGGGTCAGGGCCGTCCCAACCGCCCTGGTCGGCCGTCGTCATGTGCGCGCCTCACTGTGCTCGTTCATGTGCCCACCCCGCGGTGCCGGTTCAGGCGGGCGCGGTCCGGTTGTCGTTCCGGTACGCGTTCCGGCCGGCGGTCCGGCCGGTTCACGCGACCGGCTCGGGGTTGCGCGGGGGAGCAGCCAGGTGCTCGCCGATCCGGGCGACCAGGTCGCGCATCTGCTGGCCCACCAGCCCGGCGTCGACCCCCTCGTCGGCGAGCACCGCGAGGTATGCGCGGGAGGCGGCCGCCATCAGGTAGAAGAACCCGCCGTCCACCTCGATCACCACCAGCCGCATCGAGCCGTCGCCGTGCGGGAACTCCTGCCCCACCGCGGCGGCCAGGCTCTGCAGCCCGGCGCAGGCGGCGGCGAGGCGGTCGGCGGTGTCCGGATCGGTGCCGTGCTGGGCGATCCGTAGGCCGTCGGCGGACAGCACGACGATGTGGCGGACGCACGGGACGCTGTGCGCGAGGTCCTTGAGGATCCAGTCCATGTTGCTGCGGTGCGGAATCACTGCTCGCCCTTCCCTGCCGTCTCTTCACTGGTCTGACCGTCCGAACTCGCGGACGGCCCATGGCCGTTGATCCCCTCGGTGAACGCCTCCAGCCAGAGGCCGGGCTGCACCGGCTCCTTGGCGTGGCGTCCCGTCGACCCCGGGGCGGGTCCCGCGCCGAGCCCCGAGGCCGGGTGGGTGGCCGGGTGGGTGGCCGGGTGGGTGGGCTGCCCGGCGGCGCGGGCGGGCCCGGAGTAACCCGCCCGGGGGGTCGACGGCCGGCGCCGGCGCTGCGGCAGGCCGTTCGCGGTGCGCTCGGTCACCACCACCTCGTCGTCCCCCGGGCCGGATCCGGTCGGCCCCCAGGGGCCGGCCGATCCGAAGGACGGCCCCGTCATGCCGGGAGCCGCCGTACCGGGAGCCGCCGCGCCGGGTGTCGCCGTCCGAGCCCCCCACGGCCGCGACGGGGCGGCCGACTTGGACGGGCTCGCCGGGAGCGGCCGGGGGCCGGAGAACGCGCCGATCCCGTGTGCCCGCCCGGTCGGGGGCGCGGTGGTGACCAGCTCCTGCGGCACCACCAGCACGATGCGCACGCCGCCGTAGGCGGAGCGGCGCAGCGAGATCTGGAAGCCGTACGCCTGGCACAGCCGGCCGACCACCGCGAAGCCGAGCCGGGGCGACTCGGTGAGGTCGTCCAGGTCCTTGGAGACCTGGGCCTCGCGCAGGCTGCGCTCGGCGCGGAGCCGGGCCTCGTCGGTCAGGCCGAGGCCGCCGTCCTCGATCTCGATCGCTATACCGCTCTGCACCTCGGCGGCGCTCAGGTGCACATGGGTGTGCGGCGGCGAGTAGCGGGTGGCGTTGTCGAGCAGCTCGGCGACGGCGTGGATCAGCGGCTCGACGGCCGGGCCGATCACCGACACCTGGGCCACCGGGTGCAGGTCCACCCGCTGGTATTCCAGGATGCGCGACATACCGCCGCGCAGCACGCTGTACAGCGCCACCGGCCGGGTCCACTGGCGGCCGGGGCGGGCGCCGGACAGCACGGCGATGCTGTCGGCGAGGCGGCCGGTCAGCGCGTTGCCGTGGTCCAGGCGCAGCAGGTCGTCGAAGACCGCCGGGTCGTTGCCGTGCCGGTCCTCCATCTCGCGCAGGTCCTTGGCCTGCCGGTGGATGATCGCCTGCACCCGGCGGGCGATGTTGACGAAGGCCCGCTCGGCGGAGTCGCGCCGGTTCACCTCGTCGTCGACGGCGATGATGATCCCGCGCGCCACGGACTCCAGCGCACTGCGGAACTTCGGCGCGGCCAGCGGATCGCGCACCTGGTACGACCGGGCCAGGCTGTCGATCGACACGCCGTACCGGGTCCGGGCCACCAACCGCGGCAGCTCCTCCTTCGCCAGCCGTACCGCCTCGGCCTCCTGGCCGGCCAGCCGCCGCTGCAACTCGCCCACCTGCCGGGTGTGCTGCTCCCGTGACGCGGCCAGCGCACGACCCCGGCGGGCCGATTCGGCGGCCACCACGGCCACCAGCACGGTGGCCGTCGCCCCGCACCAGAGCACCTCCGCGCGGGCACCGGCGGACACCACCGCCCCGGCGGCCGCCACGGCCGCCGCCATCACGGCCGTGGGCAGCAGCCACCCGAGCAGGGGCGCGGACGGCCGTCTGGCGGGTGATGATCCAGGTCGAAGCATTCGGCATCCTCAAACGATCGGAACAGTACGGGGACGGGCGACGGCCGGCGCCGGAGGCATGGTGCTGCAGCATAGCCAAGTTCAGGACATTCCTGACTGAAACTCAAAGATCCAGCTGCACAGCCGACTTGTCCCACCGTGCCGGACATGCCGGACATCTCGCACGCCAGTGGCAACCCCGGCCGGCCGCCGTCCCGCCACCAGGCTTCTCGCCCCGCCCCGCCCGCACCGCCAACCCGCCCCGGATTCGCTCATGCGAAGGGTTTCCCGGCCAAGTCCCCACCCTCGGAGCCCAGTTCGTGCTAGGGGCACCCCGCGACGTCAACAACCCGCTAGCTGATCACCCGCGCGGGAGCCGCCGCCACCGGTGCGGCGATGGGAAAAACCCACCGGAGCCCGCATCCGTCTGCGCGGTCGGCGGGACGGCTCCTAAGGTCATCGCATGAACGATCACGGCCAACCGCCAGACCCGCTGGGTCAGACCCTGCGCCGGCTCATGGGTGACGCCACCTGGCGGAGCATGCTGGGGGAGGCCTTCGAGCGCCGGCATCCGATCGGCGCCACCCTGCTGCGCCAGGAGGAGCCCGGAACGCACGTGCTCGCCCTGCTGCGCGGGGTGGCCAAGGTGACCCGACGGGAACGCGACGGAGACCTCCGGCTGCTGGCGTTCCGCGGGCCCGGTGAACTGCTCGGCGAGGTGGCCGTGCTGGACGGCGGGGTCCGCTCGGCGAGCGTCCAGGCGATCTCGGACTGCACGGTCGCGGTACTCGCCAAGGCCGCGTTCCTGCGGTTCGTCACCGACCGGGACCTGTTCCCGGTCATGGTGCGCTACGCCATCGGCCGCCTGCGGGAGTCGGACCTGGCCCGCAGCGGCGGCGACGTCGTGGTCCGTCTGGCAGCCGCCCTGGTCACGCTGGCCGACGTCTCGGCCGACCCGGCGGGGCCGTCGGGGCGGCCGATCGAACTCGCCCTGACCCGCGACGAGCTGGCCCAGTACCTCGGGGTGTCCCGGAACACCGTCACCTCGGGCCTGGCCGAGCTCGGCTCCCACCAGGTCCACGCCGGGCGGAAGTCCATCGTCATCGGCGACCTGGCCGCGCTCGGACGGGTTGGCGCCGGGGTGCGCGGCTGACGTCGCGTCGGCTCGTGTGACGGCCGTCACCAGGTTTCCGCACTGAGTGTGCACACCGCGCGGCGCCCGCTCGCGAAGCTTGGTGGCACAAGGTCCGCACAGGAACCACGAGGAGCAGACATGCCGCCGTTCGACCAGCCGCTGCCCGAGGCCAGCGCCCTGCCCTTCAGCCGGAGCCGCCGGCTGCCGCCGTACCGGGGGATCGTGGCCGTCGATGCCAAGGACTTCACCGGCTACCCGGCCATCGAGCACGGCATGATCAGCCAGGCCGTCCCGCAGGTCCTCCAGTGGTCCTTCGAGCGCGCCGGGCTCGCCGAGGTCTGGGAGGGTCGGAGGTTCCCCGCGTCCACCGGCGACGGATACGTCTTCGGGTTCGACCCGGCGTGGATGCCGTTCCTGATCCACCCGTGGCTGCACACCCTGCAGGAGACGCTCACCGAGTTCAACGTGCACTCGGTCGGGACGGTGCGGATCCGGCTGCGGGTCAGTCTCCACATCGGGCCGCTGCCCGACACCGGCGGCGAGTTCGACGGCAACGGCACGCCCCGCAACGACACCCACCGCCTGCTCGACTCCCGTCCGGTGAAGGCGATGCTGGCCGCGTCCAACGAGAGCATCACCCAGGTCGCCGCCATCCTCTCCGACCGGTGCTACCAGGACGCGGTGGCCGGCGGTTTCACCGGGCGGCACCCCGACCACTTCATCGAGGTGCCGGCCACCGTCGAGGGCAAGAAGTTCGACCAGCGGGCGTGGCTGTACGTGCCCGCTCCCTCGGGCAACCTCTACGACCGCCGCATCCTGGGCGACGCCGTGGTCGGGGAGCACGAACGCGCACAGGCCGAGGCGGCCGAGCCGGCGGCCGGGCAGGTGGACGGTGGCAGCGCGGGGAGCTACCGGGCCGACGGCGGAAACCTGAACACCGGCACGGTGCACGGCGGCCAGAGCGTCACCACCGTGGAGGGCGGTCAGCACGTCACCAAGGTGCGCGGCGACTCCTTCGGGGGCGACTACGTGGCGGGCCACAAGGCCGGTACGGTCCACGGCAACCTGGGCGACACCATCCACGGCGACAAGAAGGGGCGCCGCCGGTGAGCGGCGAGAACGGCTCCTCCGCGCCGGGGCCGGCCGCTGGTGCTCCCCGGCCGGACGGCGGCCCCGACAGCCGGGCACTGGACCAGGGCGAGACCGCGCCCGGGTCCGGGGACCTGGACGAGGCCGACGACTTCGCCGACCTCGACGACCTCGACGGCGGGTTCCCCGGCCGGCTCAGTGGCCGTCCGGGCTCCGATCGGCGCTATGTCATCTACGCCCCGAACGGCAACATCAACACCGGTTCGGTGCACGGGGACCAGCGCGTCGAGAACGCCGGAGCGGCGTCCGGCGCGGGCGGGCCCCGGGTGGAGGCGCACGAAGGGCCGATCTCCGCACTGGAGATCCTGGAGGCGCAAGCCGGGTTCGCCGAGCCCGAGTGGTTCCCGTCGGCCCTGGCGCAGCTGGACACCGGCCTGCTCTTCCTGGCCGGCGAGCCCGGCACCGGGCGCCGCACCGCGGCCCTCAACCTGCTGTTCCAGCACAGCGGTCGCAGCATGAAGCTGCGCGCGCTCGACAGCGACGAGGACCTGTCCGCGTGGCGCCCAGGCGATTCCGAGGCCCGCGGGTACCTGGTGCACGGCCTGCTGCCCACCGTCCGGCTCGGCCCGGCGGTGATCGCCAACCTCCGCCGCCTGCTGAGAGTCGCCGACGCTCGCATGGTGGTCATGCTGCCGCACGACGCGGACCTGCTCCGCAGCCTCGCCCGGGAGTCGGACCTCACCCCGATGCCCTGCGTTCCCCCGCCGGCCGGCGCGGTCTTCGAGACGCGGATGAAGGCCGCCGTGCCCGACCCTGCCCGACGCCGAGCGCTCCTGGAGCGATTGGGACCGGGGCTGGACGACCTCCTGGCGTCGGAGCTGATGCCCGCCCAGGTCGCCGAACTGGTCGCCGAGGTGGCCAGGGCCGGCGACGAGGGCCCCGACCTCGCCGATCTCGGCAGGCGGCTCAGCTTCCTCGCCGAGAAGGAGGTCCCCGACCTGCTGAAGAAGCTCCGCGACGACCCGGACGGACTCGCGTTCCTGCTGGCGACCAGCGTCTTCGAGGGGCTCGACCACCGGATCGTCCGGGACGAGGCCGACCGGCTGCTCGCACTGGCCGACGGGCGCCTCGACTCCGTCCTGCGGGAGGGCGGTGGGGAGGACGGCGGCCAGGCCCGGGCGGTGCGCGGGGAGGCCCTCCGTCCGAACCCGCGGTTCGTCTTCCGGCGCTCGCTGGACGAACTCCTGGCGACGGTCCGGGCCGAGTGCGCACCCGTCGAGATCCGGGCGAGCTCCGGCTTCACCTACGCCGTGGAGCCGGTGCGCTTCACCCGGCACCGGCAGGCGGAGACGGTGTTGCGGCATGTCTGGCGGCAGTACGGCGAGCTGTCCGGACTGCTGACCGACTGGATGGACGACGTGCCCGGCAGGGAGACCGAACTGGCCGAGCCCGTGGGCCGCGTCATGGGACTGGCCGCCGGCTGGGGCGGTGGGCGGCGGGCCCTGGTACACATTCTCAAGCTGGCCGGGTCCGAGCGCGGGCGAAGCCGCAGCACGGCCGCGGCCGCGCTGGGCATCGCGGCGCAGGACCCGGTCCTGGCCGGTGAGGTCAAGTACCGCCTCAACCGTTGGAGCAGGGAAGGCAGCTGGCGGGTGCGGTCCACGGTCGCCGACGCCTGCGGCCGGGAGTTCGGGACGTCCCGGCCGGAGCTCGCACTGTCTCTTCTGCGGAACTGCTACCGGGGGTGGGCGGGAGAGGAGGACGTGGTGGCCAGGGCCGTCCGCTCCTCGCTGTGGGAGCTCTTCGCCGCAGGTAACCAGTCGACCGTCCTGCGTCAGCTGGCGGACTGGGCGGACCGTCCGGGGCCCGGGGCCGAGCTCGCGGTTCACGCCTTTCCCCAACTGCTGTGGGACCGGTCCTGGTTCCAGGAACAGCTGCTCACCGTGGGGGAGTTCACCGACACCGTGATCGCCTTCGTCCGGCGATCGCTCAACCACGACGGCCTCTTCGACCGGACCTGTGGCGCACTGCTCAGCTGGTGCACCTCGGCGGCCTGGAACGAACCGCTGCGTACCGCGGTGGAGACGTTGCTGACCGCGCTCGCCCAGGAGATGCACATCGGCGAAATGCGCCTGTTCGTCGAGATCGAGCGCCAGACCGACCGCGACCTGGCCGGACGGCACATCGCCCAGCACGCCCTGGACGCCTGGCGCCGGGGCGAATCGCAGCCGTACCGAACCGTCCCTGCGAACGGAGAACCCCGATGACCGCCGACAGCGACTCGCCCGTCTACACCCGTGCCACCCAGGCGCCCTGGCGGGAGATCCTGCGCCACCGCTGGTCCGGTCGGCGTGACCGGGCCCTCGTCCTGCAGGACCGGGACGGGCTCTACCATCCGTCGGGACACCGTCGCCGCGCACTCGCGGGTGAAGACCCGGAAGCGGATGGCCAGTTGGCCGCCCCACTGGGGCTGCGCGGATTCGTCGGGGCGTACCTCGTCGATCTCGACGAACGCTCCGGCACCCGGGCTGTCGGCCTGCCGACCCCGTACGGCACCGAATCGGTGGACATCCACGTCCTGTGGTGGGTCCACGACGCCGCGAACGTCGTGCGGACGCGGACCGCGCGGGGCTGGCTGCCGGTCCGCAAGGATCTCGAACGGCGTCTGCGTCAGCTCAGAGAGCAGTTCGCCACCGCCGGGCACCGGCTGAGCGCGGCCGAGCTGATGCAGTACCTCGCCGCACCCCACCTGATGCCGGACTGCGGCCTCGGCTACCGCGTCACGGACGTCTCCGCCCGGGAGCACGACGCCGAATTGCGGTTGGGGGACCCGGACGGGGCCGACGTGCCCTACAACTGGACGGACAAGAGCCAGGACGAGTACGCGTTCTGCCGTCGGGCCGTCCAGGAGGGCCCGGTGTCGCTTGCGGCGCTCTGGCTGGCGAGGCACCCGGAACAGGTCCGCGAGGTCCTGGACTGGGCCGTCGGCCACGCCGACCTGCTCCGGGGTGAGACCACCTGGCAGGATCAACTGGCGATGATGCTCGGCAAGTTGAGTGATCAGGAGCAGCAGGAGATGTCCCGGATGCTGAGGGACCGCCTGGTCTCCCTTGGCCGGCAGGTACCCGGGCCGGGACCGCAGAGCCCCGGGCCGGAGTTCGTCAGGATCCGCTCGCAGGCCAACGGCTGGGCGGGTGGCGTGGCGAACGGGAGGCCGGTGTGACCAGGGCCGCCGTCGGCCGAGGCGCGGTACGGCGGGCGTCGCACGGCGCGGCGGCCCGGCCGCGGCGGTCGCCCCTGGGGCGACGTCGTCGCCCGCCGGGGGGGGGGGGCGGCCCGGGGGGGGGGCCCGGTGCGGCGCCGCCCCCCGGGGGCGGGGGGGCGCGGGCGGGGGGCCGCCCCCCCCCGCGGCCCGCCCCGGCCG
>NZ_JBIUUS010000062.1:0-4518 GCF_044742585.1 Kitasatospora sp. NPDC087861
TGTGTGAATTGGTGGGTGTGGTGGGCGAGGTGGTGGGGGGTTTCGAGGGGGAGGGTGTGGCCGGTGTTGGGGATGGTGATGAGGTGGGTGTGGGGGATGGTGTGGTGGAGGGTGTGGCTGTGGGTGGGGTTGATGATTTTGTCGTGGGTGCCGGTGATGATGAGGGTGGGGGTGGTGATGTGGGGGAGGTGGGGGCGGTGGTCCATGGTTTGGGTGGTGTTGAAGTAGGTGGCGCGGGTGTGGGGGTGGGTGTTGGCGAAGAGGCGGCGGTTGGTTTCTTGGGTGTGTTTGGGGGTGTGGGGGTGGTGGGTTTTTTTGAGGAGGAGGCGGCCGAGCCAGGGGGTTTTGAGGGCTTTGGTGAAGGTTTTTGATTGCATGAGTTTGAGTTCTTGGGTGGGGGTTTGTTGGTTGTGGGCGGCGGTGGCGGCGAGGATGAGGGCGGTGAGGCGGGTGTGGGGGGTGGGGTGGGTGGTGTGGAGGTGGGTGGCCCAGGTGAGGGCGGTGTAGCCGCCGCCGGAGTGGGCGAGGAGGGTGATGGGGTGGTGGGGGGAGAGGGTGGTGGTGATGGTGTCGAGGTCGTGGGCGAGGCGTTGGAGGGTGGTGGGGTGGGTGCCGTTGGTGGAGGTGCCGTGGCCGCGGTGGTCGTAGGTGGCGACGGTGTGGCCGGCGGTGGCGAGGAGGTGGGCGGTGGTGTGCCAGATGGTGTGGTTGGAGGCCCAGCCGTGGGTGAGGATGATGAGGGGTTGGTTGGGGGGGAGGGGGTGGGTGGGGGTGGGGTTGGGGTGGTGGAGGGTGATGGTGAGGTGGGCGCCGTCGTCGGTGGTGGTGGTGTGGTCGGTGATGGTGACGGTGTGGGGGCCGGGGAGTTGGTGTCCGGGGAGGTCGGGGAGGTTGGGGTTCATCGGGTGCTCCTGGGGGTGGTGGTGAGGTGGGTGTTGAGGTGGGTGAAGGCGTTTTGGGTGGCGGTGGAGTGTTGGGTGCCGATGTTGGTGAGTTTGGCGAGGAGGGTGAGCCAGCCGTGGGGGGTGGCGGTGAAGTGCATGGTGAGGCGGGTTTGGGTGTTGTGGTGGAGGGGGGTGAGGGTGTAGGTGGCGTGGCCGCGGAAGGCGCCGTGGGTGTAGTCGGTGGCGAGGTGGCGGTGTGGGGTGGTGTGGGTGGTGGTGGCGGTGAAGCGGATTTTGGGGCCGCCTTTGGTGTTGCCTTTGGGGTGGACGGTGATGTGGGTGGTGCCGCCGATGTGTTCGGGGCTGGTGGTGCCGGGTTGGAAGGTGTTGTGGGGGGTCCACCAGGTGGTGGCGCCGTTGAGTTCGGCGATGAGTTCGTGCCAGACGTGTTCGGTGGGGGCGTGGATGATGGTTTCGTTGATGATGTCGTAGGTGTGCATGGTGGGTTTCCCTTCCGGGGTCGGGGTCGGGGTGGGGAGAGGGGGGAGGGGTAGGGCGGTAGGGGGGTGTTCGGGGTTGGGGTGGTTGTGCGGTGGTGTGGTTTTTGTTGTTCGTGGTTTGTTCTGTGGGGTGGCTGTTTCTTTGCCGGGCCTGCTGTCGCGTTTTCTGGGTCCGTGGCGTTTTCCCGGCCCGGGTGGTGTTTTCTCTGGGGTCGGTGACCCTTTTTCTGGGTCTGCCGTCCATTGTCTGGGTTCGTGAGGTGTTCTCCGGGCCTGGGGTCCCTTTTTCGGGCTGGTGACGGGTTTCTTCTGGATCGGTTGTTCGTTTTGGTGGGTGGCGCCTTTTCGGGCCCGTGGTGCTTTTCTGGGGCCGGCGTCCGGTTTGTGGGGTCGTGGCGTTGTCCCTGTGATGTCTTTGTCGGGCTCGCCGGGCCGTTTCTTGGGGTTGTGGCGCCCTTTTCTGGGGTGCCGTCTGTTTTCTGGGTCTGTGGGGTCTTCTCTGTGGTGTCTTCTTCGGGTTCGTGACGTTCTTTGTGGGGTTGCCGTCCCGCCTGTTGGCCGGTGGCTCCTCCTCTGGGTCGGTGTTCTATTTCCGGGCCTGTGGCGTTCTCTGGGGTCGGGGTTTCCTTTCCGGGCCTGTGGTTCCTCCTCTGGGGTCGGGGTTTCCTTTCTGGGCTTGTGGTGTTCTTTTGGGGTCTGCTGGTTCTTTTCCCGGGGTTGTGGTGCTGTCTCTGGCCTGTTGTCTTGTCTCTGGGCCTGCTGGCCGTTTCTGGGGGTGTGGCGTCTTTTTTGGGCCTGTGGTTTCTTTTTCGGTTTCGTGGTTTCCTTTTTTGGGTTTGTGGCGTGTTTTCTGGGGTTGGGGTCCTTTTTGGGTCTGTGGTGTTCTGTCTGGGCTGGTGTTGTTTTCTCGGTGTCTGTTGTTGATTCTGGGTGTCTGTTGTGTGTTTCTGGGTGTTTGTTGTTTCTTTTCGGGGTTTGCTGTTCTGTTTTTTGGGGGGGGGTGTTGTTTTGTTTTTGGGGGTGGTGTTGGGGGTGTGGTGGTGGTTTAGGTGAAGATGTTTTGGCCGGGGGTGAGGGTGTGGGTGGGGTCGTATCGGTTTTTGTGGGTGGTGAGGTTGTTCCATTGGGGGCCGTAGTGGTGTTGCCAGTCGGTTTGGGTCATGTGGGGGATGGCGCCGACGAGGTAGCGTTTGGCGCCGAGGGTGGTGGCGTGGTCGTAGAGGGTGCGGTTGCGTTGGAGGTGGGGGGTGGGGTTGGTGCCGGGGTGGGGGAAGGTGAGGAGGTCGAAGAGGTAGGTGGTGGGTTCGTTGGGGGTGATGGCGTAGGGGTGGGTGAGTTTGTTGGTGTGGAAGGGGTAGAAGAGGAGGAGGCCGGCGCCGAGGTCGTCGGGGGTGAGGGTTTGGGTGGCGGTGGTCATGAAGGTGTGGGCTTGGGTGGCGGGGAGGAAGAGGCTGAGCCAGGGTTTGGGTTCGTTCCAGTAGCCGAGGTTTTTGATGGTGTCGGCGAAGGTGTCGGCTCGGTAGGTGTATTGGCGGTAGGTCTGGTCGGTGATGGTGGTGTCGGTGGTGATGGGGGTGAGGTTGTGGAGGAGGGGGGTGGGGTTGGGGGGTGTGGTGCCGTTGTAGTAGGTGGCGGTTTCGATTTTGTAGCGGGGTGTGGTTCCGGGTTGGGGGATGACTTCGCCGACTTGGCTGTGGAAGCGGCCGTCGTTCAGGAGGGTTTCCTGGTCGGTGAGGTAGGTGGTGAGGTTGTCGTAGTAGAGGTTGAAGACGAGGGCGCGTTGGGGGGCGGGGATGAGTTTGACGGTGGCGCGGACGATGATGCCGAATTGGCCGGCGCCGGCGAGGGCGGCGTGGAAGAGGTCGCGGTTGCGGGTGGGGGTGGCGGTGAGGAGGTGGCCGGTGCCGGTGATGATGTCGATGGATTCGACGGTGTCGGCTTGGAGGCCGTATTTCTGGACGGTGGAGCCGATGCCGCCGATGCTGATGGTGCCGCCGATGGAGAGGTGGAGGTAGTCGGTGAGGCAGGGTGGGGTGAGGCCTTGGGTGAGGGCGGCGTCGGTGAGTTGGGCCCAGGTGACGCCGGTGTCGACGGTGGCGTTGGTGGGGGTGATGGTGTGGATGCGGTTGAGGCTGCGGGCGTCGATGCTGATGCCGCCGGCGGCGGAGGCCTGGCCGTAGTTGGAGTGTGATTCGAGGTCGTTGCCGGTGCCGCTGCGGCCGTTCATGGCGACTTTGAGGCCGTTGCAGCGGGCGTAGTTGACGATTTTGACGATGTCTTGGACGGAGCCGGGTTTGAGGACGGCGTAGGGGGTGGTGGTGGTGAGGCGTCCGAAGTCGTGGCTGAATTCGGTGAGGGTGGTGGTGTCGGTGGTGAGGGTGCCGTCGAGGGTGGGGACGGTGGCGAGGTGTCCGGTGGTGGGGGTGGTGGTGGCCCAGGTGCGGGTGGTGGTGTTGTAGCCGATGACGGTGGCGGCGAGGCCGGTGATGAGGGTTCGTCGTGACAGTGGTGTGGTGGTCATGCTGGTTCCTTTCGTGGGTGGGGCTGGTGTGCGGGAGGCCCGCTGGGTGGCGGGCCTCTGGTGTTGTCCGCCCCGTCGCCCCGTCACGGGGGGGGTGGGCTGGTTGGCGGCCCGGGGTGGCCGGGGTGGGCTGGCGGTGGCGGCCGGGGTGGGTGGCCGGTGGTCGTGGTTGGTGGTTGCGGGGGTCTGGTCGGTGCTGTGTCTGCCCGGTGGGGGTGGTGCCCGTGGCCGGCCTGGTGGGCCGGCCACGGTGGCGGCCTGGTGTGGTGCTGGTGGTTCGGGGGTGCGGTTGTGGCGTGTGCCGGTGCCGGCGGCGTGTGCCGGTGTCGTGAGCCGGTGGCGGGGTGCCCGTGCCGGGTGGGCGGTGGTCGAACTCGCGCTCTCCGTCGGCTGTTTGTGCTGGTTGGGCTGTCGTCCGGGCTTCGCGGGGTTCCGGTGTTTACGTGTTCGTGTGGTGTGGTCTGGACTGCGCGGGTTCCGTTGCTCGGGTGCCCGTGCCGGGTGGGCGGTGGTCGAACTCGAGCTCTCCGTCGCCTGTTTGTGCCGGTCGGGCCGTCGTCCGGGCTTCGCGGGGTTCCGGTGTTTACGTGTTCGTGTGGCGTGGTCTGGACTG
>NZ_JBIUUS010000062.1:4616-8759 GCF_044742585.1 Kitasatospora sp. NPDC087861
TGCGCGGGTTCCGTTGCTCGGGTGCCCGTGCCGGGTGGGCGGTGGTCGAACTCGCGCTCTCCGTCGCCTGTTTGTGCCGGTCGGGCCGTCGTCCGGGCTTCGCGGGGTTCCGGTGTTTACGTGTTCGTGTGGCGTGGTCTGGACTGCGCGGGTTCCGTTGCTCGGGTGCCCGTGCCGGGTGGGCGGTGGTCGAACTCGCGCTCTCCGTCGCCTGTTTGTGCCGGTCGGGCCGTCGTCCGGATTTCGCCGGGTTCCGCTGGCTGTGTGCCCGTGTCGGGTGGGCCGTTGCCGGACTCGGGGTCTGCGCGGCCTGGTCGTGCTGGTCGTGCCGTGGCCCGTGGCCCGTGGCCCGTGGCCGGGTTCCGCGGGTTCCGCCGGTTGTGTGCCCGTGTCGGGTGGGGCGTTGCCGGACTCGCGCTTTCCGCGGCCTGTTTGTTGCCCGTTGCTCGTTGCCTGGTTCCGGTGGCCCGTTGCCCGTTGCCCGTTGCCCGGTTCTGGTTCCCGTGGTCCGTTGTCCGGTTCCCGTGGTCGGTGGCCGGTGCCCCGTGCCCCGTGGTCCGTTGTCTGGTTCCTGTGGTGGGTGGTTGGTGCTTCGTGGTCTGTTGTCTGGTTTCTGCGGTGTGGTGGTGGTTGTTAGGTGGGGTTGGGGGGTTGGGGGTGGGTGAGGGTGGCGGTTTGGTAGTTGGGGAGGTCGAAGTGGCGGGTTTGTTTGCGGAAGCGGAAGGTGTAGGTGGGCCAGATGGAGGGGTTGTTGCCGTGTTTGTCGGTGTACCAGCTGGTGCAGCCGCCGGCGTTCCAGACGGTGCCGGTGAGGTGTTTGGTGAGGGTTTTGTTGTAGGCGGTTTGGGCTTCGGGGCGGATTTCGAGGGAGGTGAGGTGGTGTTTGTCGAGGGTTTTGAGGGCGTTGATGATGTAGGTGATCTGGGCTTCGATCATGACGGTTTGGGAGGAGTGGCCGAGGGTGGTGTTGGGGCCCAGGAGCATGAAGAGGTTGGGGAAGCCGTGGATGGTGGTGCCGCGGTGGGCTTGCATGCCGTGGGTGGTCCAGGTGTGGTGCAGGGTGTGGCCGTTTCGTCCGTGGATGCGGTGGGCGATGGGGCGGTCGGTGGCGGTGAAGCCGGTGGCGAGGATGATGGTGTCGACGGTGCGGCGGGTGCCGTCGGCGGTGGTGATGTGGGTGGGGCCGATGTCGGTGATGGTGTCGGGGATGATGTCGACGTTGGGTTGTTGGATGGCGGGGTACCAGGTGTTGGAGAAGAGGAGGCGTTTGCAGCCGACGGTGTAGTCGGGGGTGAGGCGTTTGCGGAGGTCGGGGTCGGGGACGGATTTTTTGAGGTGGCCGGCGGCCATGTTCTTCATGCCGGTGGTGCGTCCCGGGCGGGACATGAAGAACGCGACGATTTCGCGGCCGTGTTTGTTGAAGTTGCGGCGTAGGAGTTGGTAGCCGGGGAGGTGGCGCAGCATCCAGGTGTGGCGGGGGGTGTTGGGTTTGTCGGGTTTGGCGGCGACCCAGGGGGGTGTGCGCTGGTGGAGGTGGAGTCGGGCGACCTGGGGTTGGATGGCGGGGACGAACTGGATGGCGGAGGCGCCGGTGCCGATGACGGCGACGTTGCGGCCGGTGAGGTCGTGGTCGTGGCGCCATTGGGAGGAGTGGAAGACGGTGCCGGTGAAGGTGTCGAGGCCGGGTAGGTCGGGGATGGCGGGTTCGGAGAGGTAGCCGGTGCCGGTGATGAGGACCTGGGCGGTGTAGTGGCCGTGGGTGGTGTGGATGCGCCAGTGGCGGTGGTCCTGGTCCCAGGTGGCGTCGAGGAGTTCGTGGCCGTAGCGCAGGTGGGGTTCGATGCCGAAGCGGCGGGCGGTGTCTTTGAGGTAGGTGTGGACTTCGGCCTGGGTGGCGAAGGTGGATTTCCATGCGGGGTTGCGGGCGAAGGAGAAGGAGTAGAGGTGGGCCTGGACGTCGCAGGCGCAGCCGGGGTAGGTGTTGTCGCGCCAGGTGCCGCCGAGGTCGTGGGCGCGTTCGAAGACGAGGAAGTCGTCGGTGCCGGTCTGCAGGAGGCGGATGGCGGTGCCGAGGCCGGAGATGCCGGCGCCGATGATGGCGGCTTTGAGGTGGCGTACGCGCAGGGGGTTGGGGGTGGTGGGGTGGGGGGTGGTGGCGGTGTCGTCGGCGGCCGCGGGCACCGCGGTGGCCGGGGTGGGGTCGTCGGGGTTGGCGGGGGTGGGGTGTTCGGCGGTGGTGGTCATGGCCCGGTTTCCTCTGGTCAGGCGCGGCGGGTGAGGGTGACGCGGAAGTTGTTGAAGATGTGGTCTTCGAGGGTGTAGGCGAAGATGTCGAGGTAGCGTTCGAAGCGGGCGACGGTGGTTTCGTCGGCGAGGGTGACGGCTTCGTCGCGGCGGGCGGCCAGGAGCTGGAGCCAGGCGCGGCAGGCGCGGGCGAAGGACTCGGGTTCGTTGCGGATCTCGGTGACTTCGAAGAGGCCGTCGAGGCCGGCGGCGAGTTCGGGCAGGCGGGGGATGTGGCAGCCTTCGAACTCCTCGCGCTGGAGGAACTTGAGGTCGTCGAGGAGCTGGCGGCGCAGTGGGGGGTTCTCGACGGTCATGGTGTGCAGGACGAAGCGGGCGCCGGGCTTGAGGAGGGAGTGGACCTGCTTGAAGAAGACGCGGTAGCGCTGGGTGCGCTCCTTGGGGGTGAGGGAGGAGAGCACGAAGTGTTCGAGGGCGTTGATGCAGAACGCGGCGTCGTAGGGGTCGCCGTCGGCCTTGTGGTCTTCCCAGCTCTCGACGCGGGCGTGGATGGCGGGGTTGTCGAGGGCGGCGACGAAGTCGGCCTGGGTGCGGGAGAGGGTGACGCCGACGGCCTGCTGGACGCCGTGGACGGTGGTGAGGCGGTTGAGCATGGTGCCCCAGCCGCAGCCGATGTCGAGGACCTTGGCGGTGCCGGCGGCGCGGGCGAGGTCGGTGAAGACGTCGAGCTTGCGTTCCTGGGCTTCGTCGAGGGTGGCGACGAGGTCCTCGCCGTCCTCCCAGTAGCCGCCGGAGTACATCATGGTGGGGCCGAGGATGAGCCGGTAGAGGTCGTTGCCGACTTCGTAGTGGTGGCGGATGGCGTCGACGTCGGGGTTGATGGAGCGGGTTTCGGCGGTGGTCATGCGGTGGGCCCCTGTTCTGGTGGTGGGACGGGTGGAGTGGGTTGGTGCGGGTGCCGGGCCCTGTGGGGGCCGGGCGGTGGTGCGGGTGCCGGGCCCTGTGGGGGCCGGGCGGTGGTGCGGGTGCCGGGTCCTGTGGGGGCCGGGCGGTGGTGTGGGTGCGGGCGGGCCGTGGTGGTACGTGGCCGGGGGTGTCCGGCCTGGTGCGGACGGGGTTCGTCCTGGCCGGGCGGCCGGTGCCCGCCCGGGTGCGGTCGGTCGTCCCGGGTGCGGGCGGCCGGTGCCCGCCCGGTGTGAACGGCCGTTGCGGGATCCGGTGGTTGGTGCCTGCCGGGTTTGAACGGCCTTGCGGGTGACGCTGGGTGGTGCCTAACTGGCGCGAATGGCCTTGCGGGTGGCGCTGGTTGGTGCCTGCCGGGTGTGAACGGCCTTGCGGGTGGCTCTGGTTGGCGACCGGCCTGGCCTGGCCTGGGTGGCCTGGTGGCCTGGTGGTCGTGGTGTCGGCGGGCGGTTGGTGTCTGCCGGTGCCGAGTGGTCTTGCGGGGGTGGGTGGCTTTTGTCCGGGTGGCCGGGCGGGTCGTTCGTGCCGTGGGTGGTTGGTGTCTGCCGGTGCCGAGCGGTCGTGCGGGGTCAGGTGGTTGGTTCCTGGAGGGCGTGAACTGACCTGCGGGTGGAGCGGGTTGGTGGCCGGCCGGCCGGGGTGGTCGAGTGGGTCGTTCGTGGCGTGGGCGGTTGGTGCCTGCCGGGCGTGGACTGCCGTGCGGGAATGGGCGGGCGGTTTGGCGGGTGGGTGTTCGCCTGCCGGTGTGGCCGGGGGCGTCGCGTCCGGCGGGCGGTCGGTGCCCTGGTTCCTTGGACGGCCCGGCCCTGGAACGGGTGGCCGCTGCCCGTTGCCCGCTGTCCGTGTGAACGTTCCTCCCGTCGTGGACGGTTGGTGCCCGGCTGTTTGAGCGGATGTTCCCTGGCGCCGGTGGCCGGTGGCCGGTGGCCGGTGGCC
>NZ_JBIUUS010000062.1:8858-27843 GCF_044742585.1 Kitasatospora sp. NPDC087861
CCGTGTGAACGTTCCTCCCGTCGTGGACGGTTGGTGCCCGGCTGTTTGAGCGGATGTTCCCTGGCGCCGGTGGCCGGTGGCCGGTGGCCGGTGGCTGGTGGCCGGTGGCCGCCGCCTGTGTGATCGGCCTTCCCGCCGTGGGTGCCCGGTGCCTGCTGCCTGCTGCCTGGTGCTTGGCCGGCCGGGTGGCCGGGTGGCCGGGTGGTCGTCACGCCGCGGGCGGTTGGTGTCCGGTGTCCGTCGGCGTGAGTGTCCTTTGCCGGCCTGGGTGGTTGGCTTCCGTCCGGGTGGCCGGGTGGCCGGGTGGTCGTCGTGCCGTGGGCGGTTGGTCGTCGTGCCGGGGGTGTCCGGTGCCTGGTGTCCGTCGGTGTGAGTGTCCTTGCCGGCCTGGGTGGTTGGTTTCCGTCCGGGTGGCGGGGTGGCGGGGTGGCGGGGTGGCGGGGTGGTGGGTTGGGTGTCGTGCGTGTGGGTGCGGTGTCTCGGGTCAGGTAAGCGTGTGTCTCGCAAGTGGTGCGCAAGCGTGGGTGTGGGGGTGGGGTTGCGGGGCGTTTGCGTGGGGGTGGGTTTCATGCGGTTTCGACAAGACATGTGGCCTCCATGGCCTTCCCGGGATGTTTCCGGGGGTTTCGGGTCGGCGTTGCCGGTGTCCTGTCGCCTGTGTGTCCCCGTTTTTGGTGTGGTGTGTGGGGGTGCGGTGGGTGGCGGGGGCGGGTGGTGTCGGTTCGGGTTCCCGGGGGTTGTTCGTTCCGGGTCTGTTCTGCTTCATCACGTGTTGGCGTCCCCGCGGGGGCGTCCAGGGAAGGAAACGATCACTCATGTCCGACATCCCCACCATTGAGGACCTGGCCGCGCAGTTGCAGGCGGTGTCCGGGGCGCAGGAGATCGACGCGGACGCGGCGTTGCAGCACATCGCGGACGTGGATTCGTTGGATCTGATGGAGTGGCTGTACGGGTTCCAGAACCAGTACCCGCACATTCCGGCGGACGAGTCGTTGTTCGCGGACATCGATGACACGACGACGTTGCGGGTGGTGCACGAGCGGATTCTGGCGCTCGTGGGCCGGGCCGGCGTCTGAGCGCGCGGCCGGGGACGCAGATGAGCGGCTTCGACGTCACCGGGTGGGGGATCTCGGTTCCCGAGCGTGTGGTGACCAGTGCGCAGCTCGCGGGGCGTTTCGGTGTGGATGAGCACTGGATCGTGTCGCGGTGCGGGATCCGTGAGCGGCGGGCGGTTTCGGCGGGGCAGACGACGGCGTCGATGGCTGTGGAGGCCGGGCGGCGGGCGTTGGAGCGGGCGGGGTTGTCGGGTGCGGATATCGCGCATCTGATCGTGGCGACCGCGACTCCGGAGCAGCCCTCGCCGGCGACGTCGGCGTTCGTCCATGACGAGCTGGGGATCGCGGGTAGTGCGCATGATGTGAACTCGGAGTGTGCGGGGTTCGTGTATGCGTTGGTGACGGCGGTGGGTCTGATGCGGATGGACCCGCGCCCGATCCTGGTGATCGGTTCGGACACGCACACGCTGACCGCCGATCCCGGGGACCGGGATCTGTCGATCCTGGTGGGGGACGGGGCGGGGGCGGTGGTCCTTGAGCCGGGTGAGGTGGACCGGATCCTGGCGTGGAACCTGGGCGCGGACGGCTCGTGCAAGGACAGTCTGAAGGTCCTGGCGGGGGGTTCGCGGATGCCGACCAGTGCGGAGACGGTGCGCCGGGGTCTGCACTACGCGCAGATCAACGGTAACGAGATCTATCTGAACGCGGTGCGGTACACGGTGCGCACGATCCGCGAGACGTTGGAGCAGGCGAAGCTGGCGCCGTCGGATGTGGATCATGTGGTGCCGCACCAGGCGAACATCCGGATCATCAACTCGGTGCTCGGGCATACGGGGATCCCGGTGGAGCGGCTGGTGACGAATCTGGAGAAGTACGGGAACACGGCGTCGGCGTCGATTCCGATCGCGTTGGCGGAGGCGTTGGACGCCGGTCGGATCCAGGACGGGGACACGGTGTTGCTGGCCGGGTTCGGTGCGGGGATGACGTGGGGTTCGGTCCTGTTGACGTGGGGAGGGGCGCGGTGAGCGGCAAGGACGTGTTCGGGGTGCGGCCCCTGTCGCCGGTGGCGCTGGTGACCGGTGCCTCCGGGGGGCTTGGGCGGGAGCTGGCGTTGGAGCTGGACGCGGCGGGGTGCCGGGTCGCGGTGCACTACAACAGTGCCCGTGAGGCCGCGGAGGAGGTGGCGGGCAAGCTCGCGGGCGATCATGTGCTGGTGACCGGTGACGTGGGTGACTACGCGCAGGTGACGGCGATGTACGAGCGGATCGTCGCGGCGCTCGGGCCGGTGGACGTGCTGGTCAACAACGGGGCGGTCCGTAAGGACGCGCTGATGGCCATGCAGGATCCGGTGCAGTGGCGGCAGGTGATCGACACGAATCTGGTGGGGGCCTTCCACACCGCGCGGGTGTGTGTGCCGGCGATGCTGCGGGCGCGGTGGGGGAGGGTGGTCAACATCGTGTCGCCGTCGGCGTTGATCGCCACCGCCGGGCAGACCGCGTACGCGGCGTCCAAGGCGGGGCTGATCGGGCTGACCCGCACGCTGGCGGCGGAGTGCGGGCGGCGGGGGGTGACGGTGAACGCCCTGTCGCCCGGGTTCATGATCACGGGGATGACGGACACGCTGCCCGGGCACGTGGTCGCGGGGATGCGGGAGAAGGTGCCGGTGCCGCGGTTCGTCACCCCGCGTGAGGTCGCCCGTTCCATCGGGCTCTTCCTCGACCAGGACTGTATGACCGGTCAGGTCATCAGTATCGACTCGGGCGCCTCCATCACCTGACCCGCCCGTCCGCGTCCGTGCGCCCGCACCCGTGCGTGCCCGTGCGCGTCCGTCCGGCCCGTCCCCGTTCCCCGGGGGGCGGGCCGGCGGCGTGGGTGGCCGGTGGTTCCGGGTGGCGTGGGGCGCGGTCTGGACGGTCCGGTTGCCCGGTTGCCCGGTTGCCCGGTTGCCCGGTTGCCCGGTTGCCCGGAGCCCAGGTGACCCGGTGGCCGGAGCCCTGGTGCCCCGGTTGCCCGGTGGGGCTGGGGCCGGTGTGGTGTGGGGTGCCGGGCCCGGGGGCGGGGGCGGGGCCCGTCCGGGGGTGGTGTGGGGTCAGATGGCGACGAAGCGGCGGTCTGTGTCGCCGGTGATGATGCGTCCGAAGCGCATGCCGGGGAAGTGGGCGGCGGCGAGGAGGTCGCCGGTTTCGGCGGCCTGGTCGGCGATGCGGTTGCGGGCGGCGGATGCGGTGGCGGGGTCGACGTCCCAGATGACCTGCCAGTCGCGTTCGCTGAACTGGACCACGGAGTGGACCACGTCGCCGAGCAGGATGGCGCGTTGTCCGCCGTCGGAGAGGACGTAGACGGTGGAGCCGGGGGTGTGGCCGGGGGTGTGGACGGCGTCCAGGCCGGGGGCGATCGTGGTGTCGGTGTCGAACAGTTCGAGCCGGGGGCCGAGGGGGGTGAGCTTGTCGACGGCGTGGGGCTGCGGGTCGGGGCCGGTGACGAAGTGCTGCCAGTCGGCGCGGTGGGCGCGGTAGAGCGCGTTCGGGAAGACGGGGGTGCCGTCGTGGGTGGCCCAGCCGATGTGGTCGAAGTGCAGGTGGGTGAAGACGACGTCGGTCACGTCCGCGGGCGTGATGCCGTATCCGGCGAGGGAGTCGAGCAGGGCGCCGCCGCGGTAGCGGCCGTCGTCGAAGGCGCCCACCCCGGCGTCGACCAGTACGATGCGTTCCCCGGTGCGCACGCAGAACCCGCCCAGCGGCAGGCGCAGGGTGCCGTCGTCTTCGCGGTGGTGGTCGTGGCAGGCCCACGGGTCGTCCACGCCTGGGCGGGTGAGGATGTCGGCGGCGACCTCCACGCCCATGCCGTCCGCCACCGCGAGGACCTCCATGCCGCCGATCTTCACGCCCGCCTCCGCGCCCGGGACGGACCGTGTGTCCGCCGACCACCGGCTGCAACCGGCCCGGGCACCGCACCATTCCCGCACCCCGCACCCGTTTCCGCACCCCGCACCCGTTGTCCGCACCCCGCACCCGTTTCCGCGCGCCGTACCCGTTCGCGCAGGCCCGCCACGGGAGTTCACCAGGCGGGCAGGCGGGCAGGCGGGCAGGCGGTGTGTGGCGCCGGTGGTGTGCGGGGGTTGGTGGTGTGCGGGGGTGGGGAGGGGACGGCGCCGGCCCGCCCCCCCGGGTGTGGGGGCGGGCCGGGCGTGGTGCGGGTGCTGCGGGGCGCGGGGTGTCGGCGGGGCCGGTGTTTGCGTGCCGGGGCCGTCAGTTGAGGACGGCGAGCGCGGCCTCGTAGTTCGGCTCGTCGGCGATCTCCGCGACCAGTTCGGTGTGCAGGACGGTGTCGTTCTCGTCCAGGACGACGACGGCGCGGGCGGTCAGGCCGGCCAGCGGGCCGTCGGTCAGGGCCACGCCGTAGTTCTCGTGGAAGTCGCGTCCGCGCAGGGTGGACAGGGTCTGGACGCTGTCCAGGCCCTCGGCGCCGCAGAAGCGGGCCTGGGCGAAGGGGAGGTCGGCGGAGATGCACAGCACCACGGTGTTGTCCAGGGAGGCGGCCTGGGCGTTGAAGGTGCGTACCGAGGTGGCGCAGGTGGGGGTGTCGATGCTGGGGAAGATGTTGAGGACCTTGCGCTTGCCGGCGAAGTCCTTCAGCGACCTGTCGGCGAGCCCTTCGCCGACCAGCGTGAACGCCGGGGCCTGGCTGCCGGGCTGGGGCAGCGCGCCGCCGACCTGGACCGGGTTCCCCTTCAGCGTGACCTGAGCCATGAAAAGCCTCCTACCAGCGGTGGAATGTGGTGACAACGCCGCTGATCCTACTGCGCGCCCGGTGCCAGGCACGCCCGGTGGCCACCGGCTGGACAACGCCCCCGCCCGCCCGCCCCGCCCGGCCGGCCCGCCCGCCTGGCCCGCCCGCCCCGCCCGCCCGCCCGCCTGGCCCGCCCGCCCCGCCCGCCCGCCCGCCTGGCCCGTCGCCCGCCTGGCCCGTCTCCCGCCCGCCGGCCCGGCCCGGCCCGGCCGCAGCCGTGGCCGCAGCTCCCGGCTCGTTCCGTTCGTCGTCGCGCCCACGGCCCCGGCCGCTGCCGCTGCCGGGGCCGGGGCGTGCCTTGCTGGGGTGTCAGGTGGACCAGAACGGGTCGTCGTGGTGGGGGATGACGTCGAGGTTGCCGTTGGGCAGGGTGGGTTCGGGTATGTAGGTGCCGAAGGGGTCGCGGTCGCGGATGACGGGGATGGGGCCGACGGTGGCCTGGAAGGTGATGTTGCCGGCGGCGCCGAACAGCAGGGCGATGCCGTATCCGGCGGGTGTGGTGGCGAACATGGCGGGCTGGCGGGGGTTGACGGAGGTGATGCGGTAGCCGTGGGCTTGCCAGCCGCGTTCGGTGACGCCCAGCAGGGCCCCGTATCTGGCGGGCGCGACTTTGGTCGTCACGTGCCGGTCGCGGGTGGCGGTGGCGTAGCCCAGGGTGCGGTCCTGAAGGCCGCCGGTGGTCTGTTCGGTGGAGCGCGGCCAGCCGTTCCAGTGGCGCAGTGGCGGGCGGATGGCGGACATCGCCTCGTCGAGGAGCGCGTCGAGGGTGTGGACGGCCTGTTCGGGGGTCATGGGGGCGGCTTTCAGTGTGACCAGAACGGGTCGTCGTGCGTGGGGATGACGTCGAGGTTGCCGTTGGCCGTCACGGGGTCGGGGGTGGGGGTGCCGAAGGGGTCGTGGTCGCGGATGACGGGGATGCGGTCGCCGGCCGCGCCGATGGTGATGTTGCCGGCGTCGTGGATGGTGATGCTGAGGCTGTGGCCGTCGGGTGTGGAGGCGGCCAGGGATGGCAGGGGGAGGCGGCGGGGGTGGCGACGGTGTAGCCCTTGGCCTTCCAGCTCTGTCCGGCCATGGCGAGCGGGGTGGCGTACTTGGCGGGGGCGATCTTGGTCATGATGTGGCGGTCGCGGCCGGCGGTGGCGTAGCCCAGGGAGTGGTCGTCGATTCCTCCGGCCTGCTCGGTGGAGCGGGGCCAGCCGTCCCAGTACGTGAGTGCGGGCTGGATCTGGGCGAGGGAGTCGTCGAGGAGGCCGTCGAGGGCGTGCAGGGCCCGATCGGGCGGTACGAGTGAGGCGGACGGCACGGCAGTGGCGCTGCCGCCGGCGGCGGTGGTGATGCTGCTGCAGGCCGTCAGTGCCGGTGCCAGCACCACGGTCGGCAGGGCTGCGGCCGGCCGCGGCACCGGCCTGCCGCGCCGGCGCGCGGGCCGCCCCGGCGGCGCCCCGGCGGGGAAGGGCCGCAGGGATCCGCGCTGTCAGGTGCCCTGCGGCCGGGCCGTGCCGGCCGCGGGGCGTGCGTCGGGTGACGGCCGTGGTGGCCGTGGTGGCCGGGTGGCGATGAAGACGAGTTCGCGGCCCGGCCGGTCGGGTGCGCCGCGGACGTCGTGCAGGGCGAAGCCGTGTGCGGCCAAGTCCGCCTCCACCTCGGCGCGTTCGCGAAAGCAGGGTGGAGGTGGAGGTCAGGACCTGCCCGTCGGTGGCGAACACGTAGGTCCACCGGAAGGTCACCAGCGCCCCGTCGACCGCGACCAGGTCGGCCCAGGTCTCGACCTCGCCGGCGCCGGGAAGGTCGGTGACGGTGCGGGTGGCGTCGCGGTTCCAGCCCTCCCAGGCCCGCCGGGCCGGATCGCGGGTCTCGAACACCAGGTGCCCGCCCGGGCGCAGCGCCTCGAAGGCCCGGGCGAGGGTGGTGTGCCAGGCGCGGGGGCCGGTGATCTCCTGGGCGGTGTTCGCGGTCATGGCCACGAGGTCGACCTGCGGCGGCGGCAGGGTGACGGCGTCGCCGTGGATCCAGCACACGTGCTCGGCGCCGGGTTTGGCCCGGGCCACGTCGAGGCAGGCCCGGGCCGGGTCCACGCCGACGACCTCGGCTCCGCGGGCGGCCAGCAGCAGCGCGAACACCCCGGTCCCGCACCCGATGTCCAGCACCGTGCGCGCGCCGAGGCGCCCGGCGAGGTCGAGGTAGGCGTCCAGGTCGCCGCGGTCGGCCTGCAGCGGGTCGTAGAGCGCGGCGAGCCGGGGGTGGGTGAAACTCTCGTCGGCCATGCGGGCGACGGTAGCGGTGAGGGGCGCCCGGCGTCCGCCGAAAATCCACGGGCCCGCCCGGGCCCGGCGGACCTGGCCGGGCCCGCCGCTGAACGTGTTTTTGGCCCGCCGGGCCTGCCCGTTCGCGTGCACGGCCGCCCCCTGGCCCGGCGAGCGGACGTCCCGGGTGCGGCGCGGTGGCGGGCGCCGGTGTGGCGGTGTGCCCGGCGTCTACGGGCCGTCCGTCGTGCTGAACCCGTGAGGGGGTCTGCCGGTCGGGTCCACCCCGACGGCTTCGAGCCCCTGGAGGTCCTCGGCGGCCGGGTCGCCGGGCCCGGGCGTCCGGTCCGGCGGGGCCGTGCGGGCGCGGCCCGGTTGTGCCGGCACACGCCGAAGCGGCCCGGGCGCGGGCCGGTCCCGGGCGGGAGGCTCAGGGCGCGGGGTGCGGCGGGGTCGGCGAGTGCCAGGGGTAGGCGGGGTCCTCGGTGATCCGTACCTGCTGCGGGGCGTCGCGGGGGAAGGTCCAGATCCGTCCCAGGGTGCTGGTGGCGGTCACCGTGGTGTCGTCCAGGGTGACGTCGGCGAACGGGTTGGACGAGCAGGAGATCGCGAGCCACTCCAGGGTGTTCTCGTCGTCGTCGCGGGTCAGCGCGACCCAGCCGATGCTGCCGTGTTCGGACGCCTCGCCCGCGAGGGCGCGGCTGCCGGCGTGGGTGCTGGAGGCGATCGTCGTGTCGACGTCCGTCCAGTCGGAGGGGGTCCACGCGGTGGCCCGCAGCACCTCCCACCAACTCCACTGCTGGGCCCGCGGGTCGTGGAGCCGGTCCGCGGGGGAGAACCGCATGAGGCGCATCACCGACAGCGACCCGTCGCCGAACACGATGAAGTCCCCGTGGGGCGCCTCGCGGGCACGCCAGCGCTCATGGACCAGGCCGGCCTGGGGTCGTGCGTCGTCGGAAGCCACGCCCGCCATGATCGCAGCCGCCGACAGGCCGGCAACGGCCGGGCCCGGCCCGGCCGTTGCCGCACGGCGGCCGCCGTCCGGGCAGCGGGCCGGCCGCCGTCCGGACGGTGCCTCAGACGGCCGGGAAGTCGCCCGCCCTGACCCTGGCGACGAACGCGCGCCACGCCCCGGGCGAGAAGGCGGGCACCGGGCCGCGGGGCCCCGCAGTCCCGGACGCGGCCCGGGCGGGCGTCGCCGGCCTCCACGCAGTCGCCCCGGTGGCCGCTGCTCCTGCTCCCGTGCCACCTCGCCCGCCCGTTCGCGCACGCGCCCGAACTCCCTTGCCCCGCAGGGTCCGGCGGGGCGCGACGCCCCGCCGCGGGGCCGGCCCGCGGTACGGCGCCGGCCGCGGGAGACCACCCCTTCCACATACTCGGATCCGAGTAGTACGATCCGAGTATCACCGGCCCCGGGCCCCGAGCCCCGGGCCCCGCGTGCGACCACGGAGTGAGATGACCGCCAAACGACCCGCCAACCCCCTGGCCCTCGCCCTGCTGGGCCTGCTGCTCGAACAGCCCCTGCACCCCCACGCCATGGCCACCACCCTGCGCGAGCGGCAACTGGACCAGGCCTTCAAACTGACCACCGGTTCGCTGTACGACACCGTGCGCGCCCTGGCCCGGGACGGCTGGATCGAGGCCACCGACACCGAACAAGTAGGGGCGCGCCCCGCCCGCACCGTCTACCGCCACACCCCCCAGGGCCGGACCTGCTTCACCGAGTGGCTGGACGAACTCATCCGCGAGCCCTCCCGCGAATACCCGAAATTCCTGTCCGCCGTCAGCTACCTGGGCGCCCTGGGACCGCAGCGCGCCGCGCAGGCACTGCGCGAACGGGCCGCCGCCCTGCAGACCCGCATCACCGAGAGCGAACAGGCCCACCGCAGCGCCACCCGGGAACACCACGCCCCACGGCTGTTCGTCATCGAGGCCGAGTACGCCCACGCCATGCTGCACGCCGAACGCCAATGGGTGCTGCGCACCGCCGAGGAGATCGAACAGGGCACCCTGGCCTGGCCGGAGGCCGCCCCCGATGCCTGACACCCCCGTACCCACCCCCGCACCCGCACCCGCACCCACGCCCGCACCCGCGCCCACCGCCGCCCCCGCACCCGCCACGGCTCCCGCGCCCGTGGCGGCCCGCACCGGACAGCGCTTACCCGCCCCCGCCCCCGCCCCCGCCCCCGCGCCCGCCCCCGCGCCCCCCGTCGAGGCCGCCGACGTGGACGTCCTGGTGGTCGGCGCCGGCCCCGCCGGCCTGATGCTGGCCTGCGAACTGGCTCTGGCCAAGGTCCGCACCGTCCTCCTGGAACGCCACCTCGCCCCGCCCGGCTTCTGCCGCGGCTTCAACCTCAACGCCCGCAGCCTGGAACTGCTGGAACGCCGGGGCCTGGCCGGCCGCCTCCTCGCCGAGGGCCCCACCGTGGCCACCACCGCGTTCACCGCCAAGGCCCACCTCGACCTGGCCGCCATGTGCACCCGCCACCCCTACGTCCTGGGCATCGCCCAGACCAGGGTGGAGGAGATCCTCACCGAACGGGCCACCGCCCTGGGAGTACGCATCCTGCGCGGCCACCGCCTGACCGCCCTCGACCTCGACGACGACGGCGTCCACGCCCACGCCGACACCCCGCACGGGCCCGCGCAGCTGCGCGCCGGCTGGCTGGCCGGCTGCGACGGCGGCCGCAGCACGGTACGCGAACTCGCCGGCATCGCCTTCCCCGGCACCCCCGCCCGCCGTTTCACCCTGCTCGGGGACGTGGTCCTGACCCACCCGCAAGCGATCCCCTACGGCGTGAGCGCCGGCGAGAACGGCACCGTCTTCGCCATCCCCAGACCCGGCTACGTCCGCCTCATCACCGCCGACCCCCACCCGCCCAAGGACCGGCACGAGCCGCTCACCCTGCCCCGCTTCCAGCAGGTACTGGACCAGGCGCTGGGACGGCACGTCCCAATCGCCCACGCCCACTGGCTCACCCGCTTCGGCGACGCCGCCCGCCTGGCCGAACGGCTGCGCCACGGCCGGGTGCTGCTGGCGGGCGACGCCGCCCACATCCACCCGCCCGCCGGCGCCATCGGCGTCAACGCGGCCATCGACGACGCGATGAACCTCGGCTGGAAACTCGCCCTCGTCGCCCGCGGGCAAGCCCCCCAAACCCTCCTGGACACCTACCACACCGAACGGCACACGGCCGGCGCCAGGCTGCTGCGCAACACCCGCGCGCAGGCGCTGCTTGCCGCCGGGGACGAGGAGTTGGCGCCGCTGCGCGACCTGCTCGCCGAACTGGCGCAGACGAAGGAGACGGCCGGGCGCCTCGCCGAGGAGATCACCGGCATCGCCACCCGCTACCCGGTCCACCACGGCAGCGGCCACCCCTGGGAGGGCGCGATGGTCCCGGACGTCCCCCTGCAACACGGCGCCCTGCTACCGCTGCTGGCCCGCACCGGCGCCGCCGTCCTGCTCCTGGCGCACGACCCGGCGGCGCAGGCGCTGCGCACGGCGGCCACACCCTGGGCCGACCGGGTGCGCGCGGCCGCGGTACGGCCCGGCGCCCTGCCGGACACGCCCGCGGTGCTCGTGCGCCCGGACGGCCACGCCGCCTGGGTCGCACCACCCTGCGCCCCGCCCCACACCACCGCTGCCGCCGAACAGCTGCGCGCGGCCCTGCACGTGTGGTTCGGACCCCCGGCCGCGCCGCCGGGGCCGGGGGCGTCTGGCCTCCGGTAGTGCCGTGTCGCCCGGCCCGGGTGCGGCCTTCGCGTGGGGGCCGTCACAGGTTGACGCCGCCGGTGACGTCGATCCTGGCGCCGGTGATCCTGGTGCCGGTGATCCAGCGGGCGTCGTCGAAGGCGAGGAAGGCGACCGCGTCGGCGATGTCCGGGACCTCGCCGATCCGGCCGAGGGCGGTCAGGCCGAGGGCGGTCTGGCCGATGTCGCGCTCCAGGTTCGCCGGGTCGGCCAGCACGTCGGCGCAGTCCCGCAGGGCCGGTCAGCCGAAGCCCCGAGAAGCCAACCGGTGTCCTCTGACAGGTGATCTCGGCCGTTTGCCAACCGATCTCGACGAGTCGGCACAGTCGCTCACGGGCGTGTCCGTGTCTCTCGACGGCGTTCGGCCGCGCTCCGTACGTCCGCCAGCGCCCTTGCGTGGTCGACCGGCGGTGGCGAGAAGCGTCCGGGCGCCGTCAGTACGTGCTCCTCCCAGCGGTCCTGCCAGAACTCCACCGTCCAACCAGGCCATCGCTGCGGCATCTCGTAGGCCTGTGCCGACGCCCCGAGCACCCACCAGCCCACCCGCCGGCGCAGCGGATCAACGTGGATGCCGGCATCGGCCGGCGCCCGGCAGACCCCGTGCTCGGGGCCGCCCGCCAGGCGGTCGAGCAGTGCAGCCCCCTCCCGGACCGGATGGTCGCTGATGTTCGCCAGCACGTAGCAGTGCTCCGTTCCGACCGTCACCACCGCAAGCATCGGCTCGGGGTCCGCCAGTTCCTCGTCGTCTGGTTCGAGCAGCGGCCCCACGGCAAGCCCGCTCCCACGAGCACGGACGTGTCCGGGGTCCAGCCCCAGGTACGTCCGCAGCTCGGCCGGGCCGTCGTACATCCACCGGACCTCCCACCCCGTCCATGCTTCCTGCAACAGTTCCAGGGTGGCTGCCCTGTGGCGCATCTCGGCGCTCGGCCCTTCCCAGGCGAACAGCATCAGCACCTTCCGGCCGAGGTCGATCAGTGCCGCACCCTGGCAGTGCACATCGTCCAGCCACCAGTCGACCGCTTTCAGGTGCCGGGCCATCGAGAGAGCCTCCGCCGGCCCGGCCAGGAGGTCGAGGTCGATTCCTATCGCCCCGAACCGCGACAGGTACAGCTCGTACTCGCCGCTCTCGCGGACAACGACAACGTTCGCACGATCACCCATCCGTCCAGGATGACCACCACCGGTACCGGACCGCCACGGAATTCGAGGCACCGGCATGGTGACGGCGTCAGGGCCGCCACTCAGTCCACCGAACTCACCCGGCAAACGGCCGAGACCACCTGCCAGAGGGCGTTTGAGATCTGCCATGTGGCCTTTGCCGGGCCTGGGTGTTGCCCGCTTCCGGTCGAGGCCAGGGTGCCGAACTCGCTCAGCCGAAGCCGACCTCGGTGAAGCAGCAACCTCCGCGCTCGGCGTCGGACAGGACCTGTGTCGACGTGAGCTGCGGGGCACGGCGGAAGTACTGGCGGAAGCCCGACGCGCGGAACTTCAGGTCGAATGCGTGGCCCTGGACGTGCCATTGCGGCAGATCCCGCCGGCCGTCGTCCGGCGCCAGCCGGTGCACCTCGTCTATCTCCAGTTCCGGGTGCATGCCCTTGAAACCAAGGTCGCCCTCAAGGTCCCAGACGTCTTCGAAGACGAGCGTCGCAGGGGCGATCCAGAAGAAGAAGTTCTTCGCGGGCCGGACTGGGTGGACCCAGCGGATGATGTAGTCGAGGTCGAGCAGAAGCCGAGGCAGGATGTCATCGGTTTGCTGGACATACAGGCCGTGGATGGTGGCGTCGTGCCAGCCCATCTCCTCGAAGTCGGTATCGCTCCAGACGCTCTTCGAGAGACCCGATGCCTGATGGCTGCCGCTGTTCATACCTGCATCCAACCAGGCCGTGTGCCTTCAGCTCGTCACGGGGCGGCGGTGTACGTCGTTGTCAAGCGCGGGCCAGGCCGTGAGGCCGGTTGCCCTCGGGTGGGACGGCGGACCATGATGCCGGTCACCGCCCAACGGATCACGGTCTCGGAGCGAGCCGGGCTGGTCCCGTCGTCACGGGCGAGGCGGCGGGCGCGGTCAGCCACGAGAAGGTCCGCTCGCCCACCGCTTGGGCTGGACCTGGAAGCCGCGCTGGCCAGGGTTTTTACGGACGATGTCCAGCTCGCGGCCAAGAATCTGGGCGGTCCAGCCGACCAGGCGGCCGGCGAAGCCCTGGTCGGCCCAGACCGCGGCCCGGACCCCGCCGCGAGCGCCCGCCTGCTGGGCCATCGCCATCCAGCGGCCTCGGCAATTCCGAGCCGGTCATGCCGCCGTCCTCGGGGAGCCGTGGAAGTGTCCGGGCCCCTGCCGCAGCGGCAGGGGCCCGGATGCGCCGTTCGTCAGACCTGGCCGAACTCCCCGCCGCGCACGGCCGTCACGAAGGACCGCCAGGCGTCGGGGGAGAAGGCCAGCCGGGGGCCGTCGGGGTCCTTGGAGTCCCGGACACGGCCCGGGTGTGCGTCGTCGACCTCGACACAGACACCGCCGTCATTGTTGCTGTGGCTACTCTTGCGCCACTTCTCCTGCATTTCTGCTCGCACGGCCGTACTCCTTCAGAATGAGCCTGATCATCGCCCGGGAGTCCCGGGGCGACAGGGCCTGGGCCCTCAGTAGATCGTAGGACTCACGCCGTTCTGCGACCCTGGGCATTTCGTCGATGACCTCACCGTTCTTCGCGCCTTCTGCCCAAGCGATCTCACCGCCCGCTGGGAGGGTGTACAGCATGAGGGAGCCGCCCATCTCTGGGTGTTCGCCGGCTGCGAAGGGCAGGACTTGGAGCGTGATGAAGGAGCGTTTTTCGGCTGAGAGAGCGGCGAGTTGCTCGCACATCACGTGGAGCCCGCCGACCGGTCGCCGGAGCGTCGCCTCGTCCAGAATGAACCAACAGCGCGGAGGCGTCGTGGAATCCAACCGCTTCTGGCGTTCGAGTCGTGCGACGAGCAGTGCGTTGATCTCTTCCTCGGTAGCGTGCTGTTGGCCTGCACGCAGTGAGCACCGGGCGAAGGAAGGAATTTGCAACAGGCCTGGGATGGCGGCAGCGGCGTACTCCTCGATGATGGCGGCCTGTCCCTCGATCTGAATGGCCTGCCGGTACTTGCCGGGGAACTTCTCGTTCTTGGCCAACTGGTAGACGCGGTCGAACCGGCCGTCGGTGCCGAATGCCGCGTCCAGCATGCGTGGCAGGTCCGGCGGCGGCATCGACTCGGCGCGTTCGACCCGCCCGAGATGGCCCTTCGAGATATTGACGATCTTGGCAAGCTGGTCGAGCGACATACGCGCTCGGTCACGATGGGCACGCATCTCCCAACCGAACTGGTCTCGCGCCGACCGCCCGGGATCCAGCTCGTTTGGTTGGAACCCCATGCTCACCCTCCATGTGCCCAATCGTGGCGTGACACGTGGTCACCCTTCCCAGGGTAGCCGCTCAGAGCGACGCTTGATGTACGCACAGTGAGATTGTGCGCGGCGATCAAGTGCTACAGAGGGCTCATCATGACGAACGATCAACCAGCGGCCCGGCGGCGCGGGCCGGAGCGGCCGAACTCCGGCACCCCGGACAACCCCGAGACGAGTGAGGCCATGTCCGAAATGTTGAAGGAGCAGCCCGAGACGGCGGGGCAGTACTCCTGCTGGCTGCCGCGCCACAAGAAGTCCGTGCCCACCGCCCGGGGGCTGCTGCGCGACTTCCTCGACGACCACAACAGCACCGAACCGTTCGGCTTCACCGGCGAGTTGGTGCTCGGCGAACTCGTCACCAACGCCGTCCAGCACGCCCGCACCCCGCGCGACCGGCTGCTGTACGTACGCCTCGCCCTCTCGGCCGACGACCTCAGACTGGAGGTCCACGACGCCGGCACCCAACAGCCCGTGCTGCGCCACACGAACGCGGACGAGCAGTGCGGGCGGGGACTGTGGCTGGTGTCCGAACTCGCCCTCCGGTGGGGCTGCAGCCCCCGCCCGGGCGGGGTCGGCAAGGCGGTGTGGGCGGTCCTCGGACCGCAGACCGGCGCCGCCGCGTGACCACGACCCCGCCGCACGAGTACCCGCACCCCGTCACCGTCGAGATCGGCGGCGTCACCGAGACCGCCACCTTCACCAGGCTCGCCGACGCCCTGGCGGCCGTGCGCGCCGGCCTGGCCCACCTGCCCCTGGACGACGACCACGCCGGCTGCCTCGCCGACCTCTTCGCCCCCGAGGCCACCGCCCGCATCGCCCAACGGCTCACCGACGTCGGCGCGCTGCGCGCGATCGCCTTCGTCGGCCTGCACGCCCACCCGATCTACCTGCGCCCCGCCGACGACACCGCTGCCGCTGCCGCTGCCGCTGCCGCCGGCGACCCGCCGGAGCCGGCGTGAGGCGCCCGCTCGACCGGGCCGTGCGGTGGTGGTGCCTGCACGGCCAGTTCTCCCTCCCCGTACGGGCGTTGAGCCCCCACCGTCGCGCCGTCCGCGCCGAGGTGCGGCGCTGGACGGCTGCCCCCGGCAGCGCGCACGCCCTGCTGCGGGCCGTCGCGGACCGCGTGCCTGCGCGGCCCCCGGCCTGAGCCTTGGGCTCTCCCGGCCCCCGGGCGACCGGGCGGCGCGGGCGTGGTGACGGTCGCCTGCCGGGGCTGTGGGTGTGGTGCCGGTGGCCTGTCAGCGGCCTGCCGGTGGGCTCTGGGACCTTTCCGGAGACAGGCCGGGTGCCCATCCGGCAGGCGCGCGACAGGCAGGGAACCACCATGACCACCGACATCACGATCATCGGCGCCGGACTCGGCGGGCTGACCCTCGCCCGGGTCCTGCACCTCCACGGCATCCCGGCCGCCGTCTACGAGGCGGAGGCCTCGCCGGCGGCGCGTTCGCAGGGCGGGATACTCGACATCCACGACGACAACGGGCAGCTCGCCGTCCGGGCGGCCGGCCTGATGGACGAGTTCGACGCCCTCGTCCTGGAGGGCCGCCAGGCGATGCGGATCCTCGACCGGGACGGGAGCGTCCTGCTCGACAAGGCCGACGACGGCACGGGCGGGCGCCCCGAGGTGCAGCGCGCCGAACTGCGGCAGATGCTGCTCGACTCGCTGCCGGCCGGCACCGTCCGGTGGGGCCACAAGGCCGCCGGCGTCCGGGCCCTGGGAGCCGGCCGCCACGAGGTGACGTTCGCCGACGGCACCACCGCCGTCACGGGCCTGCTGGTCGGCGCGGACGGCGCGTGGTCACGGGTGCGGCCGCTGCTGTCCGCCGCCGTCCCCGAGTACACCGGCACGTCGTTCGTCGAGACCTACCTGTTCGACGCCGACACCCGCCACCCGGCCGCCGCGAAGGCGGTCGGCGGCGGGTCGATGATGGCGCCCTCGCCGGGCGCGGAGATCTTCGCCCACCGGGAGAGCGGCGACACCCTGCACACCTACGTGATGCTCGCCAGGACGCAGGACTGGTTCGCCGCCGTCGACTTCACCGACGCCGCCGCGGCGAGGGCGCGGATCGCGGCGCAGTTCGACGGCTGGGCACCGGAGCTCACCGCGCTGATCACCGACGGCGACACCGCGCCGCTCCTGCGCCCCCACTACGCTCTGCCGATCGGCCACCGGTGGGAGCGGGTGCCGGGGGTGACCCTGCTCGGCGACGCCGCCCACCTCGCGGCCCCCAACGGCGAGGGCGCCAACCTGGCCATGCTCGACGGCGCCGAACTCGGCCAGGCCCTCGCCGCGCACCCCGGCGACGTCGAGGCCGCCCTCGCCGCGTACGAGCGGGCCATGTTCCCCCGCGGCGCCGAAGCCGCCGCCGAGGGCGCGCAGCTGCACGAGCTCCTCAACGGCGACGACACGCCCCACGCCCTGATCGCCGCGTTCACCGGGGCCGGGCCGGCCTCGTGAGCCGCCCACCGGGAACCGAACGGTGAGCGGCGCTCAGGCGTACTGGTCGAGCAGCGCCTCCAGGTAGTCCTCCAGACGCCGGCCCAGCAGGGCCGGCGTCAGGTCGGTGCGCCCCAGCTCCCGCCACGGCACGGCGACCTTCTCCGCGTCCGGGGCGAACGCCAGCGCGTCCAGCAGCCGCCAGTACAGGTGGGCGCCCGGATCCGCCTCCAGCGTGCCGCCGGCCGCCCGGTAGCGGGGGGCGAAGCCCAGGCCGGCGTCCACGCCGTGCAGCAGGGCCAGGGCGGTGGAGCAGTGGGCCACGTCCAGGTCGGCCGGGCCCCAGGACGTCTCCACCCAGTCCACGACCCCGCTGACGGCCAGGTCGGCGCCCTGCCCGGTGAACAGCACGTTGCCGGGGTGGAAGTCGCGGTGCAGGAAGCACGGCCGGTGCGCGGGCACCTCGCGGCGGATCACCTCCACCGCCCGCCGCCACACCCCGGGGCGCGCCGTGGCCTCGGGCACCCGCACCCGCTCCGGCGCCGTCCACGCCTCGAAGGCACGGGGCCGCGAGCGCGGCGCCACCGCGAGGGCGTGCACGCCGGCCAGCTGACCGGCCAGCAGGGCGGCGCGGCGCTCCACGTCGCCGTCCTGCGCCACCCGCACACCGCCGGGCAGCAGCGACATCACCAGCGACGGGTGGTCGCAGAACTCGCCCGCCGCGTCCAGGGCGTGCAGCCGCGCCGCCGGCACGCCGCCGTCCGCGAGCAGCCGCAGCACACCGGCCTCACGGGTCAGCAGGGCGGGCGCGTGGCGCCGGTAGAAGGGCTTGACGAACGAGCGCAGCACCAGCGCGTACCCGCCCGAGGCCGCGTCCGCGGCCACCCCCGCGCCCACCCCCGCGTCCGTGTCCGGATCCGGGCCGGCCCCCGGGCCGTTGCCGGTGTCGATGTCCAGGCGCCGCATCCGCGAGGTCCAGCCGCCCCGTAGTTCGGTGACCGCCCGGACGCGGTGGCCGGGGGGAAGGCCGCGCTCCACCCACCGCAGAGTGGCGGCCCAGTCCCGGTCCCGGTCCCGGTCCCCGTTCACGGGCGCCGCCCGGCGGGGGAGTGCACCGGGCGCGGGCGCAGGCGGTACGGGGTCCGGCGCGGGCGGATACGGTCGCCGCAGCCGGAGGTCCCTGGCGGCCCCGGTGGGGGGACGGCCGGCCCGCGCGGCTCGGACAGCGGTTCGAAGGCGCTCATCCGACGAAGGATACGAACGCCGCCCACCCGCCGTCACACCGGTTCCCCCAAGGCCCCTGTCCGGCCGTCACATCCGGTCCCGACGCCCTGGCGGCCGTGCGCGCCGGCCTGGCCCGCCTGTCCCTGGACGACGACCACGCCGGCTGCCTCGCCGACCTCTTCGCCCACGAGGCCACCGCCCGCATCGCCCAACGGCTCACCGACGTCGGCACGCTGCGCGCGATCGCCTTCGTCGACGTCCACGCCCACCCGATCTCGCCGCTGCCGCCGTGCTCCGTGCCGGTGGCGGCGACGGCGCCGTCCATCGGCGCGAAGGAGGCCTTGCGCGCGCCCAGGTGCCTGCGGACGGCCGTGTTCACGTCCCGGCGGGTGCCGGTGCGCACCAGGCAAGCGGCCAGGGTGACGTCGCCGCCGCGTTCGGCGGCGACCACCACGCGGCTCGCGCAGGTCCGGGATGTGGTTGTACGGGGTGCCCGGGGAGACGACGAGCAGTTTGGCGATCGAGGTGATGGAGCGGCCCGGGGCGGGCGGCAGGTCGCGGGCGGCGCGGATGATCTCCTCGGTGGCAATGGTGGGGCGTCCGCCGGCGCGGCCACGGGCGCGGGCGGCGAGGCCCTCCTTGGTGCCGGTGATGGCGAGTTCGCGGATGGGCTCCGCGAGCGCGGCGAAGGCGTGGAAGACGAGCCGGCCGCCGGGGGTGGTGGTGTCCGGGTTCTCGCGCAGTGGGGTGAAGCCGGTGCCGCGCCGGCCGCTTGAGGTCGCCACGGTTTTTGAAGATCGTCACGCTACGGCGGCCGACGCGCCACCCGGCAGGCCGCGTACCGCCGCCCGCCGCCCAGCCCGTGCCCACGCCGCGGTCGACCCCGGAGTCACGGGGGCAAGGTCTCCAGGGGCCCGCGCAGCTCAACCGCCGGCACCGGCATCGGGCAATGAGGATTTTCCAACCTGAAGTTGCAGGTCACGGGGCTAGCGTGGGGCGAGGGTGGGGTGCTCGTGCCGGTCAGCGGCGTGATCGCTAGCAGGTGATCGTCTGCCGCGTGATGGC
>NZ_JBIUUS010000063.1:0-25700 GCF_044742585.1 Kitasatospora sp. NPDC087861
GGCCTCGACGACCTTGTGGTCGAACGTGCCCATCCGGCGGCTGCGGAACGCGGGGTGGAGATGGTGCTCCAGCAGTGATTCGAGGTGCTTCAGCGGCATCTCACCCCACTTCCGCCCCCGACGCCACCTCATGGCCGCCGCCGACTACCGCACCGAAATGATCATCCGCTTCGCCGTCTGGGACCAGATCACCAGAACCGCCGCCCTGCCCACCACGGCCTGAACCAGACACCACCACCGCGGCCAGACACGCCCCGAACCGGATCACACCGCCGAAGACTCATTCAACCTGACAACGCCATCAGGTGTCGTACTCGCCGTTCCATGGGGCGTGGAAGGCGAGGCCTTGGGGTTCCAGTTCGTACCACTCTTCACCGCCGCGCAGTGCTGTCTCATCGAGAAGTCCCCAGGTGTGGCCCTCGTTCTCGATGCTGAAGGGACGGATGTGGATGTCTTCGTACCTGAGCCCCTCCAGGCCGGCCAGCGTCGACTCGAGGAGGGCCTTGGCCTGCTCTAGGTCTGCAGCGGGCTTGAGCGCTGATCGAGTGTGGTTCCCGTCAGCATCGAAGAGATGTAGAAGGACCACTTCATCGGTACTGGTTGGGGACGAAACGATGTCTGCGAAGAACAGCCCTTCACGGTATGTGCCGATAGTGGCGGTACGGTATGTCGGCTCGTGGGCGACTTTGACGAGACGTGTCCCGTGGAGCGATTGGGAGAAGGTTCGTGAATCCTCCCCATCTTCGTCCGAACCCCCCTGATTGTCGGATGGGTCGAGCTTCACCCATGAGATCGCCTGTCGGACACGCAGCCATTCTGTTCCTCCCGAGATCCACCCCAAGAGCAGTTCTTCGGTCCGCTTGCGAGGCTGGTGGTCGGCTGCCTGGAAATACCGATCATGGGATCCTTCGCGGTACTCCGCTTGCCAGCTTTCCGGGTCATGCATGAGGACTTGGATAAAGACCCCCGAATCGGCCTCCTCTGGGTCGGATTCCCAGGAGATCACCATAAATTCGTTGTCGGGTGCGCTCATCGAGTTTAGAGCGGAGGTGAGGTCCCGACGGTCAGGATTTACGATAACGTCGCCGTTCTCCAGCTCGACAGCCAAATGGTTGATGGTCACGGATGATACCCGCGCATTCTGTTGGATCGGGAGCGGTAGCAGGAGCCGAGGGTGTGCATGCTATCGGGTGGCAGGAGCGCGGCAGCCAACTGGTCGGATGTCGCCCTCCCTCAATGATGATGAGTGGTTTCCTGGCGGCGTACTACTGCCTCATGGCGATGTGCCGCCAGACTTGCTAGAACAGAGCGTGCCAGGGCTTCCTTCCACCGCTGACGATGGAGGAGCCGATTTTGCTGCCGGCGACGGCTCCCACGGCGCCGCCGACCAGGCCGCCAACTACGGTTCCGGCCCCAGGGCAGATCATGGTGCCGATTGCGGCTCCGGTCTCGGCGCCGTAGATGCCGCCGGCCAAGGCCCCGATATTGCGGCCAGCCACGTCAAGTTTCTGGTCCTTGGGAGCGTCGTAGACTCCTTTGCGCCCCAGAGGACAGCACCGACCATGCACAGTCGACCGAGTGATTCGATTAATCGAACCTGCGTCCCGGGAGACGGCTGCGGCCGTGTCTCCGCTGGCCGCTGCGCTGGCGTTCGCCGCGGATTGGGCTGCTGCTTGCCGCGCATCGAGTGCTCTCGCGGCAGCGGCTGCAATTCGCCTCTTCGCGGCTCTGGCGATGTTGGTGTCGTCCGCTGGGCCCGGTGTCAGGCGATGAAAAGCATCCTCCATCCGCTGGATCGCCTTCCGCTTTCCGGTGGCGAGAATGGTCATGCTCTCTGCGCCGAGATTCTTTAGCTTGGGCTTCGTGTAGTGCTTTTAAGGGGAATTCGTGATTCCTGTCTTTATCAGATTGGCGGCCTTGTCGCGCAACTGGTACAGGTATGCCTTGCGGGTACTGTTGTGGGAGTTGCCGTGCTTGCCATCCGAAGGGGGCGTGGGCTTGCGGTGGGGATCCTTGACGAACCTGCCGCCTGGACCCTTCAGCTTGTGGCGAGGCAGCATGCCCGTTGGGTCGGAGCTGTTGACCGGGTCGTTGGTGCTGTAGGAGTAGCCGTTCCACTGTTGTGGATCGGAAGGGTCCAGTAGCGGGTCGGGATTGAGAAAGCGTCCGGTCGCGGGCTGGTACTCGCGTGCGCCTAGGTTGGTCAGTCCGGTGGTCGGATCTTTGACACCGTTGACGAATCCGTGGTCGCCGGCCCAGCTTCCGGGCTGTATGCCCCGGGGATTTCCGAAGGGGTCGACCGGGCGGCGCGTCTCATTCAGGGTGACGGCGTCCAGGGCCAGCGTGTTGGTGCCGTGCGGGTCGGCCAGTTGGTAGGTGAGGTTGCCGCCTTGGCGTACCAGGGTGATCCCGTTCGGGATCTGGTAGTAGCGGGTTCCTCATCCTCCGGCATCACCACCGGTCGGTGGGCTTCCACGATGCGCTCCTTACGGGTCGTTGACTGGCGTCGAGTTCAGGGCGAAGCGGTACGTTCAGTTGTCCGCATGAGCTGCGGCGATCTGCCGCCAGTGCTTTACCCAGCCGGCCTTCCGGTTGTCGACCAGGCGGTGCACCAGCCCCCACGCGTGGACGACTTCCAGTCGAAGGACCTTGGGCAGATTGGGGTGCTGATTCAGTACGTCTCGCCAGACCCGGCTGTGCATGGCCGGAATCGCGTTCTCTGCGCAGCACTCGTTGAACTGCATCTCCCACAGGCCGTGGAGGGTCGCATCCGCGGATCGGAGGGCGGTGACCTCGGCGGGGACGGCCTTGTGTGCGATCTCGCGGGCGACGAGGTCGGCGTTGAAGAACTGCCGCTTCGCCGCGTCGAGCGCTACGTGACCCGCCTCCGTCATCTGCCGGATGAAGAGCGCTGAGTCGAGTTCGGTGCCCTGGTCGTCCTCCATGTCCAGTACCAGCCGTAGCTGCTCGTGGGTGGGAGCCGGTGTGAAGGGCTCGTAGTACACACGACGAACATGATCGCCTTCGGGGCTATGGAGAGCGCGAAGGAGGGCAGTCTCGTCCCACAGGCGGATCACGACGCCGTGGTCCTTCTCCTGCTTCGGCTTCCAGCGGTCCCACCACTGTGCAGTCGGGCCGTCCATGCTCGACGGGATGCACAGCACCCAGATCGCGACGGTGTGCCCCTGTGCTGCCGCGGCCTTCATCACGGACGCGAACGAATCGCGGATTGACTGCTTGTGGGCAGCTTTTGTGACCGGGAAGAAGTACTTGGACTGCCAGACGGTGATCTCGCCCCCGAGATCGCCGGCAAACGCGTCGACTCCCCAGTCTCCGGGGTTCGCTGCGATCATCCGGACGTTCGGAGTGGTGGCTCCGGCCAGAGCCGCGATCATCTTCTCGAAGTCGTCCCGGGCTCCTCCTTCGCCCCCGTCCGGGTCTGGTGCGTAGCGAAGGTGATAGGCGGTACCCCCGCCGCCATTGATATTGCGCTGTCCGGCACCGCAACTCCCAATGCCTCGATCGGGCAACACCGTGAAGCCACGCGCAGAGCCAAGCGTGCTCGCCGTGCGACATACGGTGAAGGCCGTGATCGTATCGTCCGGGATCTAACCGATCAAGACTTCGCGAGCAATGCCGGCGGCGTGGCCCGTCTGCCCGGAGTTGCCACCGGGCGGGGCAGCGTCCCGACGGCTGCGAGGGCGCGAGACTCTTCCGGAATATCCACTGGTCAAGTAGGGCGCCAGAGTGTTCCGCCGATCTGATTCGGCGTCAGCGCGATGATCGCAGGCGGGCCGGAACGGATCAAGGTCGGGGTCCGACGGGTGGGCCGCCGGACCGGCCCGGCCTGCGCCGATGCCCGTGGTGCCGGTGCGTACGGTGCCGACACGCACGGTGCCCCGCCGTTCCTCGACTTGTCGCAGGCCGGGCGCTTGGATGGATCCGGCCTGGCCGCCGCCCGGACGCGAGCCCTGGCACCCACCGGCAAGCCGAGGAGCCACCACCGTGAACGACACCCCCGACGACATCCACCGGGCCGATCCCGCCGCCGTGGCCCGCCGGATCGCCGATCGGCGCGAACAGCTCGGGGTCAGCGAGGAGGCCCTCGCCCAAATGGCGGCCATGGCTCCCCGCTACCTGAGCTACCTGTTGGAGGCCGGACCGGCCTTCGACCCCGGCGGCTTCCTCCGGATCGCCGCCGCACTCGGCCTCAGCCGGGGCGAACTGCTCGAAGGCCGCACCGAGGGCCCGCCCGGCCAGGGCGGCCCCGGCCCCCACCCGCGACTGCTCGGCCTCACCGAAGCCGAATGCTGGGACCTGGTCGGCACCCACGGCATCGGCCGCATCGCCCTCCCCGTCCACCCGGGCCCGATCGTCTTTCCCGTCAACTACGTCGTCGACGACGGCACCTTCACCTACCGCACCGGCGACCGCACCGCCCCGTCCGAGGGCACCGACCTCTCCTTTCAGGTCGACCACATCGACGAGTACCTCGGGCGCGGCTGGAGCGTCCTGGCAATCGGCACCGCAGAGCCCGTCCACGATCCCGCCGTCCGGCACCACCTGGCCGGCCTCCCCGGCGCCATCCCCTGGCCCGGCGGCGACCGCCCCCGCTGGGTCCGGCTCCGCCCGGACGAGATCACCGGCCGCCGCCTGGTCAGCGACTGACCGGGGCCGGGCGGGGCCTGGTGGTGGTCGACGCCGAACGGCATGATGCGCTCCGGGCCGGTGGTGTCCGCCGCCGCGGCCTTCCGGGGGCCGGCCGCCCCCGTGGCCGCGGTGTGCCGGTCGGTCTGGAAATGTGCGTCGTGGCATTCCAGTCGGCGGTGTCCGACCTCTGTCGCGGGCCCGGTGGCGTGGCTAGCATGAGGCGCCAGCCGCAAGGAGCATCGACCGAGCCCACAGGGAGGAACCACCCATGAGCGCATTGGTGACCGAGATCCGCGACGCAGGCCTGCTGGACATCGACGAGGACGCCATCGTGTTCGAGGACGAGTACGACGCGGACCTCGCCCCCGTGGCGTGTCTCGCCGACCCGTGGGTCACCTACGTCCCGACGCGCTTCGAGTGCGCCGTGGACTGCTGACCCGGGCAGGGAGGAACCGGATCCGGGGGAGGGAGGGCTGATGGCCGCACCGCCCGACCCCGGCTCCGCCGAGGCGCTGCGGCGAAGGGTCGCCGACCTCGCCGCCGTCGCGCCCGGCCCGCGGCGGCCGCTGCACACCGACGGGCAGTGGTGGTACCTGCAGGACCCGCGGATGCCGTCGCGCGCCCACGGTTGGAAGCTCCACCTGTCCGCCCGGCAGGGTCAATTGCCGCAGCTGCTGGACGTGGTGGTCCCGATCCTGCTGCGGCACACCTGCGACGCGAAGTTCGCCGCGGGCGCGGCCGTGCTGCGGGAGCTCAACAGCGGGCTGCGCGGCCCCGCGGCCGTGGGCAAGGCAGTGACGGTCTACCCGCAGGAGGCGGAAGTCGTCCGGCTGGGCCTGGAGTTGGCGGAGGCGCTGGCGGGGTGGGCCGGTCCGCAGGTGGTGAGTGATCGTCGGATTCGGTCGGACGCACCTGTGTTCTACCGCTACGGGCTGTTCCGCATGGCGGACGGCGATGGTGGCGGCGACGCGGACTACGGCATGGCCGGTCCGGACGGGTCGGTCTTCCCCGGTCTGGCCGAGGCCCGCTACCGCCAACCGCCCTGGGCGCGCGACCCGTTCACGCCGGTCTCGACCGCCGTCCGGCCGTCGACCACCCGGGTCGGCGAGGGCCGGTACCGGATCACCGCAGGGATCACCCGCTCGCCGAACGGCCACGTCTACCGCGCGGTCGAAGTCGTCACCGGGCGCGAGGTGGTGGTCAAACAGGCCCGTGCCTACGTCGCCGAGGACGGCGCGGGCACCGACGCGCGCGGCCGGCTCCGGCACGAGCGCCGGGTGCTCGCGGCCCTGGCCGGGGTTCCCGGAGTCCCGCCCCTGGTCGACTACTTCCGGCACGGCCCCGACGAGTACCTGGTCAGCGGCGCGTGCGGGCCGCGCGACCTGCGGCGGGACGTCCTCGCCGCAGGCCCGTACGACCCCCGTGCGGGTGCGGGCGGGCGCGACTGGTGGGCGCTGGCGCGCGGGCTGCTGCGGGTCCTGGACGCGGTGCACGCGCGCGGCGTCGTGGTGTGCGACCTCAAGCCCGCGAACGTGGTGCTCGACACCGGCGGCGGCTGCTCGCTGGTGGACTTCGGCGTGAACGCCCTCGACGGCGACCGCCCGCCGGGAGCCACGGCGGGCTACGGTCTGCCCGGCGCCACCGGCACCGACCCCGCCGAGGACTACTACGCGCTGGGCACCACGCTGCACCACGCCCTCACCGGCCTCGACCCGGTGGTGATCGACCCCGATCCGGCGACCAACCGCGACCGCACCCTGGCCTGCCTGCGCGCGGCCCTCCCGGCGCCGATCCCCTCGGAAACCGTTCCCCCGGAGACCGCGCATTCGGAGACCGCGCATCCGGAGACCGCACATCCGGCGCTGGTCCTGGTCACGGGCCTACTGAGCCTGGATCCGGCGCGGCGCTCGGCCGCCGCGTCGAGCCTGCGAGGCGGGGGAGCGGCTGTCCGCCCCCCGGCCCGGCCGCCGGCGGGGCCGCGCCGGGCCCCGCTGGACGAGGTGCTCGACCACACCGTGGGCACCTGCGTGCGGATGGCCCACGACCTGGTGGCCGGCGGCCCCGGCCGGGCCGGCGAGCCCCGCACGCTGCTCTCGCTCTACGACGGCGCCGCCGGCCTCGGCCTCGAACTGCTGCAGCACGCGGACCGCCCCGACGCCCGGGCCGCCGCCACCGCCCTGGCGGGCTGGACGGCCGCCCACCCGGCCCTCGACCGCCTCGACGGCTCGCTCTACCAGGGCCGGACGGGCGTCGAGCTGTTCCTCGCGCAGGCCGCCGCCGCCCTCGGGACGCCCGCGCCGCACCACCGCCACCACGAGCCCGTCGGTACGGACCAGATCGCCGGGGCGGCCGGGCTCGGCACCGGCCACCTGCTGCTCGCCGCCCTCGGCCGGGACGCCGACCGCCACCTCTCGGCGGCCGCCGCCTGTGCCGCGGGGCTGACCTCCCGCCCGCTCGAAGAGCCCGGGGAAGTGCCCAACCCCGGCACCGCCGCCCTCGCCGAGGGCTTCGCGCACGGCCGCGCGGGCATCGCCCACTTCCTCCTCGCCATGCCCGACGAAGCGTCCGGCCGGGCGGCCCGCCGCTTCGTCGACGGACTCGCCGTCGACCTCCCGCGCATCATCGCCGCCGCCCTCCGGCCCGGGGCCACCCGCCGCTACCTCTCCTGGTGCCGGGGCCTGGCCGGCCTCGGCACGGTCCTGGTCCAGGCCGGGCACCGGTACGGCGACGACGCCCTCCTCGCGCTGGCCGCCGACGCGGCCGACGCCTGTCGCACGCTCGCCCCGCGCACCGCTCTGGTCGTCCGCTGCTGCGGCCTGGCGGGCGTCGGGGACCTCCTCGTCGACCTCGCCATGGCCACCGGCGACCCCCGCCACCGGCAGGCGGCGGAGGACCTGGCCGCCCTGCTCCTCACCCGCACCGGCGGCCCGCCCGGCCGCCCGGTGTTCCCCGGCGGCGACCCCACCGCCGAGTCCCGCGCCTGGGCCGTCGGCACACCCGGCGTGCTGACCTTCCTGCGCCGCCTGTCCCGCCACGGCGGCCCCGTGCCCGGCCTGCTGCCGCTCGGCTGAACCGAGCGGTCGTCATCCGTGCGGTGTGGCACGGGCGAGCTGAGACGGCTGCGGCCACGAACCGCCGTCGGCATAGCGCGAAAAGGCGGCGGCCCGTACGAGCAGGGTGCTCGTGCGGGCCGCCGCCGTTGGCTCGGCCGTGGGCCCGGTCAGGCCTTCTTGACCACGCTCGACTTGAGCTGCATCGCGCCGAACCCCTCGATCCGGCAGTCGATGTCGTGGCCGTCGACGCCGTCCACCAGGCGGATGTTGCGGACCTTGGTGCCGGCCTTGATGCCCGAGACGCTGCCCTTGACCTTGAGGGCCTTGACGACGGTCACGGTGTCGCCGTCGCTCAGCACGTTGCCGACCGCGTCCCGGATCACCCGCTCGCCCGCACCGGCCGGTTCGGCGCTCCCGCCCGCCGCGGGGACCCACTCGTGGCCGCACTCCGGGCAGACCATGAGGGAGTTCATCTCATAGGTGTACTCGCTGGAGCACGACGGGCACGGGGGGAGGTTGTCGCTCATGCGCGCAGGCTGTCCTATCGGGTCGGGTAGGGGGTCGGCGGCACGCCAGCATGTATGAAGTTGAAGAATTTTTCAAATCGCTTGTTCGACAGGGCTCGACCCCGGACGGTGACGGCCCGCGCGGAGTGTGCCCGGGCCGTGGACGCGGGCGCCCGATGACTGGTATTCAGGCCACTGGCAGCCGGTTCGCGTCCCGCCGCGCCTGCGGGCTCACGGGCCCCGGGCGCGCGAGTGTCGGGCCGGGCCAGGACGGACAACCAGGAGAGCGGAGACGATGCGCAGAGTTCTGATCGTCGGTGCCGGGCAGGCCGGCCTCCAACTGGCCCTGGGGCTCCAGGCCCACGGCTACGACGTGACGGTGATGACCGATCGTGACGCGGACGCGGTCCGCGGCGGTCGGGTGCTGTCCACCCAGTGCATGTTCGACGCCGCGCTGCGGACCGAGCGCGACCTCGGCCTGGACCTCTGGGCGCAGGACGCACCCCGGATCAAGGGGGTCGGGGTCTCGGTGGCGGGGCCGGAGTCCGCGCGGGTGATCGACTGGGTCGGGCGCCTGTCCGGGTACGCGCAGTCCGTCGACCAGCGGCTGAAGATGTCGACCTGGCTGGAGATGTTCGCCGGGCGTGGCGGCCGGGTGGTGGTCCGGCCGGCGACCGTCACCGACCTCGAACACCTCTCCGGCTCGTACGACCTGGTCCTGGTCGCGACGGGCAAGGGCGACCTGGCCGCGATGTTCGAGCGTGACCACGAGCGGTCCCGGTACGACCGGCCGCAGCGCGCGCTGGCCGGCAGCTACGTGTACGGGCTCGGTCCGCGCCCCGATCACGACTTCCCGGCCGTCCGCTGCAACGTGGTGCCCGGCGTCGGCGAACTGTTCGTCATGCCGGCGCTGACCGCGGCGGGCCCGTGCGACATCCTGCTCTGGGAGGCCCTCCCGGGCGGCCCGGCGGACGCCTTCGACGGCGTCCGTGACCCGGCCGAACACCTGCGGGTGACGCTCGACCTGATGAAGTCCTTCACCCCCTGGGAGTACGACCGGACCCGCGCCGGCGTGGAGCTCACCGACGCCGGGGCCACCCTGGCCGGGCGCTTCACCCCCACGGTCCGCCGCCCGGTCGGTGAACTGCCGGGCGGAGGGGCGGTGTTGGGCGTGGCGGACGTGGTGGTCGTCAACGACCCGATCACCGGGCAGGGCTCCAACAACGCCGCCAAGGGCGCGGCCGGTTACCTCGACGCGATCCTCGCCCACGGCGACAAGCCGTTCGACCGCGACTTCATGCAGGCCGCCTTCGACCGCTTCTGGCAGGTCGCGCGCCCCGCCACCGCCTGGACCAACGCGATGCTCGCGCCGCCGCCCGAGCACGTGCTCCGCCTGCTCGGCGCGGCCGGTGAACTCCCGGCCGTGGCCGACCGGTTCGCCGACGCCTTCAACGACCCGGCCGACCTGGAGCAGTGGTTCCTCGACCCCGCGAAGGCGGCGGCCTACCTGGACGCGGCCACGCCACCGCACTGACCGGCGCGGATCGCCCGGGGCTCCCGCACGGACGGTGGGCCCCGGTCGATCCGCCGCACACGCCCGGCCGAGGACCGGACGCCATCGGTGTCGAGGAGACCCCAGCCGTCCTCGCCGTCCACGGCGACCTCGCCCACGGACTCCTCAGCCGGGACGAGCCCGTGCGGTACCTCCTCCCACCGGGGCGCCCCGGCGCGGCCCCCGTCAGCGTGAGTGGGCGGCGAGGCTGAGCAGGAGGTGGGCGGACTCGGGGTGGTGGAAGTCGGAGTGGGCGCCCGCCGGGTTGAGCCGGGTGGCCAGGCCGCCGCGGTAGACCCGGGCGGCGTCGATGTTGACGATCGGGTGGTCCAACTCGGTGTGCGGGTACGGGGAGGCGGTCGGGCGCAGCCGGGTGGTGAACTGCGGGACCGGGGCGACGCCCGTGCCGGAGTGGCCGATCCCCGGGCGGCCCTCGGCGCGCAGGTGCCAGAAGCCGGTGGCGCGGTCCCACCGGGAGTGGGTGAGCACCAGCGGCCCGCGCAGCGGCGCGCCGGGGCGGCCGGGGCCGAGGAACAGCCGGGGGAAGAGGTGGGCGAAGGCGTCGCGCGGCGCGGCCATCTGGAAGATCAGCGCGCTGTCGACGGTGAACGGGCGGGTGGGGTCGCCCGGTCGGCTCCAGCCCAGCACCGGCGGCCCGGCGGGCCGGTCGGCCGCGTACTGGACGGCCTCGCAGAGGAAGCGGCCACCGAAGGAGTGGCCGACCAGGTGCAGGTACTGGCCGCCGCGGTTGGCCAGGACACGGGGTGCGTCCGGGTGCCCGCGGTCGGCGTCCAGGTAGCCGAGCAGGTGGCCGAGGACCCGGCCGGCCTGCCCCTGGGCGCTCATGGTGTGCGCCCGTTCCCGGATCCGGCGGTAGCCGGCCGGTGACGGGAGGCTGGAGGAGGGCCAGCGCACCACCACGCACCACGGACGGAATCCCCCGGCCAGCCCCGGGTAGGCGGTCGGCGCGTCCCGGTGCAGGGCGGCGGCCCGGGTGAGCAGGGCGGTGGCCGAGCGGTCCGCGGCGGCGGGGCTGGTCTGCCAGCCGTGGACGTAGACGAAGATGTCGGTGGCACGGTCGGGGATGCGCAGGTGCCGGGCGAGGTGCTGGGCGACCCGCGACCCGGGCACCGGCGTCCGGGTGCCGGGGACGAGCAGCCGGCCGTGCTCGTCCAGGTCCACGGTGGCCGTCCGGACGACCGGGGCGGGTCCGGCGGGGGTGCGTGCCGTCACGGGGTCAGCTCCAGGATGCTGTCGATGCCGCAGTGCAGGGAGTAGGCGAGCGCCAGCGGGTTGCGGTACTCGCGGGCGAACCACCGGACCAGCTGCTGGGTGATCTCGCCCGCCGTGAACTCCCCGGTCAGGTACAGGTCGAGGAAGGCGAAGGCGTACTCGGCGGCGAACTCCTGCGGGATCTCGATCTGCGGGCCGAGCACGCCGTTGGCGCCGAGGTCGACCAGCGCCCGGCCCAGGTGCTCCAGTTCGGCGGCCGCCGACTGCCCGGTGTGGCAGGCGTTCAGCAGCACGAACGGCCGGAACATGGCGTCCGGGGCCTCGGCGTGCCGCCGGCGGTGGCGGCGCACCAGCTCGGCGTCGATCTGGCGGTCGTCGGAGAGCCGGACAGCGAGCTGCTCGTACGGGGAGTCGTTCGCGACGAACTGGCCGTGGCACCAGAAGTACATGACGTCCTCGTCCAGCACGGCGGAGGACAGCGCCTTGAGCAGCAGCTCGGACTCGGTGCGCACGGTCAGCTGGGAGCGGTCCTCCAGCAGCTTGCGGACCTCGGGGGCCCGGCCGACGTCGGTGAGCTGGTCGTCGGTGTTGAGGCTGGTGACGGGCCTGGTCCGGGCCGGGTAGGGCGGCTGGATCGGCGGGTAGCCGGCACCGGTCTGCTCGACCTGGTGGCGGTGGCCGAGGAAGTCGGCCCACGGATCGGCGGCGCCGCTGTCGACGGCGAGCATCGGCCAGGGCAGGTGGAGGTCGGAGTCGAAGCTGATCCGCAGCGAGCCGTGCTCGGTGAGCGTGCGGGTGAGGTACTCGCGGAAGACGGTCAGCTCGCGGTCCGGCCCGTCGAGCATCACCTCCAGGAAGTACCGCCCCTCCTCGGCCAGTTCGGCGACCTGCCGCTCGGCGACCCCGGCCAGCCGGGAGAAGTCGACGGCCTGGGCGAAGGGGTAGCCGCCGATCGGCTCGGGGTCGCACTGGACCAAGCGGTCGCGCCAGATGGTCCGCAGGCGGGCGGCCCGGGCGAGCAGGACGGCCTTGGACACCTTCAGCTCCGCGTGGTGGGGGCGGGTCCAGGGCGTGCGCTCGCCGGGCCGGTACGCGGAGACCAGCAGGTCGCCGCGGTGGTGGCGGAGCGAGACGACGAGGTCCAGCGGGTCCGGCTCCTTGGCCGGCCGGGCGTCCGCCGGGTGGCGCGGGCCGCGGGGCCGGGGGAGCCGGGTGTAGTCGGCGGAGGGGTTCTGGTGGATCTCGACGAGGAGGTCCCGGGGCACGTCGATTACTCCTGCTCCTGGGCGACTTGGGGTTCCTGGGCGGCTGGGCTCTCGTGGCCGGGGGCGTCGCGGGCGGTGTCGTGGGGGACGTCGACGACGGCGGAGAGGTCCTGGAGGACGGCGCCGTGCCCCCGGTCGTACACGGTGATCCGCACGGTGTGCGGCCCCGGGACGGTCGGCGTCAGCGCGAACCGGGCCGGCTCCCCGGCCGGGGTGTAGTCGGCGACGGGCGGTTCGAGCACGGCGTCCGAGGCGGCGACGGCCACCAGGCGCAGGTCCGGCAGCTCAGCGGGGTCGGCCGACGGCGCTTCGGATTCCAGCCGCAGCTCCAGGCGCACGGTGGCCCCCACCACGGGTTCTTCCAGCAGGGTGAGCCGGGGCCGCCAGGCGGTCCGTGGCGCCGCAGGCGCGGCGGCGGCGCGGCGTACGGACCCGCGCGAGCGCCGCAGCAGCGGTGCCGGCTCGGACGGGGGTGGCGCCGGTTCCGTGTGGGCGGGCAGGGCCCCGGGCGGCGACGGCGGCTCGCCGCCGTCCAGCTGGGCCAGCGCCGTCCGGCACTCCACCGCGAGCGGGTGGCCGGGGTCCATCAGGGACTCCCGCCCGGCGTGGACGGCTGCCAGTAGCTCGCGGGCGGCCTCCCGGTGCCCGCTCGCGGCGAGTGCGGCGGCCAGGCCGACGGCGAGGGTGGGGAACACCGGGAGCAGGCCGGGGCGTAGCGCGCCCAGGCTGACGGCGGCGTCGTCGGCCCCCCGGTGCCCGGCCAGGAGGGCCCCGGCGGGGGAGGAACCGGCGTCCGGGAGGCGGTCCGCGATGATGCCCCCGTACACCCGGGCCGCCCCGAGGGCGTCGCCGGCCCGCAGGCGTGCGTGGGCGAGGCTCTGGCGGATGCTCAGGGTCAGGGAGTTGCGCGGGCCGTGGCTCGCGGCGCACTCCTCGGCGAGCTCCTCCAGCCGGACGACGGCGCGCAGCGGCCGCGCTCCGTAGGCCAGCAGCAGCGCGTGGGTCTCGCGGGCGGTCAGGGTGGCGTCGTCCGTCCCGCCGAGGGCGGTGTCGGCGGCGTCGGCGAGGGCGGCGGCCAGGCGTGCCGCGGCCTCCTGCTCCCCGTTCAGGTGCCGGGCGAAGGCGAGCATGCAGCCGGCCAGGACGAGGCCTGCCACGGCGGGGCCGGTCGGCCTGGTCCAGTCCGCCGCCAGGGGCGAGAGCTCGGCGATCGCTCCGCCGTGGTCCCCGGCGAGCAGCAGGGCCTGGGCGCGGCCGTACCGCAGGGAGCGGGGCAGGAGGTGGTCGGGTCCGACGGCCTCGACGGCGGCGTCCAGGACCTCCTGGTAGCAGGCGGCGGCCTCGCTGTACCGGCCGGCTTCGAGGAGGTTGAGCGCGAGGCTGTCCCAGGCGTCGAGGGTGTCCGAGTGGTCGGCACCGAGGGTCCGGGCGTAGTCGGACCGCAGGCTCAGGTAGAGCGCGGCGGCGCGGTCGTGGTCCCAGCGGTGGCGGTGGGCGTGGGCGAGGGAGGACCGGGCGGTCAGGGTCGCGGGGTGGTCCGGGCCGTGGACGCGCTCACGGTCGGCCGCCAGGGCCGCTCGGTCGGCCACCTCCTGGCGGTGTCGACCGGCGAAGCGCCTGGTGAGGGCGAGGCTGTTCCGATCGTGGAGGGTGTCCGGGTGATCGGGGCCCTGGACGCGGGCGCGGTGGGCGATCAGCTCGGTGAACTGGGCAACGGCTCGGTCGAGTTCGCCGGTCTCGCGGACGTTCCGGGCCAGCCGGGAGCGCTGGTCGAGGGTGTCGGGGTGGTCGGCTCCCTGGCTGCGGGCCCGGTCAGCGGTCAGGGCTTCCAGATCGGCTGCGGCCTGGAGGAGCATGCCCGCGGACTCGCGGTCGGCGGCGAGGTTGTCGCGAGCGTTGAGGGTGGCGGGGTGGTTCGGGCCTTGGACGCGGATGCGGTCCTGCAGCACGCTTTCGCCGAGCTCGATGGCGCGCAGGCGATCACCGGCTGCCTCGTGGGTCCAGGCCAGCAGGAAGCGGGCGTTGAGGGTACTGGGATGGTCGGGACCGCAGACCCGTCGTGAGTCGGTGACCAGGGCTTGGGCCAGCCGGAGGGCGCGCCGGTGGTTGCCCGCCGCGCGGCACGAGGAGGCCTGCCACCAGCGGGTGTTGAGCGTGTCCGGATGGTCGGGGCCTTGGACCCGCTCCCGGTCGGCGGTCAGAGCGCCGTAGACCTCGGCCGCCCTGCGGTGGTCGCCGAGCTGACTGTGGGCGTTGGCGTGCCACCAGCGGGTGTTGAGCGTGTCCGGGTGGTCGGGGCCTTGGACCCGCTCCCGGTCGGCCAGCAACGCCGGGTACAGGTCGGCAGCGGTTCGGTGGTCGCCTGCGGCGACGACGGACCGCGCGAGGCTGAGCCGGGTTTCGAGGGTGTCGCGATGGTCCGGGCCGAGGACCCGATCGAGGTCGGTGGCCAGGGCCCGGAACAGCTCCACCGCCCGGACGTGGTCGGCAGCCTCCCGGCAGGTGCCGGCCAGGCCCACCCGGGTGTCCAGGGTCGTGGGGTGGTCGGCGCCCAACGCGTGGACCAGATCGTCGATCAGGGTCTCGTAGAGCTCCAGGGCCTGACGGTGCTCACCGGCGTCGCGGTACATGTTGGCCAGCGAGCGCAGGGTGTTGAGCGTGTCCGGGTGGTCGGGGCCCTGGACCCGCTCCCGGTCGGCCGCCAGAGCGACGTACCGTTCCACCGCGTGGTGGTACTGCTCGGCCTGGCCGTACGCCCAGGCGACCATGCCGAAGGTGTCCAGGGTCGTGGGGTGGTGGGCGCCCAGGATGCGGGTGCGGTCGGTGGCCAGCGCCTCGTAGAGGGCGATTGCCCGGCTGTGGTCCTGGGCGGCAGAGGTGGCCCCGGCCAGGCCGCTACGCGCTGCCAGGGTTTCAGGGTGCTCGGGGCCCCGGATCCGGGCCGAGTCGGCAACCAGTGCGGTGTACAGATCCACCGCACGTCGATGCGCTCTTGCCTGTTGGTAGGCGTAGGCCTGCCACCACCGAGCGTCGAGTGTCTGCGGGTGGTCGGCTCCGTGGGAGCGGTTCCAGTCGGCTACGAGCGCGTCGTGCAGCGTCACCGCTCGTCGGTAGTCACCCGCAGCGGCGACGGCACGTGCTGACGCCCAGCGGTCGGAGAGCGTCTCCGGATGATCGGGCCCCTCGACCCGCGAACGATCGGCGACCAGGGCCGCGAGCAGATCGACGGCCCGGCGGCGATCGCCCGCTTCCCGGTAGGCAAACGCCAGCCAGTAGCGGGCGTTGAGGGTGTGGGAGTGCTCGGGGCCTTGGACCCGGCCGTAGTCGGGCACGAGCGCAGCGTGGAGCTCTACGGCCAGTCGGTGATCACCTGCTTGTCGGTGTGCGTTCGCGAGCCAGTGCCGCGTGTTGAGCGTGTCCGGGTGGTCGGGGCCCTGGACTCGGGTGCGGTCGGTCACCAGAGCGGCGTACAGGTCCGCCGCGCGGCGATGCCGGCCCGCGTCCCCGTGTGCCGAAGCGAGCCACCAGCGGGTGTTGAGGGTGTGCGGGTGGTCCGGTCCGAGCAGGCGGACGCGGTCGGCGACCAACTGGGCGGTGAGGTCGATCGCGCGGCGGTGGTCGCCCGCCTCGCCGTGGGCGACCGCGAGGTGCAGGCGGGCGTTGAGGGTCTGTGGGTGGTCGGCGCCGAGCACCCGGGTGTGGTCGGCGACGGCCCGCTCGCGCTCGGCGAGTGCGTCCCGGAGCCGCCCGGCCTGCTGGAGGGCGTAGGCGAGGCCGGTACGCTCGTCGAGCGTGTACGGGTGGTCGGGGCCGTGCGCCCTGGTGCGGTCGGTCAGCAGCTGTTCACGCAGCTCCACCGCCCGTTCGAGGTTGCCTGCCTGGCCGTGCAGCCAGGCCTGCCAGCCACGGGTGTTGAGGGTGTCCGGGTGGTCCGGGCCCAGCACCCGCAGGCGGTCGGCGGCCAGTGCGTCGCACAGCTCCGCCGCACGGCGGTGGTCGCCGGCGTCGCCGGAGGCCCGGGCCAGGCTCAGACGCGCGTCGAAGGTGTCGAAGTGCTCGGGGCCGAAGACCCGCTCCTGGTCGGCGAGCAACCGCTGCCGCTCGGCGAGGGCCTCGCGGGGACGGCCGGCCAGCTGGAGGGTGCGGGCCAGGTTGGACCGTTCGTCGAGGGTGTCGGGGTGGTCCGGGCCCTGGACGCGGATCCGGTCGGCCACCAGCCGTTCGAACTCCACCAGTTCGCGGTTGGTCCAGCCCGCGATGCGCAGCGCGTAGGCGAGTTCGCTGCGCTCCTCCAGGGTGCCGGCGTGGTCCGGTCCCTGGGCGAGGGCACGGTCGCGCACCAGGGCCTGGTGCTGCTCCACCGCCACCGGGTACCGGCCCGCCTCGCGGTGGGCACGGGCGAGGCCGTTGCGGGCGTCGAGGGTGTGCGGGTGGTCGGGGCCCAGGACGCGGGTGTAGTCGGCGACGACACCGGTGAAGTCCGCGACCGCCGCCGCCGGACGCCCGGCCTCACCGCGGGCCATGGCCAGCCGGCCACGAGCGAACAGCGTCTGCGGGTGGTCCGGTCCCTGCACCCGGGTGTGGTCGGCGGCCACCGCCTCGTACGCGGCCACCGCGGCCTCGTGGTCGCCGGCGGCGGCGTGGGCGGCGGCGAGCCAGCCGCGGCTGGTGAGGGTGTCGGGGTGGTCGGCGCCGAGCACCCGGGCCCGGTCGGACACCGCCTGCTCGTACAGGGTGATGGCCAAGCGGTGCTGACCGGCGGTGAGTTGGGCGTACGCCAGGCCGTTGCGGTTGGCCAGGATGTCCGGGTGGTCCGGGTCCAGTACCCGGGCCGCGTCGGCCAGCAGCCGCTCGAACTCCGCCACCGCCGCCTGGTGCTGCCCGGCGACCTGGAGGGCGTAGGCGAGCCCCGCGCGGCTGGTGAGGGTCCCGGGGTGGTCGGCGCCGAGGACCCTCTCCCGGTCGGTCACCACCGACTGGAACGCGTGGACGGCGCGCGCGTGTTCACCGGCCTTGCGGTAGGCGTGCGCGAGCGTGTGACGCCCGGCGAGGGCGTCCGGGTGCTCGGGGCCCTGGAGACGGGTACGGTCGGCCACCACCGCCCGGCAGAGTGCCACGGCGAGGGCCGGGTCGCCGGCCCGGGCGTGGAGTTCGGCGAGCCGGCCCCGGGTGGCCAGGGTCGCGGGGTGGTCGGCGCCCAGCAGCCGCTGCTGCCCGTCGGCCATCGCGGTGACCAGTGGGATGGCGAACACCCGCTGGGCCCGGTCGGTCAGCTCCCCGGCGGCCAGCCCGTACAGGGCGACGGTCTGCGGGGTGGGCCGCTCCGATGGGCCGGTGGCGGCCAGCTCCCGGATGTGCGGCAGCAGCGCCCGGCGCAGCCGGGGGCCGGCCTCCGGCCAGAGCCGGGCGGCGGCCTCGGCGAGCTGCTGCTCGGCGCGCTGGCGCAGCCGGCGGGCGCCCTCGGAGCGGCGCAGCACGCCCTGCAGCAGGCGGTGCACGGTGACGGTGTCGCCGAGGGTGATCAGGTTGTAGTCGGCGAGCAGTCGGAGCGCGGAGTCGACCTCGGCCGGGCGGCGCGCGCCGAAGGGCGTGAGGGCCTCGCGCGGCAGCGCCTCGGGGGCGTACCAGGCGAGGGTGCGCAGCAGCTCGACGGCGAAGGGGGCGGTGCCCTGGACGGTGCGCAGGGTGGTCTGCCAGAGCCGGGAGACGGTGGCCACCGGGTCGGTGCCGGCGTCGGGGCCCGAGCCGGGGCCGGTCGGGCTGCTGGTGCGCAGCAGTTCGCGGTAGGCGGCGAAGCTGGTGCCGGTCTGCTGCACGTAGGCGCCGGCCTGGGCGAGGGCCAGTGGGAGGTGGCCGAGGTCGTCGGCGAGGGCGTAGGCCTCGGCCTGGTCGGCCTGCGCCCCGGGGTGGGCGGTGCCGCAGAGCAGCCGGGCGGCCTCGGGGGCGTCGAGGACGTCGATCCGGACCGGGCGGATCCCGGGGTGCCAGCCGCCGGCGCGGCGGCTGGTGACCAACTGGTGGCCGCAGCCGAGCAGGCGTCCGAGGTAGGGGGTGAGGTGGACCGGGTCCTCGGCGTTGTCGTAGACCAGCAGCCAGCGGTCGTGGGCGCGCAGCCAGGCGATCGCCCATTCGACCTGCTGGCCGGGCGGGGCGGTGAGCGCCCAGGAGGGGTGGAGGTGGACGGCGAGATCGGCGAAGGCCTCGGCGAGCTGCTCCTCGGACTCGGCGGTGATCCACCAGATCAGCCGGTAGTGCGCGGCCTCGGCGGCGGCGTACGCGTGGTGCAGCGCGAGGGTGGTCTTGCCGACCCCGCCGAGGCCGTGCAGCGTGGTGGCCTGGGTGACCAGGCCGCTGCCGTCGCCGTCCGACAGCGCCTCGGTGATCGCCCGTAACGCGCCGTCCCGGCCGACGAGCCGGTCCGCGGAGCGGGGCGGCAGGTTGGGCGCGGGGTCGGTCGCCTTGACGGTCAGCGCGGCCCGCGCCGCCTCGGGCGGGAGCACCGCCGCCCGCTGCTCGGCGTGCGGGTTGCCGGCGGCGGGTGAGACCGGGCGGCGCCGCTGGTCGAACGCCTCGTGGTCGGGCAGTACGCCCTCGGGCCGGACGTGCGTCGTCCTGGACATCAACACTTCGGCGTCCTCACCCCCGCGTACGGCTCTGCCCGCCCACCGTAGTCGCGGTCGCGCTCCGTGTCACCGGATTCCGTCGGTCGACCGGGCGGCGGGCGCGCGTCGCTGTCGGTGGCGGGCGACAGCGTGCCCGGATGCGCACCCGTACCGTCCCGACCTGGCAGATCACCGAGACCGACGGCCTGGAGACGTCCTGGATCGAGCTAGACGAGCAGTTCCGAAGTCGGTCAGTGGTCGTAGGCGATCAGTGAGCCGGTGACGGGTTGGCCGGTGGTGCGGTTGCGCCAGATCGCGCAGGTCGTCGCCAGCACCTGGAGCCTGGCCAAGCTCGCCGAGCACCCGGTCGAGCACGCGGTCGTCACCCCGTCAGCCGGGAGACCCTGCGACGGATCCTGCGCGAGGGCAGGGTCTCCCGGCAGGCAACAAGCACATGGAAGGCCTTCACCGACCTGGTCTTCATTGCCGCCACGACGAGCAGAACGCTGTCATCGGTGCCTGCATCCGCCGGCACGACGCACGCGCCGGACCGAAGACCGACTTCGCCCCCGACTCACCCCCCGTCCGCACCTGGACCCATTACCCGGCCACGGCTGCGTGACGATCGTGTTCACCGCGGTACTGACACCCGCCCCCAAGGGCACGACCAGGGCGGTGGGTTACGTGTTCGCGTGCCTCAACGCGGCCGGTTTCGTGCTCGGGGTGACCCTGGGGGCGGGGCCCACCCGCGCGTACGACCTGCCGCTGTTCAACGCGGCGATCTTCCTGAGCATCGCCTCGTACTGCTACCGCGACATCACCACCCGCAGGGCCCGGGCGCCCCGGGCCGCGGGAGGCGTCGCCGCGGGCGGCGTCCGGGCTTGACACGCTCATCGCCCACCCGGACTGATCGGTGATCCGGCCGGGAGCGGAGGCCGCTACGACTTCCCCACGTCCTGATCCGCCGTCACACCTTCGAGCGGACTTCCCGGCCCCGTCGCCGGGCAGGCTTGCCCCCGTGACCGACACCAACCTGTTCCAGCCCGGCACCACCGTGGTGCGCCGCGACGTCCACGCCGGCCGGGTGTGGCCGGCGATGCCGCAGCGCGTGGTCGACGACACCGGCCACGTGCTGTCCCTGGCCTACTGGCCGGGGATCGAGAGCTTGGCTCCGACGACCTGGATCACCGCGACACGCACCGGAGACGACACCACCCGCAAGCAGGGCCTGGAAGACCTGGCGGCCGGCACCTGGACCCTCGGCCGCTACCGATGGACCGGCACCGAGCTGCTGAGCCACTTCCTGGCCGGCGAGTGGTTCTCCGTGCACTGCTTCCAGGACGCCGCCACCCACGAGCCGCTGCGCTGGTACGTGAACTTCGAGAAGCCCCATCAGCGTCGCCCCGGCATCGGGATCGACACCCTGGACCTGTGCCTGGACCTGGTCGCCGCGCCCGACCTGTCGGAGCATCACTGGAAGGACCAGGACGAGTACGACCAGATGCGCCGCCTGGGCCTGATCGACGACTACCTCCATCACCAGGTCGATCGGGCCCGGGGGAGGGCGATCGCCATGCTCGACGACCGCACCGGTCCGTTCGCCGGCGGCTGGCCCACCTGGGCACCGGAGGCATCCTGGCCGCTGCCGACACTGCCGACACTGCCGACACTGCCCGACGGCGCCGACGACCAGGCCACCGGACGGTGACCGTGCCAGCCCGGGTGCGGGTGTACGCGGTCCTGGTCCACGACCGCCGCCTCTGCCTGATCCGCCGCCGGCGCCCCGCAGGCGTGCAGCACTCGCTGCCCGGCGGCCTGGTCGAGGACGGCGAGGACCCGATCGATGCGCTGCGCCCGGAGCTGCCCGAGGAACTCGCCTCGACCGGCGGTGAACCGCGCGCCGGTGGTGTGGCTGCCGGCGGCCGACGCGGCCGACCTCCACCTGTACCTGGCGGAGGAGGGTGGCGATGACGCGCTGGTGGCAGGCGGACAGGTCGTCGTCGTGGAGGCTGCCCAGCCACGGATCGAACCGCAACTGCGCACACTGACGTCCCGTCACCGAGGGTTTCCTGCTGACGGCTCGGGTCCGACGTTCCTCCTTGCCCGCTCGGCAGCTTGGACGGCAGCGACCCGCCTCCGAAACCCCTTCAGCGTCGTAACGGCCATTCTCAGTCCGAGCGCGGGACCGCAGGTGACCGGGCCGGACCGTGCGACGTCGAGCGTGTGAAGGTGCGGCGGTAAGCGGTGGGGGTGGTGTCCAGTGTGCGCCGGAAGTGCAGCCGCAGGTTGGCTGCCGTGCCCAGCCCGCAGTCCCGCGCCACCTGTTCCACCGAACGCTCCGTGGTTTCCAGCATTTCCCGCGCCCTGCCGAGCCGGGCGTTGAGTACCCACTGCAACGGGGTCGTGCCCGTCTCCTCGGTGAACCGGCGCATGAAGGTGCGCTGCGAGAGGCCCGCGTGCCGGGCGAGCACGCGCAGCGTGAGCGGCTCGCCGAGCCGTTGCAGGGCCCATCCCCGGGTACCGGAGAGCGACGCCTCACCGGCCACCGCGACGGGAGCCGGCACGTACTGGGCCTGCCCACCGTCTCGGTGCGGGGCGGCGACCAGACCGCGGGCGAGCTGGTTGGCCACCTCCGCGCCCAGGTCGCGGCGCACGATGTGCAGGCACAGGTCGATGCCGCAGCACACCCCGGCCGAGGTCAGCACGTCGCCCTCGTCGACGTAGAGCACGTCGCGATCGACCGTGACGGCCGGGAAGCCCCGCTCGAACTCGTCGATGTGTCTCCAGTGGGTCGTGGCGTGCAGCCCGTCCAGCACGCCCGCCGCGGCCAGCGCGAAGGCGCCCGTGCAGATCGACACCACACGCTTGCCCCGGTCGCGGGCTTCGGCCAGTGCGACGAGCGCGGCTTCCGGCAACGGGAGGATCGGTTCGAATCCCGGCACGATCACGGTGTCGGCGGTGCGCACCTGCTCCAGGCCCCCGTCAGCGACCAGGGCGAAACCCGCGGTGGTGGTCACCTTCGCGTCCAGCGCGCACAGGGTCATCTCGTAGGGGGTTTCCGGTCGGGTGGTGAAGATCTGCGCCGGGATCGCCAGGTCGAGCGGGGTGACCCCGTCCAGCGCCAGGACCGCGACTCGATGCACTGCCATGGCAAGATTCTATCGAAGTGTGGAAATTTTGCCTCTCACCAGGTCAGGGGGGTAGCGGCCAGGCTGAAGACATGACCGGACCTACCGACGAGGCGACCGCCGACCTGATCACGCTGCCCGGCACACCGCTTGCCGACGCCGTCGTGAACCTCATTCGGCCGGTGGAAACGCCGTCCGTCTTCAACCACAGCATCCGCAGTTACCTGTTCGCTCGGCTGGTGGCCGGCCGCCTCGGCCTGGCCGCCGGCCACGACTACCACGACGACCTGTTGTTCGCCGCGTGCGCGATGCACGACCTAGGCGTGGCGTCGGACGGCCCGCACAGCCAGCGGTTCGAGGTCGAAGGCGCTGACCGGGCCGCCTCCTTCCTGACCGACCGCGGAGTACCCGCGGCCGACGCCGACCAGGTCTGGCAGGCCATCGCCCTGCACACCTCCCCGGGCATCGCGGAACGCCGCGGCACGCTGTGCGCGCTCGTCCGCGAGGGCGTCGCCCTCGATTTCGGCGGCCCACTGGGCGCCAACCACGTCGACGCCGTCACCGACGAGCAGGCCGACGCCGTGCACGCCGCCTATCCGCGGCTGGACATGATCCGCTCACTCACCGACGCGATCGTCGCGCAGGCCGCGAAAGACCCGAAGAACGCACCCCGGTACACGATCCCCGGCGAACTCCTCCGCGAACGCGAGACCTTCGGCCGGACCAGGCTGGAGCACACCTGCCGTTCGTCCCGCTGGGGCAACTGACTCCGCGGAACCCACGACCCCGTCACCAAGGAAAGGGAAGCACCGCAATGACCGTCCACACCGTCGAGATCCCCGAGGACAACGCAGTCTTCGGGCAAACCACCAGCGCCTTCGCAAGCTTCGGCTATTCCGCCGCGGTCCGCGCGCACGGCCTCTTGTTCATCGCCGGAACGATCGGTCGCCGCGCCGACGGAACGATCCCGGACACCATCGAGGAGCAGACCGAGATCGCCCTCCGAAAGATCGAAGAGATCCTCCGGCTGGAGAACCTCGACACGTCCGCCCTCGTCGACGTCACCAGCTACCACGTCGACATCCGGCAGCACCTTCCCGGCTTCATCGAGGCCAAACAGCGCCTCGTCGAACCCCCTTACCCGACCTGGACGATCATCGGGGTCAGCGGCCTCGCCAGCCCGGGACTCCTCGTCGAGATCCGCGCTACCGCCGCGTATCCCGACGCTGCTGCGAGGTCCGGTGTTCCCGCAGCGCGCTGAGTCAGCGGTCGCTGCCGGGCATGAGCATCAGGTGCTCATGCCCGGCGTGCCGCACAGTCCGGTGTGTGGGAAGCAGGGCTTGTTCACAAGCCGCGCAAGGCGAGTTGGAGCGTGGCGGGGTGGTCCGGCCCGGCACCCGTGGCAGCTACCGAAGGGTGCCCCCCGGCGTGCTCGGTTCCAGGGCCAGGCGGGGCGGGTGGTGGTGATACCGCCGTCGACGTAGAGGGTGGTGCCGTGGATCATGCGGGCCTCGTCGGAGGCGAGGAAGGCGACGGTGTGGGCGATGTCCTCGGGGGCGACCGGGACTCCGGCCGGAGTTGTCGCGGTCATTCGTTCGATGACCGGGCGGGCGCTCTCGTTCCCGGGAGTCAGGGTGACGCCGGGAGCGACGGCGTTGACCCGGACACCGCGTGGGCCGAACTCGGCGGCCCAGGTCCGGGTCATCTGCTCGTCGGCGGCCTTGGTGGCGGTGTAGAGAGCGGCGAACGGACTTCCCACGGCGGCCATCCACGAACCGATCGTCACGATCACCCCGGCGCCCCGAGCCACCATGTCGGGCGCCATCTGGGCGACCAGCACGTGCGGTGCGCGGATGTTGACCGCGAGCATCCTGTCCAGGTCGTCGTCGGAGAGCTCCGGCGTGGACGTGGCGGGATAGACACCGGCGTTGTTCACCAGGATGTCCACCCGCCCGCCCGCGGCTGCCGTCGCCCGTGCGGCGAACTCGCGGACCACGTCGGCGTCGCCCGCCAGATCGGCAGGGACGAAGCCGGCCTTGCCGCCCGCGGCGCGAATGCCCGCCACCACCTCCTCGCCGCGCCGTGGGTCACGGCCGCTGGTGATCACATGGGCGCCACGTGCCGCGAGCACGCGAGCGATGGCGGCACCGATACCGCTGGTCGATCCGGTCACGACGGCGCTACGGCCGTGGAAGGGCAGTACGTGCTGGGAGCGCTGGGGCTCGTGCGATGAGGTCATGACGCCATTGCACGGGCCGCACCGGTACGCAACCAGTGCGGGTCCTGCCTGGGCACGGCATGACCAGACAGGGACGGTGCCGGCGGCCGTACCGTGGGGCAATGAGTCACGACCGCTCCGCTTTCGGCACCTTCCTGCGAGCCCGCCGGGACCGCCTCACACCCGCCCAGGTCGGCATCGACGCGTTCCCCGGTCCCCGACGCGTGCCCGGACTGCGCCGGGAGGAGCTGGCCATGCTGGCGGGCCTGAGCACCGACCGCTACAGCCGCCTGGAACAGGGCTGGCAGGCGACGGTCTCCGAGATGGAGGCCGACAGGCGACCAGGCGATCAGCGGCTCATCGCCGCTGTGCACGACCTGCGGCGTACCGACCCGGACGTCGCCCGCTGGTGGGACGACCACACCGTGCGTGACTACGCTTCGGTACCCAAGCGCATCGCCCATCCCGAGGCCGGGCCCCTCGACTTCGACATCGAGATCGTCACCGCATCCCACGCCCTCGACCAGCACCTCATCGTGTACACCGTCGAGCCCGACTCCTCCACGGCCCGGGTACTGCCGATCCTGGCCAGCTGGGCCACCCCGGCGAACGCCCCGACCGGACCGCAGGACTGAAAGCCAGGCGATCTCGGACACGGGCGGCATCGGGGCCCTCCGAGCCACCAGAAACCATTGATCCTCCCACCGCAAGGCCTCAAGCGGTGTCATTCCTCGGTGATATCACTCTGTGTCAGCACCGGGCGGCGTCATCGCTGAACGACAAGCGGTGTCAGATCCCACGCGGGTTCGGGACCACCGACACGCTCGTGCGGGCGTTCCGCCGCCAGCTCGGCACGACGCGACGGAGTACCGGCGCCGGCGCCGGTTCCGGACCGTCCGGGGGTGAACGGACGACGGACGCCCGCGACCTGGTGTGCACCCCGACGGGCATGCCGATCATGTGGGCATTGGCCAACCCGAAGATCGGCGACGCGAGGTGCTGGCGGCGATGCTCGAAGTCGACGCCGACCTGGTGGCCGGGCGCGAGGGCATCTTGCTCATCACGGACAAGGGCTTCGCGTCCAAGCCGTTCGAGAAGGACCTCGCCGAGCAGGGCATCGAGCTCCTGCGGCCGTTGCTCAGGCGTGAGAAGAACCGATACGGCGAGCCGATGCTCAAGAAGGTCCGCCAGCTGATCGAGTCGGTCAACGACACCCTCAAGGGACAGCTTGACCTGGAACAACACGGCGGACGGACCTTCGAGGGCGTGGCTGTCCGGGTGACGCAGCGGGTGCTCGCGATGGCCGCTGGGATCTGGCACAACAACCTGATCGGCGCGCCGGTCACCCGCTCGCTGATCGCCTCTGACCACTGATCACTTCGGAACCACTCGCCTAGCTTGACTCTGTCGGGGATCTTGGTGTTCGGCTGCCTGTGATCACGGCGGTGCGTCAGTCTTGCGGGTGTACAAGGCCCGTGAGACTGGCGAGGAGT
>NZ_JBIUUS010000064.1:0-24212 GCF_044742585.1 Kitasatospora sp. NPDC087861
ACGACTCGACCTGCTCGACCATCAGCTCATCAGCACACAGACACACCAACGAGCCCAACACCACATCCGTCACGCAGATGCGGTTGCAGTACTAGCCCCGTTCACCGGGCTGAGCCCGCAGGACTTCCGCAAGCTGATGACGGTGCTACGCCGCGAGGGCGCCGAAGCGGTGCGTCCGGGCCGGCCATGGAGGACAAAGCTCTTGAGATCCCTTACGGGACGTTGTCCGTCAGGCATGGCGGGACGCTAGCAGAAAGTGGCCCTGACCTGCACAAACGGCCTCAGTAGTTCGGTCAACACATGGACGTCACCGGCTGGGACGCCGGTCAGCTCGCCGACGGCGCCGTGCTCTCCACGGAGATCGGTTCCTACGGTGCTGGGGGCCGTGCCCACTACGAACCCCGTCCTGCGAACCCGTCCCGCTGGGACTGGGCTGGCGACACTCCCTGACCGGGCAGCGCGGTGCCCGCCCACGCACACTGGAAGGACCGGTCCGCGCCCGAACCCCCGAGCGGGCAGCGGACCGGTCCCCAGGTGTCAGTGCCAGGTCACCTCGACATGCTGTGCCAGGAACAGCAGCGCGGCGACGAACACCCCGGAGCCGACGTTCGCCAGCACCGCGCCGAGCATCCGGCCCGGATCGTGCCAGGCAGGTCGCTCCTGCCCCGCCGCCTGGGGCCTGCCGTTCGTGCTGCCGGTGCGCGGCGCCGTGTTCCGGCGCCGAGAAGAGCGTGTGGTCATGATGGTTCCCCTCCGAGTCGTGGGTGGCTGACACGGACTCAGCGGCGTACGCGACGTTCTGGTGTACGCGGCGCCCCGGGCAGAGCCGGGCGGGTCCGTGGCACCGGACAGTAGGAAGCCAGGAACGCCAGTCAAGTGGCTCCAGGGACCGAAAACCACGATGGCAACCAGAGGCCGACAGAAGGTGAAACTGGTGGACCCTACACCCTCCTGGCAGCCAGTCAACCCCCGCCGAACTGCGGAAACCCGCCCCCAGAAAACGACGATGGCCGCCACCCCGCAGACGGGGCGACGACAACCAGAACCGAGGCCGACGGCCAAGCCGGGCCTACGACACGCCGCCACGGCCACCGAGGAACCGGCCATCAGGTCGGGTTCGACGTAACGCACCTGGACGTCGCGGAGCCAGGCGGCGAGCCGGCTGGCTTGCCGCCCGATCGGGGTTCAGCGGGCGAGTTCGATGGTGAGGTCCTCGTTCGTGCAGCTGGCGGAGATTCGGTGCATCGCGGTCTGCTCGGTGGTGTCGATGGAGAGACCCCAGCGGGTCTTCGCGACGGTCCAGCGCGTGAGGTAGTCGCAGGCCTCGTCATCCCGCGGCAGCCACTCCGCGATGTCCTTGTCCGCCTTCTGCCGGTTCGATCGAGCGGTCACCGCTACCAGCGTGCGGGGGTCGCCGAGGTCGTTGGCGTAGGCCTGGCGCTCGGCCGCCGTCCACCCTGAGGCGCCGCTGTCCCAGGCCTCAGCCAAGGGGATACGACGTGGTCGATGTCGGCCTGAGAGGCGGCAGTGAGGACCTTGCCGTCGTACGGGCTGAGCCAGGTCCCGGCGATTGCCCGGTACTCGGAGTCAGTCTGGACGTCCTGCCCGTCTCGCCGCAGGACGACCTCGCGGGTGTCGCACTTGGCACCCTGCTGGATCCAGTGGGGGAACTTGTCGCGGGAGTAGCCGGTCATCGAGTGGGGGGGCCTCGACGACTAGCTAGGCCTTCGACCGGTCGGTCACACGCAACCGGTATAGCGGGAGCTTCTAATTCGACCGGCAGGACAGCCGGGTCTTCTTCTGTACGGTGAACCCAGACCCCAAGGCCTGAGCGATGCTTGTTCCTGCGCACCACTGCGGCCCCTCGCCGAACGCGCTGCGTTCGGCGAGGGGCCGCAGTGGTGCGCCGTTCCGGAACTAGAGGGTCTGGGCCTCGAAGATCCAGTGGTGGTTCGCCTGGTTGCCGCATTGCCAGACGTCCAGTCCCGCGCCGTTGGTGGTGTTCCACGCGTTCAGGTCCAGGCACTTGTCGGCTGCCGGGTTGTAGACCGAGCCGTCGTAGCGCCGGATCCAGGTCTGGGTGGCCGGGTTGCCGCAGGGCTGGGCGACGACCGGCGTCCCATCGACGACGTTGGCGTCCCGGGTGCCCAGGCAGAGCCCGGTGGTCGGGATCCTGAGTTCGTTCTGCCGGGTGGTCAGGAAGTGTTGGCTGTCGCCGTTGTAGCAGTCGTAGATCGCCAGCTGGGCGCCGGCGCCGCCGCCCCAGTTGTCCAGGCACTTGTGGGGGTCGACCGCGCTGTGGACCTGGACGATGGCCTGGGAGGTGGCGACGATGTTCGCCTGGGGGTCGGTCAGGGCGTACGGGTAGACCCGGACGTCGCTGATCGCGCCGTTGAGGAGGTCGGTGGGGGCGAGCCTGTTGGATGTGACGCCGCCGACGTTCAGGCCGCCGGTTGGTGGCTTCCAGGTGGTGGGCACCTGGGTGGAGCCGACGGCCTGGCCGTTGACGTACAGGGTTGCGGCGCCGCTGCCGGCGTTGTAGGTGCCGGTCAGGTGGGTCCAGACGCCGACCGCTGGGGCGGTACGGCCGGTCTGGTCGTACGCCGTGTACCAGGCGTTGGCGTTGGTGCTGTCGCTGCTCGGTAGGACGAATGCCCAGTTGTTGAAGGCCCTTGAGTACTGAAGGTAGAACGGACTGAGCTGGTCGCCGGTGAGCGAGACTGCGGTCTGGTGGCCGTTGGTGTTGTTGATCTTGACCCAGGCCGAGACGCTGTAGCTCTGAGTGGTGTCCAGGCCGGGGCTGTTGGTGCCGGGGTTCATTGGCGCGGTCGTGCGGAAGACGGTCGCACCGTCGAAGGCGGTCGCCTTGCCGGCGACGTGGTTGTGGTCGGTGGTCAGGGTGGCGCCGGCCGGGTAGGTGGCCTTGGGGTCGCCGTCGTTCTTGTAGAGCGTGTTGGTGTTGCCGCTGTCACCGGTGCCGTCGAGGGCCCACCACTGGGGGCTGACCTCGGTGTTGGCGATGGTGGCGGGGCCGACTTGCCAGTTGTAGCCGGCGGCGGGGTTGCCGGGGGCGGCCGGCTGGCCCCACCAGATGTCGATGCTGCCGTCGGTCTTCTTGCCCCACAGGGAGGCGTTGCCGCTGCCGGTGAGGTCGCCGTCGGAGCCGAGGGTCGTCCAGCCGTCGGTGGACACGGTGCCGATCTTGCCCGTGGTGGCGATGCCGGTGAGCGTCGGGACTACCAGCGGCTTGCCGGTCGGGTCGGTGATCGGCTGTCCCTCCTTGGTGGTTCCGGTGACGGTGCCGGTGGTGAAGGTGTAGGCGAGCAGGTCGTCCTTGGCGGCGTCGGAGGAGCCCGCGAGGTTGCGGGTCCACAGGCCGGGGTGGCCCTGCTTGGCCCAGTCACCGGGGGTGATGAGCTCCTTGTCCTTCCAGCCGGAGGCGGCCAGCTTCACGGGCGTGCCCAGGGTGTTGGCCTCGGTGGCCGGGTAGAACCAGAGGGCCGCGTCCGTGCCGTTGCCGAAGCTCTCGACGGTCAGCAGGCCGGTCTTGTTCTTGAAGCCCAGCTTGGGGTCGAGGTCGGTGCTGACCGGGTCGCCGAGGGCGGCGACGCGCAGGGTGGCGGTCCAGTCGGTGGCGTTGTAGCCGGCCGCGGTGAGCCATGTGCAGTCCTCGGTCGAGGTCGTGACGCACTTCGGCTTTTTCAGCGGGACCGGTTTGTCGATCCGGCCGTACACGCCGGTGTTCCCCGGGTTCTGGTAGACCAGCATCTCGGGGCCGCCGGGCGCGTGCACGATGACGTCGTCGATGTTGTTCCCGCCGGTGAGCGTGCCCCGGTGGGTGTACTGGACGTCGTTCCAGGACGTGTCCTTCGGGGCGTCGGCCGGGGTGGCGACGGCGGTCACTGCGGGGGTGCGGACCTTCGGGTTGCCGGGGGCGTTGTAGGCGCGGAGGTAGCCGGCCTGGTCGGGCAGCAGGATGTCGGGCGCGCCGTCGCCGGTGACGTCGCCGAAGACCGGCGGCGGGCCGTCGGGGTTCCACGGGACGTAGAAGGAGTACTGCGCGACGGGTGAGACGTTGCGGGCGTTGTCGAGCACCTGGATGTAGAGGATGTTGGTGCCCCAGCGGCCCGGGGTGACCGGGATGCCGTTCGACGGGTAATCGGCGCCGCAGGACCAGCCCGCGCCGGCGAACTGCGGGTCCCAGGACCAGCGGGCGCACACGACGCCGGAGGCGTTGCCGCCGGGCGAGGGGTCGGCCGCGGTGAACGGCACGAGACCCTGCTCGCCGGTGCGCTTCTTGGTCACCTGGCCGTTGCCGGACGGAGGGAACTTGTTCGCCAGATCGGCCTCGGGCAGGAGCGTGTAGACGTCCGGGACCGACAGGGTCGGCGGCGTGAGGTCGACGCCGAAGTGGCAGACCGGGGTGGAGGCGGACATCTGGACCAGGCCGTCGGTGGCCATGGTGCCCCAGCCGTAGTAGTGGCCGTCCTTGATGACGCCGGGCTTGACCTGGAAGCTCGCGACCCCGCCGTTGGGGGTCTCGGGGGTCAGGCCGCTGTCGACGTCGGCGCTGAGGTCGGCGTAGTCCCAGATGTGGGTCCAGCCGTAGAGCGATTTCTGGGCGTTGCTGCTGACCGTCGCGTTCAGGGTTACGGAACCGTTGAAGCCGGACGAGGAGTTCAGCCAGCCGTAGGAACCGGCGCAGCCCTGGTTGTCGGCCCACGGCACGGAGGTGCTGGGGGCCGGGGAGACGTACGGGTTGGTCGGGGTGTTGGGGACACGGTCGAACTCGATGACGACGACCGGGTTGTAGGTCAGTCGCTTGAAGGCCATGAGGTCGTACTCGTTGCGCGCGAACACGCCGAAGGTGAGGGCGTCGCGGCTGGTGGCGTAGGTCTGGTAGGCCCACGTCACGTCGTAGTCGAACTGGACGTTGTCGTGGCAGCCGTTGCCGCCCGAGCCCGCGACGTCGGCGGAGCCGATCCGGCTGCCCACGACGTTGGGCGGGTTGTTCCAGGTCGTCCCGTCGTCGATCGGCCCGGTGACGTAGAGGTCGAGGGTGTACTTATTAGTGCAGGAGTGGTCCGAGGACTCGTACTCCCACATCGACATGGTCGCCTTGTTGATGACGATGTCGTTGTACCAGCGGGTGTCGAACTGGAAGTACGAGCGCTCGATGCCCTTGTCGGTTCGGAAGCCCTGGTAGCCGACACCGGGCCGGGCGTAGGGGTCGCCGCTCGCGGTGGTCCGCCCGATGTTGGCCTTGCCCGCGTAGGCGGACTGGGTCCAGGTCCAGGCGTTGGCCTCGCGGCGGTCGTAGAGCCAACCCGGGTCGATGAACCATGGGCCCTGGCCCTTGCCGAGCACGGACGCGTCGGTGGTCAGCTCGACGGCGTCGCCGGTGACCGCGGTGGCCATGGTCGCGACCCTGGCGTTCGTGCCCGGGCCCTCGGCGGTGCTGTGCTGCTCGGACTTGGCCGGTGCCCCGGCGTCGTCCTGGGCGCGGTCGGCGGTGACGCCGTTCTGCGCCGGAGTGGACTTGGCGGACGTGGCCGCCAGGGTGGCGTCGCCGGAGCTGTCCCACATTTGCGGGGTGGGGGCGTGCCAGCGTGCGGTGCCGTCCGCGGCCTTGGCAGTGAGGTTGCCGGCATCGTCGGCCCTGACCGTGACGCCCTTGCCTTTGGTGCCGAAGCGGATCTTCTGCAGCTGCGGATTTGCGGCCGCCTCGGCGGTTTTGACGATCAGGACGGTGCTGAGCCCGCCGAACTTGGAAGCGGTGACCTTGAGGTCGACGTCCGGCGCGACCTCGGGGTAGACCAGCGCCTCGCCGCCCGGGTCGAGCACGGGCTTGGTGAGCGGGAACGGGGAGTCGATGGTGAGCGTCTCGCCGTCCGGGCTGGTCAGGGTGCCGAGCGGACCGTTGCCGCCGCCGGACAGGTGTACCCCGGAGACTGCGATCCTGGGCCGGTAGCCGCCCTGGTCGTCGGGGACGAGGGTGCCGTCGAGGGTGGCCCAGGCGCCGTTCTGCTTCACGCGCTGAGGCTCGACGTGCTCGGTGCGGGACAGGTGTCCGGACGGCGTGGCGACGGTCTCGCTGACCTCGTCCGTCAACTCGGGTATCGGGACGGGCCTCCCGGTCTTCTTCGCCTCGGCGATCGCCTTGTCGGTTGGGCTGATCAGCGGCTTCTCGTTGGCGCGCTTGGCGTCACCGGCGGCCATGGTCGCCGCGAGGTCCGGTGGGACCGGGGCGGGCTGGGCGTTCGCAGGGGTGGGCGGGACCGACGGGGTGCCGGCGACCGCGATCGGTGCGACAGAGGTGAGTGCGAGCGCCAGGCCGATGGCGGCGGCGACGGCGGGCCGCGACGGGTATCTGGAGCGGCGCGTGCCGGAGGCGGCTCCGGGCGGTGCGGCAGGCATGGTGAAGTCCCCCCACGGGAAGTGGCTTGGGCAGGTAAGGAAATGACTCTGCGTAGCTTGTGTGCAGAGGTGATCAACAAGCTATCGCCTTGGATAAAGGGATCGTCAACTCCTTATTCGTGCACGGGTGTTCGCTTTGATGCTTCGGTTCCCGATTCACCTGCATCGTGATGTTCATCACAGGACTGTCGGATCTGGAATGCACTAGACCTGGGCGTGGGCACCCCTTTACTCTCCGCCGGAGTCGTTCGTCCGCACCGTCTGCGGTCGGCTCAATTTAGGGTGGGGGTAGGGATGCTGGTCAACCATGTCCGATTCCGTCGAGTGGAGAGTAGGGAGGGGCCGCCATCAGGACGGACACGGTCCCGACTGGCTCTGGTGAGTTCCGTGGCGATCCTGAGCTCCTTGCTGTCACCGTTGGCGCCCGCGTTCGCTGCGTCGGCCGACGGCAAGGACAAGATCTGGTCGCCGCCGAACACGCCGCTGCCGAAGACGGCCTCGGTGCCGGGCACGCCGGACAAGCCGAAGGCTTCGTCGCCGCAGGCCGGTTCGCCGAACTGGGTGCCGCCGAAGGCGGTGCCGCAGCCGAAGCACGGCGGTGCGGTGGTGGCCCTGGATGCGGCTCCGGCGGCGGGCCGGAACGCTGATACGGAGGCGCGGGAGACGGCGGTGGGTGCGTCTAAGCAGGCGGGTGACCTGCCGGTGTGGCTGGCGCCGGTCGTGCCGGACACAGGGGCCGCAGCGTCGGCTGCGGCGTCCGTCCAGGTGCAGGTGGCGGACCCGAAGGCGGCGGCCGCAGCCGGTGCTTCGGGTGTGCTGGTGTCGTTGTCACGCAGCGGCGAGGTGGCGGCGGCGGGGAGGGTACGGGTCGGGCTCGACCTGGCCTCGGTGGGCTTCGGCGGCGACTTCGCACACCGGGCCCGGCTGGCGGTGCTGCCGGAGTGCGCGCTGACCACCCCGGACGCGGAGGGCTGCCGGACGCGCACGCCGGTGGCCTCGCACTATGACGAGCAGACCGGGCGGCTGGTCGCGGACGTCGACCTGCCGGCCGCCGCGTCCCCGGCCGTCGGGCAGCAGCCGTCGGAGAATGCGGCGGGCGTGGCGGCGTCGGCCGCTCCCGCGGCAGCGCCGCGGCTGCTGCTGGCGCTGGACGGCGCGCCCGACAGCGGGACCGGCACGTACAGCGCCACCCCGCTCTCACCCAGCCAGGCGTGGGCGGCGGGGACCTCCTCCGGCTCGTTCACGTACAGCTACCCCATCTCGGTCCCGCCGGCTCTGGGCGGTTCCGCTCCTTCGCTGGCGCTGGGTTATGACTCGGCGTCGGTGGACGGCAAGACGGCGTCCACGAATGCGCAGGCGTCCTGGATCGGCGACGGCTGGGATCTGAGTGCCGGCTTCGTCGAGCGCGGTTACCGAGTCTGTGACAAGGCCGGTATCCCGGGTTCGGGCGACCAGTGCTGGGGAGGCCCGAACCTGACGCTGTCACTGGGCGGCCACTCGGGCGAGCTGGTGCCGGACGACAAGTCCTGCGTGGGCGGCAATGTCGCTGACGAGCAGTCTAAGTGCACCTGGCGTCTGAAGCGGGACGACGGAACGAAGGTAGAGTTCCTGACCGGCGCGAACAACGGTACGTGGAACGGCTCGTACCTTAAGGTGACCGAAACGGCGTCGGGCACGGTCTACTACTTCGGCCTCAACCAGCTTCCGGCGGCGAACGGCTCGCCGTCCAAGACCGGGCCGGAGAGCAAGTCTGCCTGGACGGTCCCGGTGTACTCGCCGAACGCGGGTGACCCGTGCTATGACGCGGCAAAGGGCAAGGGCTCATCGTGCCAGACGGCATGGCGCTGGAACCTGGACTACGTCGTGGACATGCATGGGAACCTGACCACGTACTCGTACACGCCCGAGACCAACTCATACGCGCGCGGCGGTGGCCAGAACGGTGGAAAGGGCGAGCTCACGTCCTACACCCGTGGGGGTGTGCTCTCCTCGATCGGCTACGGGCAGCTGCTGTCCGACCAGCTCGCGGCCAACGGTTCGTACCAGCCCGCGGTGAAGGTCGACTTCGCTTCCGGTGAGCGCTGCCTGTCCGGGGACGCCGCGTGCGACCCGTCGAAGCGCACAGCGGCGAACGCGGCGAACTGGCCGGACGTCCCGATGGACAAGCAGTGCGCGGACAGCGGCGCCTGCACCAACTACGGTCCGACGTTCTGGTCCACGAAGTGGCTGAACACCGTTACCACGTCGGTGCGTTCGGGTGGCTCGTACCGCCCGGTCGACCAGTACGACTTCGTCCACGCCTTCAAGAAGCCGGAGAACGCGACGGACAATGCCCCGATCGCGTGGCTGCAGTCGGTGAAGCGCACGGGCAAGGACACCGCGAACGGCCAGCCGCAGCAGGACGTGCCGGAGGTGACGTTCGGGGAGCTGCTGCTGCCGAACAGGGTCGACGGCCTGGTGCCGGCACGTCCGCGCTACAACCGTCCGCGCCTGGCGTCGATCACCACAGAGACCGGCGGCACGATCCTCGTGTCGTACACCAAGGAGTCGTGCTCGCGGGCCACTGGCAGGATGCCGGCCTCGGCGGACAACAACACCATGAGCTGTTTCCCGGTGAAGTGGTACGACACGAGTCTGAAGTCCACGGTGGACGACTGGTTCCTGCGCTACCCGGTGGACACGGTCACCGTCGACCCCAACGCGGGGCTGGTCACCGGTGCGGTGCCGACGACGACCTCCTACACGTACGGCCCGGCCGCCTGGCACCGCAACGACAGCGCCCTGGTCGGGTCGGACTACCGGACCTGGGACCAGTTCCGCGGCTACGCCTCCGTCACCGCGGTGAAGGGGTCTGGCAAGGACGGACCGCAGGCCAAGTCGACCACCAGCTATTACCAGGGGATGAACGGCGACTACAAGGCGGACGGGAAGCCCAAGCCGGCGTCCGTCGCCGGGGTGAAGAGCGGTAGCAGGGTCGACGAGGAGTGGCTCGCCGGGCAGGTCCTGGAGACGGACAGTTACGCCGACGCCTCGGTGCCGGCGGCGTCGCCGCTTTCTTACACCGTCAATTCCTATGAGCGCAGCGCCGATCTGAAGCCGACCGCCACGCACGGGCGCACCGGTCTGCCGGATCTGGTGGCCGGCTACCTGTCGACCAGGACGACCAGCACCACCACGGCCGTGACCACGACGGGGACCCGGACCACCTCGTCCGTGACCACGACGGATCCGGGGAACAACAACCGGGTCACCACCTCGCTGAGCACCGCCGACGGAACGCCGGACGTGTGCACGCGGTACCGCTACGTGGCCGTCGGGAACAAGGTGGTGACCGGGCTGGTGTCCGAGGTGCTCGTGATCTCGGGTGCGGGCGCCTGCACGGCGGACGCGTCGCCAGCGAACACCGTCTCCGACACCCGCACGCTCTACGACGGGCAGGACTTCGGCACGGTTGGCGCCAAGGCCGACGTCACCGGCGGCCAGGTGCTGGACCGCTACGACGCCAACGGCGCGGCGCAGTTCGTCACGACGACGACCACCGGCTACGACGCGTATGGCCGGGTCACCTCGACTATCGACCCGACGGTCACCGATGGCGCCAACCCGAACGGAGCGGTCAGCACGGCCGCGTACAGCTCGGCCAACGCGGGCGAGCTGCCGAACAAGCTGGTCACCGGTGCTCCGGCCCCGGCCGGTGCCTCGGACGCGGGCACCCCCCGCGCGACGACCGTCACGCTCAACCCGGCCCGCGGCCTGCCGCTCACGACCACCGACCCCAACGGGCGCACGGTCACCCAGGCGTACGACGGACTGGGCCGGCTCAAGGCGGTCTGGACTCCGGGGCGGGACGCCGCGGCGGGGGCGAACTTCACGTACGACTATGCGATGAACGGCACCAAGGGGCCGACCACCGTCACCAGCAAGTCACTGCGGTCCGGCGGCAACACCTACGCCACGTCCGTCCAGATCGTGGACGGCCTCGGCCGGGTCGTGCAGACCCAGAGCGACCCGGCGACCCCCGCCTACCACGGCAGGATGGTCACGGACACGTTCTACGACTCGCAGGGGCGGGTCAACCGCAAGTACAACACCTACTACGACGACACGAGTGCCCCGAACACCACCCGGTGGATCCCGGAGGGCGCGAAGGTACCGAACGCGAACGTCGTCCAGTTCGACGGCCTGGGGCGGGCTGTGAGCACGCAGTTCGTGGCACTGGGCAAGGTGCAGACCACGACCACCACCGCGTACCCCGGTGCGGACCGCGTCGACGTGACGCCGCCGACCGGTGCGACCGCGACCAGTACCATCACTGACGCCCGTGGCCGCACCACGGAGCTGTGGCAGTACCGGACGCCGTCGGCGACCGGTAACCCGGCCGACGCCGACGTCAGCAGCTACACCTACCTGCCCGGCGGCCAGGCGGCGACCCGGGTGGACGCGGCGGGTAACACCTGGAGCTACGGCTACGACCAGCGCGGCCGCCAGGTGAAGGCCGACGACCCGGAGACCGGTGTCTCGACCCGCACCTATGACGCGGCGGGCCAGGTCGCCACCACGACAGACGCCCGCGGCCTGACCATCGCCACCACCTACGACCTGCTGGGACGCCGGACCGGCACCTTCAGCGGCACGGCCGACCCGGCGAACCAGCTGACCGGGTTCACCTACGACACGGTCGCCAAGGGCCAGACCTCCGGCTCCACCCGGTACGTCGGCGGGGCGGGCGGCTCGGCCTACAGCAAGAGCGTCACCGAGCTCGACGCCGCCTACCGCCCGACGAAGACCACCATCTCCATTCCCGGCAGCGACATCGGCAAGACCGGACAGGTGGCCTTCGACTACGCGGCCACCTACGACCCGATCACCGGAGCGATCACCACCGAGGGCCGTGCCGCGGCCGGCGACCTCGCCCAGGAGTGGATCACCTACAACTACGACACCTACGGCAAGCTCAACGACCTGAGCGGCGCCGGCTACACCTACCTGCGGCAGGCCGACTGGGACGCGTACGGGCGCAACATCCGTACGACGATGAACCCCTGGGGCACCCAGATCGTCGCCACCAACACCTACGACGAGCCGACCGGGCGCCTGCTGACCCAGTACGTCGACAAGCAGACGGCGACGACGGGCACCGTCCAGAACACCACCTACGCGTACAACCCGGCGGGTCAGATCACGGCGATCAGGACGATTCCGAACAACACCCCCGCCTCGACCGACCTGCAGTGCTTCACGTACGACCACCTCGGGCGCCTCACGTCAGCCTGGTCGGACACCGGGCAGCTGAACCAGCCGACCCCGTCGGTGGCCGGGCAGGGCGGGTGCGCGAACGCCACTCCCACCAGCGGTGCGGTGGCACCGGCGAAGACGACGGTGGGCGGCAGCGCGCCGTACTGGCAGGACTACGGCTACGACGCGGTCGGCAACCGCACCAGGCAGGTCACGCACAACCCGACCGGCGACCCGGTGAAGGACCTGACGATCGACCAGACCTTCCCGGCCGCCGGCACCCGCAACACCCCGACCACCGGCGCCGGCACGGGCGGCGGCACCGGCGGCCCCCACGCGCCGACGGCTGTGACCTCCACCTTCCCCAACAACGACAGCACCCCCGGCAGCAACCAGTACGACGCAGCCGGCAACACCACGAAGATCGCCAACCCCGGCGCCAACAAGACCATGGGCGCCGGCTTCGTCCTCAACCCCGGCGAGTCGGTGCGCTCCAACAGCGTGCAGCTCACCATGCAGACCGACGGCAACCTGGTCCTGACCTCGCTGCGCACCGGCCTGGTGGCCTGGGCCTCGAACACGGCGAACCACCCGGGCGCGTGGGCGACGATGCAGGACGACGGCAACTTCGTCGTCTACGACCCGCAGCGGGCGCCATTGTGGTCCTCGCAGTCGTGGGTCGGCCCGAACAGCAAGTACTTCGCCGTGGTCCAGGACGACGGCAAGTTCATGGTGTACGCGCCGGGCTGGGTCCCGAAATGGGACTCTAAGACCTGGAACGCGGTGGATGCGGCGAACGGTGCCGACCTGACCTGGGACATCGAGGGCAAGCTCGCCACGATGAAGCAGGGCAGCTCGACCACCAGCTACATCTACGACGCCGACGGCAACCAGCTGGTCCGCCGCAATCCCGGCAGCGTCACCGTCAACCTGGGCGACGACGAACTGGTCTACGACACGAACGCCAAGTCCAGCTCGGGCAGCCGCTACTACACCCTTCCCGGCGGAGTGAGCCTGGTCCGCCAGGGCCCGACCAAGCTCACTTTCCAGTTCTCCGACCACCACAACACCGGCACCCTGTCCATCGACTCCGCGACCACCGGCGAGAACCGCCGCTGGACCGACCCCTTCGGCGCCCTGCGCGGCTCCGGCACGGCCAACTCGTGGTCCGGCGACAAGGGATTCGTCGGCGGCCTCAAGGACGACGCCACCGGCTTCACCAACCTGGGCGCAAGGCAGTACCAGCCCAGCACCGGCCGCTTCCTCAGCCCCGACCCGCTGCTGGTGGCGAACGATCCGCAACAGTGGAACAGCTACGCGTACAGCCACAACAACCCGGTCAACAGGGCGGACCCGTCCGGGCTGTACGACCCGGACGTCCGGGCCGCACAGCTGAAGGAGCGGGTGGAGCAGGAGAACGCCGCGAAGAACTGCGGCGGACCCGGGATCACCGGACCGACCGTCTGCCCGGACGGAAGCAGCTGGGAGGACAACCGCCCGACCGCGAGTCAGCTGACGGCCCTGAAGTACCGGATCCAGATGAGGAAGCTCATCGCGGAGGGCGGCGACGACTACTCGGACACCGAGGACAGGGTGTTCAAGAAGCACGCGCCCGGTCCGCACGACCGGAAGGTCAAGATCCTCATGGGCGAGGTCGTTGCGGGGTTGAACGTCCAGGGGCTCAGGGTCGACGACACGTTCTACGTGGCGGCGAAGCTGCTGGCCCACTACCTGGACGCGAGCGGAACACCGTTCGAACTCCACCCCGACAGCATGATGAACGAGATCCCGGCCTTCAAGAAGGCCGTCAAGAACTACCTGACCGGTGACGCGGCCGGGAAGGAGACAATCGACTCGGGCTGGCAGAGGACCCGCGCCAACGAGAAGGACGGGCCGTCGAGCATCGGATGGTTCTACGCCCTGAACAACTTCCAGTGGAGGGTCTCCGGCGTGAACCGGAAAGACGGTGGGCCAGAATACAAACTGGAGATCCGCAAGCGCTACGACTGGGGAACCCCCAGTGAGGGCCGGGACCTCCTGCACAAGATTCACATCGAGGTGACCCAGCCGGAGATCGCCCATCTCAACACCGTGGGGCTGGCACAGGACTTCGACGTGTTCGGTTCGGTGACGATGCGAGGGGTGCCCGGATGACAGTTCCGGTGAGGTTGATACGTGCTTGCCTGGTGGGAGCCTTGCTCCTTGCCGTCGCAGCCTGCGGCAGTGCGACGGGCGGCGGCGCGTCCGCCGGTGGCGGGGCGGCCGCGGCTGCCGCCGCCCCGTCCGCAGTGGCGTCGTCCGGTGCTTCCGACGCGAAGGTTACCGGGTGGCCCAGCTCCGAACAGCGGCGGGTGTACGGCGTGGTCGCGCCGCCGGGCGCGACCGACGTCAGCTACGGGTTCTACAAGGTCGGCGGTGGCGGAGATCTCTGGGCGACGTTCAAGACCGGCCAGGAAGGCCTGGAGGCGTTCCTCGCCGGTCTCGGGCTCAAGGAGTCGGACCTGCACCCCAGTGTCCAGGAGTTCATCGACTCCGAACTCGAGCTCACCGGCTGGTCGATCGATCCCACCCACACGGTGAAGGGCATCATGGCCCCGGCCAAGGAGGAGGACATGAAGAGCCCGAGCCACAAGATCGTCGTGGACTACACGGGCCCCGGCCCGTTCACGGTGTACGTCCTGGCCGGCAAGCCGTAGCACTCCCCTGAGGCCGAAACCGGCCGTGTCCGCCGCTCGTTGCGGCGGGCGCGGCCGTTGTGGTGTCAGGGGGGCGGTGCCGAAGGGGTTGTCGATGAGGTAGCGCCAGTGGCCGTCGGGGCCGCGGCGGGCGACGTCGGTGGCAGTGCCGGTGAGGTGGAGGGGGTGCCGTCGGGGGTGGGGCCGGTGATGGTCCAGTCGACCATGAGGAGGGCGGTGTCGCCGGTGACGTGGGTGTGGCGGGGACGGACGGTGATGGGCAGGCCGAGGGCGCGGAAGTCGGCGTTGCGCCCGGATCCGGCGCGGTTCGGGAGGCTGTTGGGCTGGCTGGTGGCGTTCAACGTCATGGGCGTGCTGGGACTGCTGATCCTTGTCGCCCCGGAGGTCTACGCGGGTCTGCTGATCTCGCCGGGAGCCCGGTGTTCGGCCTGGGCACCGTGTTCGTCGCGTACTCGGTGGCGCTGTTGACGATGGTGGTGCTGCTGGAGCGGTGGGGCGTCGGGCGGGTCTGGCGGCTGGCGCACGGTGGTGGGGGCACCGTCCTGCGGGTGCTGCCCGTCCTGCTGGCCGGTGTGGTGCTGGATGCGCTGATGAGGAGCGCGCAGATGCCTACTACAGTCTCGTGCGGCAGCGGGAGTTGTCCGAGCTGCTGTGGGTGCAGGCGAGCGCCTCGTTCGCCGGAGCGCTGAAGGCCACGGTCATCGCGGTGCTGCTGTACGCGGGCGTGCCGCCTCGCGCCGTCCGTGCCGCCCGGGCGTCCGGTGGCCGGTGTCGAACCGCTCCAAGCGGCGTCCCAGTCGGAGGACGGACACCAGGTGGTACTGGGGCTGCCAGTTGCCCGCTTCGGCGGCTGGCCGCAGCAGGGCCTCCGCGCCGTCGAGGTCGCCGAGTTCGGCGGGTGGTCCGGGGAGGGGTGAGGTCTTCCTCCCCTGTCGGTGCTACTTCTTGGCTGTGCCGGGCTTCCCGGCGATGGACTCCTGGTAGATGTCCGCGTAGGTGCGCGAGTCCTTGACCAGGCCGTTGCAGAAGCCCTTGACGTCGTTGCCCAGCACCTCGTGGATGCTCTGCCCATCCGCCGCCGTCTCCTCGAGCAGGCCCGGCGCCGTCGAGGATCGGCATCAGGTTGCGGCCTGTGAGGCCCGAGTGGAGGGAGAGGTGGACCTTGATCTGGTCCCACGCCGCCCGGTGGTCGGCCGGCAGGGCTGTGGCCCCGCTACGGTACTCCGTCGAGGCACTGAAGGCGGTCATCGCGCCATCGGGTCGGGCGGCCCCGAACGGGCGAGCCGGATGAAGGCGGCCCTGTGGCATGTCCTGCTCGCCCCGGCTCACGTCCCTGCGGGCGTTCCGCCTTCAGCGGCTCAGTCGTTCCCGTTCGACTTTGACAGCGCTTGGCGGCAGGCCCGGATGCACCATGCGCCCGACGAGGTCCAGTACCTCTTCCAGCGCTGTGTTCAGGAGGGGGAGACCCGCCGACCCGGGCCGGAGAGCCACGGGCGTGGCGGATGAGGTTCCCCAGCTGTCACCAGGGACATTCACGCGAGTTGCCGAGTCGGTATGGGGAGGCGGTGGGTGTGCGGTTCAGGGTGGTGACGTGGCTGGGGTTTTGCTGGTTAGTTGAGAGGTTCTCGTGTTCGGGCGGGGTGGGGTAGGGCCGGTCTGGCGGTGATGTGATCGCGTTGGCGTGGGGCTAGCGGGTCTGTGAACTGTGGGTTTCGCGGGTGTGGTGAGAGTGGTGCTGTTCCTTTGAGGGCTTTCTTGCTTGTGGCGGGTTTGGTGATAGCCCCATAGGCGGGCGGCTTGCTAGCGGGTGTGGGCTGTGGGGCGGGTGGCGGCTGAGATCTCGTTGAACCGGGGGTGATCTTCGCGGTCAGAGGGCGTCTAATAGCCGGGGTGGAAGAGACGAAGTCGTCGCAGGTCAGCTGGCGTCCTGTCAACGGGAGAGCCGAACTCACGTTGATCGTTGACACGCCTCGTGGCCTGTTCATGCGTCGAATACCTGATGCCCTGCCACTGCCAGCCGATGTCGAGCAGGGCCCTGGGGCCGAAATGGCCACGCACGCCGCCGCCGCTACCTGGGGGCTGCCGGACTTCGTGTTCGTGCCCGCCCATGCTCAGAAGGGTTCCGGCAGGCGTGAGTTGGGCGACCGGATCCTGATCGCGGGCCGGCGTGCGGCCGTGGTCCAGGTCAAGAGCCGTACCGTCGCCCCGAAGGCCGAGGATGCCGAACGGGCCTGGATCAACAAGGTCGCAGGAAAGGCCGTGCGGCAGGCCAAGGGAACCGTGCGGATGCTGCGCCTGGCCGAGGCCGAGTTCGTGAACGGCCGTGGCCGCACCCTGACTGTGCGAGGACAGGACTACGAGTGGATCGCCGTCGTGGTGCTGGACCACCACCAGGCACCCGCGGGCACCCTCGCCTGCTGGGAGGACCCCGGTATGCCGGCGATCGCTGTGACCCGCCGCGACTGGGACTTCCTCTTCGACCAACTGCGCTCCACGACCGCGGTCCTCGACTACCTCTTCAGGGCAGCAGGCCAGCCACAGGCCGCTCTCGATGACGAGCCCGTGCGGTACTACAAGCTCGCTGCGGCCGACGCCGCCGCTGCGCCCGGTTCCGTTGACACGACTCTGGTGGGGGAGGGCGGTCGGCCATGGTCTTCTCCTCTGCTTCCGCAGGTCCCGGCCGGCAGGGACGACACGCATGCTCATCTGATGACCAGGATTCTTCTGGAGGACATCGCGCGCAGCCCCTTGCCCGCGTATGCGACGGAGGCGGACCGCCACCTCATGCTGTCCGACCTCGACCGCTTGCCGGTCTCGGCCCGCACCGAGTGGGGCCAGTTGCTCCTTGAGATGCTCGATGACGTCCCCAACGTGGCCCAGGACGAGCACAAATGGCGCTTCAGGCGACAGGTGGACTCCGATGGCAGGCGCCAGCTCATCCTCGGCTGCACCACCCGCTTCAGCGAGCTGGTGCAGCGGGCTTTCTCCGGCTACGTGCAGCTGCGCCAGCACGAGGCCGTTGAACGCACCGGCGATCCCGAGAACGTCTCCACACTCGGGGTTCTGCTGACCCCGCGTACCGACGGGCTGCGCCCCTGGGATACCACCGCGGTTCGCGTCAGCGGTCCCAGCGACCTCAGCCCCGAGGAGCTGGAGGGCTACCGGTCTTTGTGGAACGGCACGTTCGAAGACGGACGTGCCCGCTTTCCGGCCCCACCCGCAAGCACCCCATGACGTCGGCCTGAAGCCGTGGTCTGGCCCCCATCGCACTGCGCTCGGTGGACGCGTGGGGTGCCGCTGCCCGGTCCGCCCTGCCCCGCCGTCGTGGGGGACCGGCTGACCGGACTGCTCGGACGTGACCTGCCTCAGTTGGTGTCGCCGGTGTGGGTGGGTGTTGTTCGGAAGGCGGTGCGGCGGGGTGATGGCGTGCTGGGCTTTTCGGTGTGGTGGTGGATCCATGTCCACAGGGGGTCGTCCTGGGCGGGGTCGAGGTGGGGGAGGCCGAGTTGGGTGGCGGTGTGGCGGAGGAACGCGGCGTGGGCGGGGTGGGTGTGGCGGCGGGGGCCGTTGTGGTTGTCGGGGGTGAGGAGAAGGCGGTGATGATGGAGGGCGCGGGCGAGGGTGACCGTGTCGGGGTAGGTGACGGTGTCCCGGGCGAGGAGCGCCCATGAGCCGCGGACGGGTACCAGTTCGGAATTCGCGCTTGCCAGGGCGGTGGCGCGCCGGTGCCACCGCGGGGCTGCGTGTTGCTGGTGGTCGTACCAGCGGGTGGTGATGGTCTGCGCCCAGCTCCAGGCGAGATCAGCGCCTCGGTGGCGTTGCAGGCGCTGGTGGGCGCGTTGTGCGCGCTGGAGTTCGGGTAGTGCGGCGACGTTGAGGATCGCACTGTGCTCGCCGCCAGCGGGCCAGGTGTGGTGGCGGGTGCACAGGCGTTGGTGGTCGGGGGTGTGGGCCCAGGCCGTGCGGGTGGCACCGTGGGTGTGGTGCAGGACGCAGGCGGGGCAGACGGCGAGGGGTGGCTGCCGGTGGCGTGGGGTGCGCTGCCAGGTGATGTGGGGCGGTTCGTGGCCGCTGCCTGGCCGGGCCGGGCGGGTGCCGGCGACGGGTTCCCATCGGGGCAGGGCGCGGGCGAGGTGGGGGTGCGGGATTCGGGCGAGGGCGGCGATGCGGACCTGGGCGGCGTGGTTGGGGTGGAGTTCGGCGCCGGGCACGCCGGCGAGGTTTTTGCCTTGCGCGTCGACGGCGATGGCGAGGGCGTCCAGGAGCTGGGGCAGGTTCTGCCGGTAGGCGTGTGCCAGGCGGGTGAGGTAGGAGGCGGTGGTTTCGCAGGGCAGGGGCCGTAGGCGCTGGCAGCCGGGGGTGACGGGCGGTGCGTAGACCATGGCCGTCATCGCCGGGCGGTGGTACGCGTGGGGGTGTGGGGGCGGTGCTGTTCTTCGGCGAGGTGGTCGAGGTCGATGTCGTCCAGGACGGCGCGGGTGATGCGTTCGGTGCCGTCGAGGATGGTGGTGATGGCGGCTTGGCGCACGAGGCGTGAGAGGCTGCCGATCCTGCCGCCGGTGCGGGCGTGGAGGTAGCCGGCCAGGCGGGGCAGTGTGCCGGGGCGGTGGTGGTCGAGGTCGAGGGCGTTGTCCATGGCGGCGGCCAGGTCGCGGAACGGTTCGCGGGTGCCGTGGCGAAGGGGCAGTGCGCCGGTGTCGATGAGGCTGGCGCGCGCGGCGAGCTGTTGTCCGCGCACGCCGGTGAACAGCGGGGTGTCGGCGACGTCGATGCCGGCATAGAGGAATGTGGCCCGGATGCGTTCGGTGAGGTCTTTCAGGAGGTCGGCGGCGTCCGCGCCGGTGCTGGTGCGGGGGTTGAGGCGGTGGATCTCGTCGATGAGGACCAGGCGCACCCGGGCGGCGGCGTAGGTGTGGCAGACGGCGGTGGTGATCTGGGCCTGGGTCATCCGGGAGGTGACGGGGATGCCGAGGTAGCGGGCGAACTCGGCGGCGAGGGTCTTGGCGGTCGCTCCCGGCGGCACCAGGATGTACGCGACCGGCACGGTGTCCCTGCTCGCGTCGGCGCCGGCGCGGGCGTGTGAGGCCAGGTGGCAGGCGCGCCCGATGTGCAGGATGGCGGTGGTCTTGCCGCACGCGGCCGGCCCGGTGACGATCAGGGAGGGCCGGGCGGTGGTGTCCTGGTGGCGCCCCAGGACCATCAGGGTGCGCACGGTGCGCGAGACCTTGTCGATGGCGGGGGTCTGCACGGTGACGAACCTGGAGTGGTAGGCGAGCTTGTCCTCCACACTGCGCGGCGGCGCACCGGGAGCGGGCGGGGCGGGCACGGGGGTGTCGACGAACCGCTGGAAGCCGTTCCAGGTCGAGCAGCCGTAGGCCCAGTCGTACTCCGGCGTGTGCGCCGGCCCGGTTCCCGTGCCGTGCGCCGCCCACGGGAGCGCGGGCGCCGGGATCGCCGTATGCGACGGCCCGGCGGCCTCACACGCGCCGGGGTCGCCTTGCCCTGGGGCGGGCCGCCCGTCCCTGCCCGACCTGGCCGCCGTGCGGCGCCCGGAGCCGCCCGGCGCGTTGTCGTCCGTGCTGCGCCTCACCACTGTTCGGCCTCCAGAGAGGGGTTGTAGAGGGGGAAGCCGGTCTCGGGCCCCTCGTCGCCGGGTTCGTCCATGTCCGTGTCCGCCTCCGCGTCGTCCAGGGATTCGGCCCAGGGCTGCCACGGGTTGGGGCCGTCGTCCTGCTCGGCCTCCCGGAGACCGTCGGCCTGCTGCGGGACCAAGCTCATGCCGCCTCCTCGGCGCCTGTTCTTCCGGCCGGCGTCCGCTCCGCTTCCCGCCCCCGTTCCCGCTCCCATTCCTGTTCCTGAGGTGGCGGTGGTGGTGGTGTCGAGTGCGTCGGCCGGGCGGGCGGTGGCGGTGATGTGGCGGGCGGTGCGGGACCGCTCGCTGGTGTTCGTGTTCGTGTTCGTGTTCGCGGTGCGGGCGCGCAGCAGGAGGTCGTCGAGGGCGCGTACGAGGGCGGCTTCGTAGTGGTCGCGGTCGGGGCGGCGGGCGACCTGGGTCTTGAGGTACTGCCAGATGTGGTCGTTGAACGGGCTGGTCGCGTGGTCGCGGTGGATCCAGGGGATCTCGGTGAGCTTGCCGTTCGGCAGCCGGATCCAGACCTGGCGTAGGTCGTGGGGGTTGTGGTGGACCTCCCATTTGCCGCCCTGGGTGGTGACGGGGGAGGGGTGGCCGCGGTGCGGGTTGAGGACGGCGTGGTCGTAGGTGCGGTGGTCGACGCGGATACCGCGGTCGGCGACGGCCTTCCACACCACGGGCAGCAGTTCGGTGTAGTCGTCGCGGGTCAGGGGGACGGGCAGGTAGCCGCACGTCGCGACCAGGGCGCCCCACATCTCGTTGGGCGACAGGCAGGCCCGGGGCATCATGGGGTGCCGCAGGCCTTCGTGGGGGCGGTTCTGCCAGCCGGCGGTGATCCACTCATTGAGCAGGTCCTGCAACTGGGGGAGTGTCCAGCGGGCCTGGGAGGCGACGTCGCGGCCGCGGCGGGTGACGTTGGACCCGGTGTATCCGGCGACGTACTGGCACAGCAGGGTGTTGATGGAGCCGAAGGTGCGCTCCACCGGCCCCTTGGCGGCCGGCTGGCGGGGCGGGGCGCTCTGCACGCTCACCCCCAGCGTCTCGCACGCGGCCAGGAACGCCTCGGACACGAAGACCTTCCCGCGGTCGACGACGACGGTCTCCGGCACGATGACCGGCCGCGCGGCCGCTCCTTTCAGCCGGGCGTCCAGGGTCAGCAGCCGCTCGTAGGGAACGGCCGCGTGCGACAGCTCCAGGACCTTCGGCCAGCCGGGGCGCATCGGGTGCGGTACCGCCATCTCCGCCAGCAGCAGAGCGGCGTCCACCGCCTTCGTCGAGGCCGGCCGCAGGACGGCCGCCAGGATGGAGCGCGTCGCGACGTCGAGGGCGATCGTGAGCTCGGGCCGGCCGACGACGCCCTGGTCGAAGACCACCATGACGTCCAGCCGGGTGGTGTCGAGCATGACCTGCTCACCGGGCCGCAGCACGTTCGTCGGCGTGAACGGCGCCGCGGGGACGGTGGCCGTCCTGGCGGGGCGCCCGGGAAGCTCCCTCGGGTCGGCGAGCGCGCGCACCAGCCGGTAGAACGTCGCCGGCGCCGGCATCGCCACCGCGCCCGGCCCGTGCGTCTCGTCCAGGATCTCCACCGTCAGCCGCCGCAGCCCCGCCACCGTCCCCTTGGACTGCCCGCGCTGGCGGCGCAGGGCCTCCAGGACGGCGACCACCACCCGCTCGTCCGCGCGCCCGGTGCGGCTGGAGCCGCGTGTGGTGCGGTGGTCGACCAGCCCCCACAGTCCCCGCTGCCGGTAGTTGGCGCGCATCCGCACCACCGTCGCCCGGCTCACCTTCGGCCAGCCGAGCGCGGTCAGTTCCTCGGCCTTGGCCTGCTCCCGCTCGGCCATCGACCACCGCGCCGGGTCGTAGGCGGGCCGCGGCACCCCCGATGCGCCCGGCCCCGCCGGCAGTCCGCACTCCACCTCCTGGATGTGCCGCTGCCACGCCAGCGCCCGCTCCCGCTGACGCTCCGACACCCCCTCGAACAGCCCCCACTGCGGCACCCCCGGTACCGCCTGCGCCCCCACCACCCGAAACCCCGGCGACCCGCACAGGTGCCGCACGTCCACCGCCGCCGCCGCGCCCTGCTCGTCGACCAGCCGCACCACGGACGCCTCCAGGCCCACCACCTGCCAGGCCCGGTCCTCGAACACCACATGGCAGCCCACCGCGACCACCGGCCGCCAACTCCCGCTCACGCCCCCACCCCCGGCCGCGCCAACCCTGCCGGCTGCTCCTGACCGCCACTGGTGCGTCCCGCTCCGACGAGGACCCGCTCGTGCAGCGGCTCGCCCAGCTCGACGCCCAGGCGCCCGGACCACAGGCAGTGAAAGACCACCGGCCACACCTCCAGCGGGTCCCCGACCGCCCGCACCCCCTCCACCAGCGGCCGCCGCTCGGCGAACGCCTCGAGCACGGCCTGGGCCAGCCCGGTCCGGCCCAGGTGGCGCGGGTGCCGGTATCCGGCCAGCCACCGCACGTTGGCCGCCATCACCGGATCCGGTGGCCCGAGCCGCCGGTACACCCACCCCACCTGCCCGCAGGCCTCGGCCAGCGCCCGCGCGGCCCGCCGCGCCGCGTCCCCGCCCGCCCCGCCGGCAGCGGGGCAGTCCACGAGCATCGCGCTCCCGTCGGCGTAGCGGGCGAACAACTGCGGCACCCACGAGCGCACCCGGCCGTCCCCCTCACGCCACACCAGCCGCACCGCCCGCGCGGACAGCCCCACCACCTGCGGGTCGCGGTCCAGCAGCATCAGCCGCAGGCGCATCGCCGCCGACCCGTGCGCCACCAGCCGCCCCGACGTCGCCGACCACCACCAGCCCGGGCCCCACCGCTTGCCCGCAAGCGCGGGAAACCCCGACACCGGCGCCAGATCCTCGAACCGCACCGCGGCCGCCGCCTGCTCCCAGCGCCACTGCACCACCCGGCCCGCGACCGGCGCGAAGGCCGCCTCGAACCCCCACGCCCCCGCAGACCGAACGGCCCCGGCCACTGCTCCCGAATCACTCACGCGAGCAGTCAAATAGCTGACACAGCCGCAGATAAGGCAACCGCCGGGACCTCATCCGTACGGGCGGAAAACACGGTAAACCGCCGCTGCCACCACACCCGAGACGCTAAAGACCGCAAGACCGGAAAACCGTGCCCAAGGGCGCCTGTCAGGCCCGGCGTCCCCCCGCCTCGTACGACTCGACGTCCATCTGCAGGTCCTCGGCGGGCAGGCCGGTCCAGTAGCTGAGGGCCTGCAGCGGGACTCCGGCCCGCAGGGCCGCGGCAGTGGTCTCCAGCAGAGCCTGGTCGACGAGTGCGGCGCTGCGGGCCAAGGCCTGCACAAGGTCGCGGCTGACGGCGGCAACCCGCCCACTGCCGTCGGGGTGCGAGGCATCGAGCGACTCGGCGGCCTCGCGCATCAGGCGTGCGATGCGCTCACGCTCTCCCACGGGCACCGCGGATTTCCAGCTGATGGTGCCATCGGCCCGCTGGGCCAGCTTCCGCAGCTGCGCCGCCACGGAGACCGGCTGGTCCTCGCGCCTGACCCACCACGGGTCCATGGCCCGCTCTCCGCTCTGACCGGCGCCGCGGCGACGGCGCACGAGCGCTCCCCACCAGGCAGTGAGCGCGCTGCTGCCGGGGACCGCGCCGACCTTGCCAAGCCATGGACGCCCAATCCTGCGCCCAAGCTCCTGGGCGAATGCCCCGTTGGGCGGGAAGAGGCGGATCCGCTCGGCGCCGCTGTCCTGCCACACCAGCTCGGCCACCACCGGGTCCACCAGGGCCCCGGCGACCGTGACGACCTCGGGGAACGTAGCGGCCTCCCGGGCCACCGCCCGCCACCACCAGAACTCGGGCCCTGCGTCCCCACCGGCCGGGGAGGAGGGGCGAGGGGGAGGGCGCCCGGGACGGCCGGCGGCTCACCGCGCCGGTCCGCTACCGCCTACAGCTCGGTCCAGCCGCACGCCCGCCCACCCCGCGCGCCGAGCGGGTGCCAGACCGGGGCCGACGGTCCGCGCTGGACCAGGTCCTCGATCCGGGCGGCGCCGGCCGGGCCGGCGGCGAGCATCTCGGCGGTGGCCGGGTTCTCCTCGGCGGCCAGTCGCAGGTCCGCCACCGCTGAGCGGACCCCGGAGGCCGCCGTGCCGACCAGTGTGAGTTCTCGGTTCGAGGGCGTGCAATGCCTGTGCTTTGGCGTGCTGTCCCGTTTGTTAAACGAGAATTTCTGCGGCTAGGCAAACCATCTG
>NZ_JBIUUS010000065.1:0-20745 GCF_044742585.1 Kitasatospora sp. NPDC087861
GACGTCGACCTCACGGGCAAGCACGCCGTCGTGGTGGGACGCAGCCCTATCCTCGGCAAGCCCGTCGGCATGCTCCTGCTCGGGCGTGACGCCACGGTGACCTACTGTCATTCCCGCACCGTCGATCTGCCCACGATCGTGCGCGAGGCCGACGTCCTGGTCGCCGCGGTCGGCCGGCCGCGCTTCATCGACGGGGCGGACATCAAGCCCGGCGCCGTGGTGGTCGACGCGGGCTACAACCCAGGCAATGTCGGGGATGTCGACTTCGAGACCGCCCGGCACCGGGCGAGCCTGATCACTCCCGTCCCCGGCGGTGTCGGCCCCATGACTATCGCTGTCCTCCTCGCGCAGACCGTCGACGCGGCAGCACGTCAGCTCACCCGGCCCTGACCTGGGAGCTGCTGGTCAGCCTGGGACGCGCGGACGGCCGGTGCTGCCCGCGTTCGGCCAACGGTGGGCTCAGGACAGTCCCTCGCCGCCGTCGCCGAGGTCATCGCCACCTACCGCCACCGCCTCGTCCTGCACATCAGCCCCGAGGCCATGGCCTCCCTCGCCGCCCCCATCAGAGGGCAGAAGTGGAGCCCGGCCGGTGAGGACTTCGCCCGGCTCCGCGCAGCCGGCGGCGACCGGTGACCGACCAATCTGCCGAGCCGCCAGCCCCGCTGCACGTCTTCCTATCCGACTTCCCTGATGATTGAGCGAGTTCAAGCCATCAGGGAAGGTCTGTGTGGGCGAGTGGCGCGTGGTGTGGGTGCCCGATCCGGAGCGATGGGGACCGCTGCCGGAAGACGGGGTGCTGGGGGTTCGAGACCTGCCTGGAGCGGTGGGTCGGATGGGGTTGCTACATGGTGATCCGGTGTTCTTGTCCCCTGATTTCACGGTAGATCTGGGGCTCCTGGATTTCGTGAGGTCGAAGGACTTCCGCTGGCTGGAGCGGGAGACGAAGCGGAACTACGCGACGGATATCCGTCTGCTGCTGAGCTTCCTGTCATCGCGCGGTGTCCGGTGGCGTGAGGCGAGTGAGCAGGATCTGGCGGACTACCGCGCCTGGCGGTGCACCGCGGTGCAGAACCCGGAGCGGGTCGGCGGGACGAAATGGAACCGCGAGGCGGCCGCGTTCACCAAATTGCTCAAGTGGGCGAAGGTGGCGCCGCTGCCGGTGGATGTGTCGCGGCGGGAGGACCGGGCTGCCCACTCGGTGAGCTCGCGGGTGTCCTGGCTGACGCCACGGACCTGGGGCCTTTGGTCGGGGATCGGGCTGAGGGGCCACGGCAGGGACGGGACGGCGACGGCGGGGTGGGAGGGCCGGACGGAGGCCCGGAACACGTCGTTCGTGCAACTGCAGCTGAGCTCGGGGCTGCGGAGGCAGGAGGGAGGCTCACTGCTGACGTTCGAGCTGCCCGTTCAGCAGCTGCGGTACGGGCGTTACTGCCATGGTCAGATCGCTGCGGCGGTGACGCGCTCGAAGCAGGGCCGGACGTTCTACGCGAGCGTGGATGCGCTCGGGCAGGTCGAGTCCTACGTGCAGTCGGAACGGGCGTGGGCGGTTCACCGGGCTCAGGCCAAGGGGCGCTACGAGCAGCTGCCGTTCCTGCGGCTGGTCACGAGGGTGACTCGGGGCCGGGATTCGCAGGTCCACTGGGTGGACCGGGACGATGTGGAGGGCAGGCAGAGCCTGGGACGGCTGGGCTGGCGGGAACGTCAGTGGCTGTTCCTGGAGGGGCCCGAGGGACCGGAGCCGGCCTGGCTGTGGCTGACCGAGCAGGGACTGCCGATGCCGCCGGACCGGTGGGAAGGCGTGTTCCGTTCCGCGAACCAGCGTTGCGAGCAAGTCCTGCTGACGCCTGAAGAGCGGGAGCTCGGCCGGGAGTTTCGGGCTGCAGAAGTACGAGGGAAGACGCCGTACGCGACCGTTCACTCGACTCGACACTCTATGGCCCTCTACATGCTGATCGTGCTGAACCAGCTGATGGAGACCCGATACGGGCTGACCGCGGCCGACCGGCGGGACTTCGCGTTGCTGTTCGGCGACCCGTGGTTCCTGGTCAAGGTCTTGCTCGGGCACGCGGACGTCGAGACGACGAAACGGCACTACCTGGCGCCGGTGTCGCACCTGCACCTGGAGTCGATCCTGGCCGCGGCCGAGACGTCGGACGGCCAGGAACGCGAGGTCGAGGATCTGGACGGGGTGTTCGCCCGTTTGGCCCGTGAGTCGGCGGGGATCCAGGACGTGGACGTGCTGGTGGGCGCGCTGCCGGAGGCGGGACGGTGAGCCGACGGGGGCACCGCGCGGCGCTGCCGCCGGCGGGGTTCAGGGCCGAGCCGCCGCTGGCCGCCGACGGCTTGGTGGTGACCGTGGTCAACAGCGAGGGGCACGAGAAGAGGTTCGACTTCGAGGACCTTCCCGTTCCGGCACCGATGCGGGGTTCTCTGGCCGCCGCGTTCGCGGCCCAGTCCCGCGGGTGGCACAGCCACCGCACCGCGGACAACCACTGGCGCCGGCTTGCGGTGTTCGCGCGGTTCCTGGCCGAGCTGGAACAGCCGCCTGAGGATCTGGACGGCCTGACCGCGGCCGTGCTGAAGCGCTGGCGTGCACTCCACGTCGGGACCAACAGCGGCCGGGCCGTCCTGGCGTCGGTGCGGTTGCTGCTGTGGCGGGACGGGCGGCTTGGCAGCGGTCCCGTCGCCGAGGAACTGAGCCGACGGATCCCCCACGCCACCGTCGGAAGGCAGTCCTACGGCGAGGCCGAGCGCGATCGGGTGCTGCTGGCCGCAACACGGCAGTTTCGGGCCGCGTGGATGCGCATCCGCGAGAACACCCTGCTGCTGGAGCGCTGGAGGGCCGGCGAGTTGACCCCGGAGAGCCGGGAGGGGCGGATCGGCCGGATCCTCGACGGCCTCGCGCTCACCGGTGATGTCCCCCGGCTCGCCACGACGAACGGCCGGGCCTTCGTGGCGAACCGTCATCTTCTCGGCGGCTCGAGCCGGGACCGGACCTGGGGCCGATTGTTCCTGACGCGGGGGGAACTGACCGCGCTGGCTGTGCTGCTGACCGACCGGTTCGGGTGGAACCTGTCCGTCTACAACCGCGTTCCTGCCCCCACGAGGATGCCGTCGGCCGGCGAGACGACGACGGTGACCTACCAGGTCCGGCTGGAGAAGCACCGGTCCGGGAGCGGGCGCTGGTACTCGACGGAGAACATCACCGATTCCGGAGCCGGCTCGGACGGGCGGCTGATCACCCAGGCGCTGGAGGCCACCGTGCACGGCCGGGCGCTGGCCACTCGTCTGGCCCCGGGCACGGACTTGCTGATGACCGCGCGCACCGGCGCGCCCGGGCGTGTAAGAGGGGATCTGGACCACCCGCGGCCGCTGGGCCCGCTCAGGTTCGGCGTCACCACGGAAGAGGCAAAGCACTGGGCCAAAAGCCACGGTCTGGGCGGATCACCGTTCCAGCGGGTGCGCAGGACCACGGTCACCCGCGAGGGCCGGCCTCTGCAGCACACCCAGGGCACCCACGAGAGCGTGTACGTGCTGCCCGACCACGACGTCCGGCTCCGTGCCCAGGCCGTGGTCGCGGACGGGGCGAGGGAGGCTCTTGAGCTGGCCCGCGCCGCCGTCTTCGGCGGGCGACTGGCCACTGTCCCGGACCCCGCGCACCAGGAGACGGCGACGGCGGACTGCGAGGACGAGACCGCCAGCCCGTGGCCCGCGCCGCGGGGAGGCTGCGGGGCGGACTTCCTCCTGTGCCTGGCCTGCCCCAATGCGCACGTCCATCCGGGCCACCACTCCCGGCTCGCGCTCCTGCACCAGCGGGTCCTGAGCCTGCGCTCGGCCCTGCCCGACCCCCTCTGGCAGCAGCGCTGGCGCGATCACCTGCTGCGACTCGACGACCTGCGCGAGAAGGTCGGGCCGGCCCCCTGGAACGCCGCGCTGCTCAACGCCGGTGACCGCGACCGCGTCATCGTCGACCTTCTGCTGAAGGAGGACCTCGCTCCATGACCACCGCCCTCCTGCCCGAGCACGACCCGTACGTGCTGGCGGCGCCGGCCCCGGACAGCCCGGTCGTCACTGCCCAGTGGATCAGTTCCGGCAACCACCACGCCAACTCCCGCTACCGGGATCTGACCTGGTCGCTCGCTCCGCTCATCGACAACCCGGGCGCCAGCCTGACGGCCCTCCACTGGAAGAACTGCCCCGAGGCACTGCGTGGCCAGGTGAAGCTGGCCGCCTGGACCATGATCAACGGGCAGCTCCGTCCCACGCTCCTACAGACGCGCGGCGTCCGGGCCCGGGCGCGGAGCTCGGCTTCGGACCTGCGGGAGACCTGCCGCGAGTGGCTCCGGCTGGCCCGCTGGCTGTGCGATCAGGGCGTCACCGACCTGGCCGCGTGCGGCCGGGAGGAGTGGAGCGCCTATGCCGCCCAGCGCTGGGACGACGGCATCGGACGCGACGGCGCCGTGAAGGTGCTGGGCCGGCTCACCGACCTGTGGGTGTTCGACAACCTCACCCTCGTCCCCACCGGGGTGATCCGTCCGCCGTGGGACACGGAAGGAGCCGATGACTACCTGCCCCCGGCCGAAGCGGCTGGCCGACGGGAGAACACGACCGAGCCGCTGTCCCCGGGCGTCATCGGGCCGCTGCTGGTGTGGTCGATCCGTATGGTGGAGGACTTCGCCGACGACATCATGGCGGCCTGGGCCGAGAACCGGCGGCTGACCGACCTCGCCACGAGTACGCCGCCCACTCCCGCGGGTCAAGCCGCGCTGGCAGCGTTCCTGCTGCCCCGGATCGAGGCCGGAACCGCGATCCCCGCCACCGCGCGCACCAACACGACCCCTCAGATCGCCCGAACATTCATCGCGGCCACCACCGGAAGCAGCCTCCGGCAGGTCGACCGGTTCGCCCGCCGGCACGGACTCGGCGAACTGGCGACGAGGCGGCCTGGCCCGGCATCGCTGGACGTCCCGATCACCGGCCTGCTCGACGGCCGGCCCTGGCGTGAGCACCTGGACTTCGCCGAGGCCGGCGAGCTGATGCGACACCTGGGCACCGCCGCGGTGATCATCTGCCTGTATCTGACGGGCATGCGTCCGCAGGAGAACGGGGCGGAGTTGCATCTGATGCAGCACTCCGGAGGGTCCAAGTAAGCGCGAATCAGCAGGTGATGGGCGTCTGCTCCGTCATCTTCTCGCACTGCGCAGGCGATCTACCAGCGGCTCTTGCGCTCCACCGAGGCTATCCCAACAATGTTGCACCTAACGCAACGGAGGTTGGAGTGGCGAAAGCGGCCGATTTGGCAGGTGCGGCACACCTGATGCTCGTGGACGGGATCTCCTACCTGGACCCCGAACCTGCCGTGTTCGAGGCCATGCTGGAGGGGTGGACCAAGCAGCAGCGGGCCCGCTTCCTGAAGTGGGACGGGACCATCAAGCCGCGGCTGTCGCTGGTCCGCCGGTTCGCCGAGTACTCCAACCAGTACCCGTGGCAGTGGCAGTCGGCCGAGTTCGAGGCGTTCATCGACCATCTGCGGACGAAAACACCGACGTTCACGGTGTCGAGCGGCCGGAACTACCAGAACCACCTGCGACTGTTCTGCGAGTACATCACTGACCCACGCTACGGCTGGATGTCCGTCTGCCAGGAGCGCTTCGGTGAAGTGCCGGTCCAGATCCTGCATGAGTGGAACACCGTCACCCACGTCAGTGAGTACGAGGGCGACCCGAGTCGCCGGCCGCTGACCTACGACGAGATCCAGGACCTGTTCGACGCTGCCGACGGGCGGGTTGAGGAGATCCGAAAGCGCGGCCGCAAGGGTGCGTTGACCGCGATGCGCGACTCCGCCCTGATCAAGACCTACTACGCCTACGGCATGCGGCGCCGGGAGAATGTCGGCCTCGACCTCGCCGACCTGCGGCGCAACGCGAAGGCTCCGCAATACAGGCGTCACGGAGCGGTGTTCGTGCGCTGGGGCAAGTCTTCTAAGGGCAGCCCGCCCAAGCGCCGCACCATTTTCACCGTCCCCGAGATGGACTGGATCGTCGATGACCTCGACCATTACCTGACCGAGGTCCGGCCCCGGTTCAACGTGGGAAAGCATCCCGCGATCTGGGTGACCGAACGCGCCGGGCGGCTGTCACGCCGATCGGCGAACGAAGCCTTCGAGGCCGCCAAGCAGGCCGCTGACCTGCCCGAAGAACTCGAATTGCACTGTCTGAGGCATTCCTATATCAGACATTTGACCGAATTTGATTACCCGGAAAGATTCGTCCAAGACCAAGCCGGCCACGGCTATGCCAGCACCACGGCCCTCTATACCGGCGTCTCGGACGAGTACCGCAACCGGCTGCTGCACAAGAAGTTGGGCCAGCGATTCCCCGGCATCTGGGAGGACCCGAAGTGATCAAGAAGATGGGCTACCGCTGGAACCTGCGCAAGCTCATGGCCGACCGGGAGATGTTCCAGACCACCGACCTGGTGCCGCTGCTGGCCGAGCGGGGCGTCAACCTCTCGCGCGAGCAGGTCTTCCGCCTGGTCACGCAGCCGCCGCAGCGGCTGTCGATGGACACCCTCGCGGCTCTGTGCGACATCCTCGGATGCCAGCCCAACGACCTCATCGAGGTCCAGGTCGTCAACGAAGAGGTACGCAAGACGTCTGGCGGCGAGACGCCCGGCCCGCTTCCGGCCGTGCGCCGGACCTCGATCCGGCGGCCGGAGGGCCTGTGAGCGCATCCTCTCCGACGGCTCCGTCAACCGTCGCCCGGCTCGCCGCGCAGGCAGCCCGCCTGGAGGCCGCGACGGCCGCCGTCGTCGGCCACCTCACCTCAGCTCTGCCGTCGCTTGGCCGCAAGGACGCCGAGGCCGCGCTGGTGACCGCGGTGCCGATCCCCACCCGAGGGGCAGCTCGCTACCTGGAAGAACTGGCCAGACACCTCGCGGCCCACCCCGACGCGCTGACGTCAGGCAGCTCGCTCTGTCCACCGGTCCTGCTTCGGCTCGCTGAAGTCCTGCACGATGCCGGGCACTCTGTGGTCCGCCCCGGATGCGCACACTGCGGAAAGATCCGGTCTGACCTGCGGCAACTCCGCCCCGAGGGGCGGCTCTGCGGTTCGTGCGACGCCCGAAGCCGCCAACGCGAAACCTGCGCACGGTGCCACCGTGACGGCCAGCGCGTCGTCGCCCGGCGCCCCGAGGGCCCGATCTGCAACCGCTGTTACCGCGCCGACCCCACCACGTTCGAGGAGTGCGCCGAATGCGGGCAGCTCCGACACCCGGTGGTACGACGGGACGACGGCCGAGGGCTATGCATCAAGTGCTGGAAACGCCCCATGCACACCTGCGTGAGCTGCGGAAAGACCGCAGCCGCCGCCCTCGTTGACGACGACGGCGCACTCTGCCACCTCTGCTACAACCGCCATCGCCGGCCCCGGCGGCTCTGCGGTCGGTGCGGACAGCTCAAGCGCATCGCCCGCAACGCGCGCGACGGACAGCCGGACCTCTGCGACGGCTGCTACCAGGGCCCCGACGCGACCTGTTCGATCTGCAGCCGAGTCCGCCCCTGCGCCAGCCGCGACGAACAGGGACAGCCGGTCTGCGCCACCTGCTACCAGCGTCATCGCACCGGCGAGCCGTGCGCCCGCTGCGGCCGGACCAAGCCGGTCAACACCCGGTGGCCGATCGGGCCGGTCTGCATGACCTGCTACACCGCCGTGCTCCGCTCACCGGCCGAGTGCCCTCTCTGCGGCATGGTCCAGCCACTGATCGCGCGGGATGACGACGGCACCGAGGTCTGCGGACCATGTGTCGGCTTCGCCGCCGACTACACCTGCAAGCAGTGCGGCCGCACGGGCAATCCCCACAGCCGCGGACGATGCGCTCACTGTGTCCTCGGCGAGCGGGTCAACGCCCTGCTGGCCGGGCCCGACGGCACGATCACCTCCCAGCTGGAACCGCTCGCAGCCGCACTGGCGGACGCTCCTTCACCGTTCCCTGCCATCCAGTGGCTCAAGGAGAGCCCGAACACCAAGCTCCTCGCCCGGCTGGCGTCCGAAGGGAACGAGCTCAGCCACGAGCTGCTGGACGAGCTCCCGCCCAGCCGGAGCCAGCGCTACATCCGCCAACTCCTCGTCCACACCGGGGTGTTGGAGGAACGCAACGAGGACCTCGAACGCATCCCGGGCTGGCTGGAGCACGAACTCGCGGACAAGCCGGCCGCGCACGCCAGCCTCGCCCGCCCGTTCCTGCACTGGTTCCTGCTCCGACACGCCCGCCAACGGGCCGCTATCCGCCGCCACCCCGCCTCCGCCGACCGCGACCTGCGACGCCGCGTCAGCGTCGCCCTGGACTTCCTGGCCTGGATGGACCAACGCGGCCTGGCCCTCGCCGACCTCGCCCAGGAGCACATCGACGACTGGATCACCGGGGCCACCAGCCAGCGGCGCTACCTGATCCGCTACTTCCTCAAATGGACCGCGAGCCGCCGGCTCACCCGCGAACTGACCGTCCCCTCCATCCCGAGCCAGGAGCCCCAGGGCCTGCTCGACGACGACGATCGCTGGCAGCTCCTCCAACGCTGCCTGACCGACGACGCCCTGCCGACGGACGTCCGAGCCGGCGGCGCGATCACCCTGCTGTTCGGCACGTCCACCGAACGCCTTTGCCACCTGACGCCTGAACACCTCAAGTTCGGCGACAAGCACGCCCACCTGCTCCTGGGCCGCCACCCCGTCCTGCTGCCTCCACGGCTCGCCGAGCTCCTGCGGCAACTTGCCGAACAGCCTCGACCGCGGCCGCAGCTCTCGCGAGCCCACCCAGGTCCCCAGTGGCTCTTCCCGGGCATGGTCCCGGGCAAGCCGATCTCGACGCACGGCATGACCCAGAAACTCAACCGGCATGGCATCCCGGTTCGCACCGCGCGCAACGGTGCGCTGGCCGCCCTCGCTGCTGATCTCCCCAGCCCGATCCTCGCTGACGTGACCGGGATGCACCGCCACACCGCGCTCCGCTGGGTCGCCTACGCGCGACGCGACTGGGCTGAGTACCTCGCCGCACGAGCCGATGATTTGAAGGACGAACAATGAATCAGCCCAGGAAAAGACGCCATCACACCGTCCCACGGTTCTATCTCGCCCGTTTCGCGGACGCCAGGAAACAACTGATGCGAGTTGAACTCCCAGGCGTCAAGAGGCACTTGATGTCAATCGGCAACGCCACGGTCGAGAACGACTTCTACCTGGTCGAGACCAACGACGGCTCCCCGTCCGACGCTGTCGAGGATTCCCTGTCAGAGCTGGAAGGACAGGCGGCAACAGCACTCCGGCAGCTCATCGACGAACGTGTCTGGCCCATTCCTGAGGCGGTACGCAGGCCGATCGCAGCCTGGGCCGCGATCCAGTACCTCCGCACGCCTGCGGCCCGGCAGGCGGGAAACGACATCGCCGACGCGGGGTTGAAGCTGTCCATTGCGCTCGGCGGGCGATCGCAGATGCGGGCAGCGCTCGAATCCGTCGAGGCCCGCCCGGTCACCGAGGCCGAGGTTGACGAGATGTGGGCGCTCATGACTGCCTTCGACGACTACAAGTATGAGGCTCACCAGAACCTCCACATGCACACCATGAGCAGGAGCTTTCCCGGAACGGCTGCTGGCTTCTTCAGCCGAGGCTGGCACCTCGTCCGCTTCACTAGGAAGGCGCTCATCACAACCGACACCCCGGTCGTCCTCATGAAAGGCCCTGGGCAAGACCCGGGCCTTCCGATCGGGAGCGCGAGCGCTGGCGGCGTGCTGGTTCCGCTTGATCGACGCATGGCGCTGATCATGGGCGAGCATCACACGGAGGATTTCCCCCTTTCCGGCTCGACCTCGATAGCGAAGGCCCTGAACCAACGGCTCGTCTGGAACGCCCGCCGAGCGGCCTTCCACCACCCCGAAGACGACCCGCTCTGCGGACTTGAGCTGCCTCAACCCAGGGACACTGAGGTCGCCTTCACCGATCCTCAGAGCTTCCTCCCGGATGCCTCTGGAGAGGAATAGTGCACCGGAATAACCCCCTCCCGCCAGTATAAAAACGACACTGCCCTAACTGTGGCAGCACAATGTAAAGACCCCCGTGCGTCGACTACGAGCTACTGCTCGAACGTCTTGTGAGACGCTGCACAGCGTCGTCGAGTGCGACCGAGATCTCCGCGCCACTCAACCCGTTTGCTTCAATCCTGAACAAGTCGCCAATAACTGCTGGGACCGGAGTTTCATCAAGCCGGACGATTATGATCGGGATTCCTCGATCCATCAAGGCGGCTGCAGCCGCTTGCCATTCTCGCGTCACGCCGGCACCACTCAGGCAAGCTTGAGACCAAAAGAGCACGAAGTGACTCATTTCCTCGAGCCCCGACGAAATACCTCCCCAGAGCGAATCTGACGGAATTAGTTTGTCCTTGTCAAGCCATACGGCAATCCCTTTTCTCTTGATCTCTCGCGCCACGTCCCCAACGATCACTTTGTCCGACGACCTGTGCGAGAGGAATAGCAAGTGCGGTGAACGGAAGTGTGAGACGGTGCGCTTTCTGTCAGATGCGGCATCTCGCGAAAGGAAGGATCCGATATTTTCCACCCACCGCACGTTCCCTCCGCAGCGATCAACCCACGTGTCGGATGAGACGAGTCCCCCTATGGTGACCGCATAGCCGTGGCCATAGTTGTGAACGGAGGCAAACGGGCAGCAATCAAATTGATCGATCCACCGGTCATCTTGAAGCGTACCCGTACTGCCTTGGTTGCCTGAAGCCAGTACATGTTGCCAAAAGTCAAGCCGCACCGGCAGACCGACCATTAGTTCAGAGACGCCTTCATAGACGGGGCGCAGCCATTCGGCTATCACCATCTTCTGGGGCAGGCATACTATTTGGCGAGGATTTAGCCAAAATGACCCTTGGTCCGCGCCGTAGACAGGCGACGATCTGTCGGATTGGCCGTAATCAAACCGCGCACCGAGGAAGGTTGACGCTTCGCGGTATTGCGCCTTGTTTTCATGGAGCTGATTGATGTCGACGTCCGCGACAACCAGCACACTTCCATTTGCGACAAAGTGCTCCGCGATTGGCTGGGCAATCCTCCATAGATCGCCATCCAAGAAAAGGCCACCCTCTAGATAGATGAAGTTCGGATCGAGCTGGTCGACCAGATCCTCCGATATGACATCGTTGGCTATATTTCCATTTCTGAAGCGGTCTGCATCTTCCCTTTTTAGTACGGCGTGGGCAAGGAGGCATTCCTCTGAGATTTCCTTTAGGTGGTCAAATAGTTGACGCCCGGCCAAGCTATTTCTGCCATTTACGCTGAGCATGCGCTGTAGATAAAGAGTGCGGAGCGTCATTGAGCATCACGCCTTGTGATGGGTTGTGGAGATGATCGCCACACCTGCATTGCGGCTCGTGGTCCACGCCCTCCGGCGTGCCACGGAACATGCCCTCCTCATCACCGTAGGCCCTGGGGCAGCTTCCGGCACCAGAGGCTGGTACCGGAAGCTTCCGGGCTATCGGTCATCGGGACCTTGGTGCGTCATGGCAGAGCGCCGAATAGTGCACGGTTGGAATACGTGCCTTGCGCCAGTAGTCCAGGGCATGCGCTCCGGCTGCTGCCCCGACCCCGAACCCGGCGAAGACGGGGCCCCCGGGCGGCACCTGATCCGCAGCCGCCACTACAAGAACGTCACCGACGAGGACAACAACCACGTCTCCGCCGGCGAGGAACGCGACGTCCCCTGGGTCGCGATCACCCCCGTCGTCAACGCCATCCGTGTCCTGGAACGCATCGTCCCCGAGGGAGAGCTCCTGTTCAGCTCCGCCCACCAGGACTTCTCCGCCCAGCGCGGCAACCACGGCGCGCTGAAGAACGAATCGCTGAACCGGCGGATCGAGGACTTCGTCGACTGGGTGAACCGCGAAGCGATCGCCCAGGGCATGCCGGGCCAAGTCGTCCCCGAGGACCCCCAGGGCCCGGTCAGAATGTCGCGGTTCCGACGGAGTCTGGCCTGGCACATCGCCCGCCGTCCTGGCGGCCTGGTCGCCCTGGCCATCCAGTACGGGCACATGCGCACCGTCCTGGACGCCCGCGTCTCCACCGGCTACGGCACTCGGAGTCGGCACGGCATCCACGGTGTCCTCGACATCGAAACGGCGCTCGCCTCCGCCGACACCGCCGCCCGCCTGCGTGAGCGCCTCGCCGCCGGCGAGAAGATCTCGGGCCCGGCCGCCCGACGGGCCCTGACCGCCGCCGCGGCCGCTCCCCGGTTCGAAGGCCGCCTCGTCCACAAGACGTTCGCGAAGAAGGCCGCGGCCTACCTGGCCCGCGACGGCCTGGTCCTGTTCGACAACCCCGACGCCCACCTGATCTGCGTGTTCAAACGGGACACGGCCCTGTGCGAACCCGCCCCGGACGCTACAGCCCCCAACCAGTACATCTGCCGCCCCGGGTGCGGCAACGCCGTCCGCATCGACACCCACACCGTCGGCCTACGCGAACGCGCCCACGAAATCGATCAGCTCGCCGACCACGCTCCCGACCCGGTCAGCAGGCGTCTTCGCCGCAACGCGGACCTTCTCCGCGCCACCGCGGACACCCACGACGGCACAGCCCAACCCTCCGAGGCCCTGACATGAACCAACAGCACCACGACGAACGAACCCGCATCCGCGAGGCCATCGAGCGCCTCCTCACCGGGCAGGCCGCCACATCCAACGGCAGTCTGACTGTCGTCGCCCTGGCCGCCGAGGCCGGCGTCCACCGCATGGCCCTGCTCAAGCGGCACGCGGACCTGAAGAACGAGTTCTACGACCGCGTCCGCACAGAAGCAAAGCAGACCCCGGAGCCCGAAAAGCGGCTACGGAAGACCGTCACCAACCTCAAAGAGCGGGTCTCCGACCTGACAAAGGAGAACACCGATCTGAAGAACCAGCTCACCCAGCTCACCCTCGCGAGCGCAGTCCTGGCCGACCAGTTGCGCGAGGCCCAGGAACACGCCCGGCTACCCGACAACGTCGTGTGCTTCCCCAAGACCTGACTACGGCACCCGCTCGACCTGCCGGGCTTGAAGGGGGGGTGGGGTGACCGCCACCAACCGGTCACCCCACCCGCACTTACTTACTCAGACCGGTCACCATCGGGATCCATCACAGCGCCGCCGGTCTCTCGCGGCGCCCCGGACTCATCCGCTGACGCCGGAGGCTCCGCCTCACGATCGCGGCCACGCTCCTTCCACTCGTCCACTCCCTGCAGGGCAAGCGAGCCCACAGCGGCAATAGCGGAGATCCCGCCAAAGATCATGTTCAAGTCCACAGTCGGTCCTTGTTGATCAGGACGGACCGGGTCGGCTACGCGGTGAGGCCCCCTCGAAGCCCTCCGCACTGGCGCAGCCGACAGCGGCCCTTGTCGACGACACGACGAGGGCCGACGGAACCGGGCGCTCGGGGAACTCGCGGCTTGGATATCACCAGCTCGCCCGGTGGCTGGCATGGCAGCGGCGGGATGTCGACCTCTGCCACCCGAGACGCACGCACCCGCTCAACAGCAGCGATCAGTGCCACGAGGCGATTGAGGATCTCGTGCCAGCTCGCCGGCTCAATGCCCAAGAGGGTCAACACCTTGAGCACGACGAGCGCCGCCCTGGCCTGGGCCAGCTTCTGCGACCGGTCTTGAGCCTCAACGTCTGGAAGGTTCACGTCAGAGCACGCAAGCTCAACGAGTGCCTCGGGCGTCAGCGACCTGATGGCGTCCTCCGGCAGCCCCCTCACAACCGCCAGAACCCAGAGCGGGACGTTCGCGGACCTCAGCACACGCGCGCGCCGGGCGTTCCCACGGGCTAGATCCCTCTCCGCAGACCCCAGGGAGACGATCTGCGGGCCTAGTACTCCAGCCGTAGATCGTGATCATGCTGGGGTGGCGTCCTGACGGTGGTAGTGGCTTGCTCGGGATCGGGCCTGGTGACGGCGTCTCCAGTGAGACCAGCGGAGCCGGTGTGCCGTATCACGGCCGCGCTCGGCGACCAGGGTGATGAACAGGCGCGAGATCTCGTTGCAGGTCAGCGGGATCAGGTCGTCCAGAGCTGGTCGGCGGGCATGCTCATCGGCGCGGAGGACGGCCAGGAAGGCATGGGCGAGCAAAGCGAGGGTGACCCAGCGGGCCCAGGAGTCGTAACGGCGGACTTGGTGTTCGTCCAGGCCGGCCAGGCCCTTACCGGCCTGGAATGTCTCCTCGACCCGCCACCTTGATCCAGCAACGCGAACCAGGGCTGCCAGTGGAACCGGCCGGAGCGAATAGCAGCGGTAGTAGGCGAGTTCCCCGGTGGTTCGGTTGCGACGGATCAACAGATGGCGGTGCCCGGAAGCCTCGTTGGGCAGGTTGATGTGCGCCCAGTCGTAGAAGCGCTGCCCCTTGGCCCCCGCTCCGGCGGACAGCTTCTGCCAGGCCCGCTTGGGGAGCTTCTTGACCAAGGCATCCGCGCGGAACTTTCCTGCCTGAGTGGCGACTTCGTGGGCGCGGGCCACCGCAAGCACATACCCGGTGCCACGTTCCTCCAGGGCACTTCGCAGCTTCGGGTTGCCGCCGTAGACCTCGTCGCCAGCCACCCACGGGGCGTGGTGGCCGGCATCCAGGAACCGGGCGATCATTCGGGCGGCAAGTTCGGGCTTGGTCGCGAACGCGGTATGCGGGTCGAGCCCGACCGCCTGGCAGCGGTCGGGCTGGTCGGTCCACGAGCGCGGGATGTACAGCTCCCGGTCCACCGCCGCATGCCCGCGTCTCCCGGCGTAGACCAGATAGACGGCGACCTGGGAGTTTTCGATCCGGCCTGCGGTGCCGGTGTATTGGCGCTGGACGCCGACGGTGCGGGTGCCCTTCTTTACGTCGCCGGTCTCGTCGACGACGAGGACCGCCTCGTCGTCGTGGAGGTGCTCGGCGACGTAGTCGCGCAGGTCGTCGCGCACCGCGTCGGCATCCCACTTGGCGCGGCTCAGCAGGTGCTGCATGCCGTCCGGCGTGGGATCTCCGGCGTGCTCGGCGATCGTCCAACAGTTCTTGCGCGGCAGGTCGGCCAGCAGTCCGAGCACCAGCGCCCCGGCCCGCCGACGCGGCTCGACCCGCGCGAAGCGGCCCGCGACCCGGCTCATGAGGTCACTGAACATCGCTTGCCATCGCTCAGCGTCTACGCTGTGACCTGCGGCCACTGATTGATCGTTCGTTGTCTTCACAAACCACGATGATCACCGGTGGCCGCGCCCGCGCCCCGACCGGGCGCGACCGATCCACGGCAAGGGGTCTACCGGCCCGAGCCCGACGCTGGGAAGCCCACATGAGTGAGTACGCACTGAACGAGCGCGAAGCCTTCCTGATCATGTCGCGCTTCGTGTGGCAGTTCGCGAACCGCGCGGGAGACGACCTCTCCACGCTTCTGGGTGACATCGGCCTCCTGGAGGACGGCGGGCCGACTGATCCCGCTGCCTGGACCGACTGGATGGCCTGCGTCCGTTCAGTCGTCGACGGCACAGAAGACCCCGCTGGCGGATCAGCTGGGACGCGTCTACCCAGCGGGCAATGACCTACTTCATCACGGCAGGCGCGGCGACCCGGGCAGCACAACTCCGTGATCACGATCTACGGCTGGAGTACTAGGGCGTGGATGTGCAGCACAACCTGCATACCCTCAGCTGCGAAGAGCACAGGGACGTGACGGCCGACGAAATTACGGCTGCCCGCCTCGCCCAGGCCGCAATCCGCCAAGAACTCCGCCAGATCCGAGCACTTCTCCGAGAACGGGGTCCCTGGCACACACCTAGCTGCACCTCGGAGATGATCTACGTATTCGCCAACGGAGAAGCTTAGGGACGCCTTTTCCTGCATTCCGTGGGCGACGTAGTTGCGATCGGAACAGATCGCGTCCGCAAGATCACGAGGCACGCCGCGCATCAACCGCCGCGCCTGGCGGAGCGACAGCGATGCCGCCTCCGCGTGCTGCGACGACAGGATTCCCCGCGTGAGGTTCACCCGACCAGCTTACAGCCCGTCAGCTAAGTCACTCTGTTACCCAGGACCACTTGGCCAAGCCGGCCGCTTCTGGGCCTAGGTTCAGACTCAGAACTTGAACATAAGAACTTGACAGGGAATCCGACACCGCCGAGACCGCCCTCGCCGGGCTGCACCCCGGCGACGGGCTGACGGTGGTGGGGCTACCCGAGTAGCGGGACCAGGCAGTCAGCCCGTTGTCGGCTGTCGTTGGATGTGGGTGTACGGGACGGGTTTGCCGGTGACGGCGTCGGCCAGGGTCCGGGTGCCGAGTGGCTGGTGCAGAACGGCCTTGAGCTGGGCGATGCCACCGTCCTCGCACCCAACGTCTGGGCCCGAAGCGTCCCGGCGCTTCAACAGCAGTGTGACTTTATCCGCCGATTCCCGTGCCACCAGGTCGGGTTTGTAGTCGCAACCGCTCCAGTCGACCTCGATCGTGATCGTGCGATCGTCCGCTTCTACGGCCGTACTTCTCGTAGACGGGTCGGCGAGCTCGATTCGGCCGAGGACCGATGCGTCCCGCCTCACGTAGGGAAGCGGATAGTCGGATTCACCACCCGACGCATAGCACGCCGACACCCCGACCCCGATCAACCCCACCACGACTATCCAGCGCTTGTCGCGCACCGTCAGTTCCACGGCCAGTCCCTCCCCTTGTCGTGGATCAGGGTAGGCCTGCCCGACGGCGGCCGGTGGCGCTGCGGGCGGTGAGGTTCGTTCTGCAGGCCGTTGCGGGGTGCGGGGATGCGGGGCAGGACGTCCCACAGGGGCTGGCCGTCGGCGGCCCATCGGGCGAGGACGGTCCGGTCGACGAGGAGGACTCCTTGTTCGGCGCCCCACCTCAGGGCGTCGCGGGAGAAGCGGCCGTTGGTGACGACGACGGCGAGGTGCGCGTCGTGGGCGCGCTGGTAGGTGCCGGCGAGGGCATACAGGACGCCGACGCCCACGGGCTTGCCGCCGGCGGGGTCCTGCTTGTGCTTGCACTGCACGGCCCAGCGCCGTCCTGTCGGGTCCTCGGCGAGGACGTCGACGCTCTGGTCGTTGGCGCGTCCGACCTTGCTCGCGCGCCCATAAGACCCTGATCTGGGAACGCACCCGCACCACGCAGCGGCATGCCCTGCTCGACTTCCCCGCCGCCGTGGAGGCGTTCGACGACCTGGATGCCCCCGACGCCCTGGAACTACTGGCCAAGGCACCTGATCCGGTAGCTGCGGCGAAGCTGACGACCACGCAGATCGGCGCGGCTCTCAAGCGCGCCCGCCGACGGAACATCCCCGACAAGGCCATCAAGATCCAAGCCGTACTGCGCGCCAAGCATCTGGGGCAGCCAGCCGCTGTGACTGCGGCCTACGCTGACTCGACACGCACCCTTGTCGCGCTGCTGGTCACCTTGAACGAGCAGGTCAACTTCATGCACGGGCGGGTACTCGCAGAATTCGGCGACGACCCTCACCGCTACGCCAGTGCCAAGGCCCGCAAGAACTACGCCGGCACCAGCCCGATCACCCGCGCATCCGGCAGGAAGAAGGTCGTGACCGCGCGATATGTCCTCAACGACCGGCTCATCGACGTCCTGATCGCCCAGGCATTCTCCGCACCGCGGGTCTCCCCTGGCGCCAGGGCCTACTGCGAGAAGCAACGGGCCCGCGGCATTGAATTCAACGCCGCCCTGCGCCAGCTCGCCAACCGGCTCGTCGGCATCCTGCACGACTGTCTCAAGACCGGCACGAGGTACGACGAGGCGACCGCCTGGTCGCATCGAGCCCACCCACTCGCCGCTTGATGCCCCAGCGCATGGGGTCAACGGTTCCAGATAGCCGACTTCGAAACGGTCCGCCACTACGACCGCCGTGACCTCACCCGCGTCGTCACGTCCCACCCAGACCGGGTAGACACCGTCTCCGCCCAACAAGAAGGTGACCAGCGCGGCCCCAGTCGCGTCATCGACCACCTTGCTGTAGCCGCCATCGATGTCGTCGACGCCTTCGCCACCGCCCGAGGTGAGGGCCCGCATGTAGCGGCGGCCCAGTTCGGTCCGAGCGATGGAGTCGGCGAAGCAGCCCGTGGCAGAGTCGACGCCGAAGCCGAAGTACTGGCCATCATGCAGCAGCCTCACGTCCTCGCCTGGCGGGACCGCCATCGTCCAGCGGGCGGTCGGCTTCTCGCTCACCAGCAGACGCACGGCATACGTGTCACGGGCGGAGAAGCGGTCGCCGAACATCTCGCCCTCGTAGCTGGCGCCGGTCTCCTGCACAGGGTGGACACCAGGCGGAACTTCGATCACCAGCGGATCACCCTCCGTGCCGTTGGGCAGGTACGAGGGGTCGCAAACCACCAGCTGCCCTGTCGGCACGGCGATCTCGGTCACCGTTCTCACGGGCTCGATAGTGAGCGGCTCCGACCGATGCCGATGCGTGAACTTGAAGGAGTAATAGTCAAGACTGGTAGATGGCTTGGTCATGGCGGCGGGTTGGTTCCCGGATGGCCTGCCAGCCGGAGTGCGGGGCAGCTGGGGCCAGGAGTTGGACTCCTGTGCCCCGGAGAGTCACCAGCGCGGTGTGGACGGGGTCGAGTTCGTCGACGGATCGCCCGAAGTAGGCGAGGATCTGCGCCAGCTCCAGGTCGATGGCTTCTGCCGAGTCGCGGATGTGGTCGAAGCGGGCGCCGCGACGGACCGGGCCGAGGATGCAGCGAACCGTGGCGGTGGCCTCAGCCGAGTTCACGATGGTGACCTGGTCGATCTGCAGTTCCACCTCGGCTGTGTGGCTGCCGGGGTTGAGGGGCTCGGTCATGCCGCCACCTCGGTGCGCTCGACCAGGACTCCGTTCTCGAATCTGCCGCCGGCGCGGACCACGGCGACCAGGTGGGCGCCGGTGATCGCGCGCCATCGGTCCTGGGCGGACTCGACGAGCTTGAAGACCATGGCCAGGGCCGCGGCCGGGCTGCTGGCGCCACGGGTGACCTTGGTCCGGAGCTTGACGGTGGAGAAGGTTGACTCGATCGGGTTCGTGGTGCGCAGGTGGATCCAGTGTTCGGCCGGGAAGTCGTAGAACGCCAGCAGTTCCTCCCGGTCGTCGGTGATCTTCGAGACGGCCTTGGGCCACTTGGTGCCGTAGGTCTTCGCGAACGCCTTGATCGCCCTCTCGGCGTGCGTGCGGTCCTCGGCGTTGTAGATCTCCTGCATCGCCTTCGTCGCGCCCGGCTGTGCGGACTTCGGCAGGGCATTAGTGACATTTCGGGCTTTGTGAACCCAGCAGCGCTGATGGCGGGCCGCGGGGAAGACCTCGGCCAGGGCCTTCCACAGGCCCATCGCGCCATCGCCGACGACCAGCTCCGGGTCGCGCATGCCGCGTCGGCGGCAGTCGCGCAGCAGGTCGGCCCACGACTCCGTGGACTCGCGCAGTCCCTCGGCGAGTGCGATCAGTTCCTTGGTGCCGTCGACGCGCACCCCGAGCAGGACCAGGACGCACGAGTGCGCCTGGCCGAGGCGGACCTTGGGGTGCACCCCGTCGGCCCACACGTAGACGAAGTCGCGGTCGGACAGGTCCCGGGCCTGGAAGGCGGCATGGTCCTCGCCCCACTGCTTCGTCAGCCGGGTCACCGTGGCTGGCGAGAGCCCGGCGGCCGAGCCGAGGAACTGCTCCAGTGCGGGCACGAAGTCCCCGGACGAGAGCCCGTGCAGGTAGAGCAGCGGCAGCACCTCGCTGACCTTGGGCGACTTGCGGCACCACGGCGCCAGGATCTTCGAGGAGAACCGCTTGCGTTCGCCCGTGGACTCGTCGACACGACGGTCGTTCACCCGCGGCGCGGTGACCTCGATCGCCCCGGCTGCCGTGGCCACGGTCCGGGGTCGGTGGTACCCGTTGCGGACCACCAGGCGACGTCCCTGCTCGTCGGTCTCGGCAGCCAACTCGGCTATGTACTGATTGACTTCCGCCTCCAGAGCGGCGGCCAGCATCCGACGGGCGCCCTCGCGGACAATCTCGTCGATCAGGGAGCCGGACTGGGTGGAGCCGTCGTCGGTGACTACGCTGAGCACGGGCGTACCTTCCCGACCCGCGCTGCAACGCGGGCCTACTCGGAGACCTTAAGGATCATTCGGGAAGGTACGCCCTCCGCGTGCCCTCCCGGAGCCGATCCACAAGTCTTGAGCATTGCTCTCGTGGCGGCACCCGGCGCGATACGCACCCCCAACGCGCCCGCCACACGAGCGCCCAGCCGGGCCAGGGCCTGCTGCGGAGCATTCGCAGACCACTGGCCGATCGCCGCATACGAGCGCGCGCCGGCGACCACCACCGAGGCGGCAACCAGCAGCACCGCCACGAACGGGTGACGCACACCGCGCCGCCGACGCGGATCGGGCAGCGCCCGCAGCCGCTCCGCCAGCGAGAGCCCCGCTACATCCTCCAGAGCGGGCAATTTGACGAGACAGACGGTGGCAGACTGACGGCACATCGAAGCTCCAGCGGTTCAAGGCGACTTGGCAAGGTCACCTCGTTCAACTGGAGCTTCGATGCGTACGTGACGGGCCGCCTCGGACTCTCCAGACCGCTCTGGCCTGCGGACTCATGTGATCACCGGGACTTTGAAACGCCCCTGCGATCCCGGTAGTCGTGTGCTGTGAGGTATGCACAGGTCGGCGGTTTGACCGACGCGGAGGGGGCCGCGCGGGAGCGGATCCGGCAGCAGGCCGT
>NZ_JBIUUS010000066.1:0-20342 GCF_044742585.1 Kitasatospora sp. NPDC087861
GCGGCCCCCACCCAAAAAACCCCCCTTTCACTCCCCTCCTCCCGCGGCCAAATTTATTTGGGGGGGGGGGGGGCCCCCCCGGGGGGGGGGGTGGGCCCCCCCCCGCCGCCAGAATTCCTCGGATATCCGCTACTCGCCCGCCCCGCGCAGCTCCGCCCGGGTCACCGTGAGACGGATCGGCAGATCGAACTCGCCCTTCTGCGTGTCCGGGTGCTCGTCCAGGTGCCGGCGGATGCGGCCCAGCAGTTCACCGCGCTCCTGCTCCGGCAGCGCCAGGACGGGGGAGAGGGTCCCCATCCGGGCGACCATCGAGTCGGTGGTGCAGCGCTGGCCGTGCCGGAAGTCGGCGTGCTCCAGGTCGGTGAACAGCGGGTGCTGCCGCAGCCGGTCGGTGGGCGACGTCGTGCTGTCCCAGCCGAAGATCCGCGCCAGCCCGGCGATCCAGTCGACGCGCGCGTCGTCGTCGTTCCACAGCGCGGCGACCACCCCTCCCGGGCGCAGCACCCGAGCGATCTCCGGGAAGGCCTTCTCCTGGTCGAACCAGTGGAAGGCGTTGCCCGCCAGGACCGCGTCGACCGACGCGTCGGGCAGCGGGATGCTCTCCGCCGATCCGATGTGGGCCTCGACCCCGGGGTGGTTGCGGACCAGCTCGTCCCGCATGCGCGCGTCGGGCTCCACGGCGACCACCGCGATCCCGGCGGCCCGCAGCCCCTTGGTCAGCTGACCGGTCCCCGCGCCCAGGTCGAGGACCGTCAGCTGCGGCCGGTCCGCGACCGGCACGAGCGCCCACTCGATGGCCTCGCGCGGGTAATCCGGCCGGTGCTCGGTGTACCCGGCCGCGTTCGACCCGAACGACGTCCCCTGCTGCTCATCGCCCGAATTACTCATGAACCATCCCATTCACCGCATTCGCGCATTGTGCGCACCCACTTGCCGACGACTCGGCACGACAGCCTTGAGTCCTACCACACGGGATGATCCAGGTGAAGTGGACTTTGGTACACAATTTTTGCCCTGCACCAAGGTCCACTTACTCCCCCGACGCATCCTGCGTAAAAATTATTCGACATTTAAAGGATTTTGAATGTCGAATTTTGACGCCGCCACGATACCCGCCTTGGGGGTGTAGTGCAACTTTCCAAACCACACCATTCCACAGGGCAGTCCGCGAGCACCCGCTCACTGTTCCTGAGCTACCTCTACGTACCAGGTCACCACCTGAAGCGAATCGGAAGCGCATATTCCTCCGACGCTGACGCAGTCGTGCTCGACCTGGAGGACGGCGTACCGGATTCGAAAAAGCAATACGCTCGCGAGCTGGTTTCCGATGTCGTCTCGGGCGCCGTCGCCAAGCCGACGTTCGTGCGGGTGAACTCCGTCGCGAGCGGACTGTGCACCGATGACGTGCTCGCCGTCGCCGGCCCCGCGCTGAGCGGGCTGCGGCTGCCGAAGGTGCGCGGCCTCGACGATCTGGCCCACGTCACGGGGCTGCTCGCCGAGATCGGCCATCCGGCCGGCGTCCAGCTCCTCATCGAATCGGCCGCCGCGCTGGAGGTCGCCTACCCGCTCGCCGCGGCGTCGCCCGCCGTGACGATGCTGGGGCTGGGTGAATCGGATCTCCGGGTGAACCTGGGCTGCGAACTGGACGGACGGACGATGGACGCCGCCCGCATCCGGGTGATCACGGCCTCCCGCGCGGCGGGACTGCCGAGTCCCTGCCAGAGCGTCTACGCCGAGGTGCGCGACCCCGAGGGCCTGCGCGACAGCTGCCTGCACGGCAAGCGGCTCGGCTTCCTGGGGCGCATGGCCATTCACCCCGGCCAACTGCCGATCATCCACCAGGTCTACCGGCCGACGCCCGACGAGATCGCCGAGGCGGTCGACATCTGCGAGGCGGCCGACCGCGCCGACGAGCAGGACACCTCGGTCGTGGTGTCGGACCGTCAGCGGCTGGTCGCACCACCGATCGTCGCCAATGCGCGCCGGGTACTCGAACTGGCTCACGCGCTGGAACTCCTCCCGGACGTGTCATGACCGAATCCTCCGCCACCCCCGACCGCCTGCTCGCCGCACTGTCGAGCGGAGTGGAGGTCGTGGACCTGGCCCAACCCCTGGCGAACGGGATGCCGTGCTCGCCGAACCATCCGGGGTTCCGCATGGCGCTGGCGCGACGCCACGGCGACGCGGTCCGCTCCGACGGCGGTTCGTCGGCCAGCGAGATCATCACCACCGGCGGTCACGTCGGCACCCACATCGACGCCCTCTCCCACGTCTCCCAGGACGGCCTCCTGCACGGTGGCCGGGACAGCGCCGAGGCCCAGCGCGGTGGTGCGTTCTCCGTGCACGGCATCGACACCGTCGAACCGATGGTGTGCCGGGCGACCTTCCTCGACATCGCGGCGCTCCACGGCACGGACTGCCTGCCCGCGGGCCACGGCATCACCGCCGCGGAGCTGGCCGCCGCGGCGCGGCAGGCCGGGGTCGAGCCGGGGGCGGGCGAGGTCTGTCTGATCAACACCGGCTGGAGCCGCTGGTGGAGCGACCCGCAGGCCTACCTCGGGTTCGACACCGGCGTCCCCGGAATCACCCCGGACGCCGCACGGTGGCTGGTGGAGCGGGGAATCCGCGCCGCGGGCACCGACACCACGGCCTTCGAGCAGATCCCGGCCGGACGCGGTCACACGATCATGCCGGTACACCGGATCATGCTCGTCGACGCCGGCATCCACATCGTGGAGAACATGCGGTTCGACGGACTCGCCGGTCGTGCCGCAGTGGAATTCGGCTTCGTACTGGCGCCGCTGCGGATCGTCGGCGGCACCGGATCCCCCGTCCGCCCCCTCGCACTCCTGAGCAGGTGAGCACGACCATGCCCTACGAGAACGATTTCGACCTGTTCTCCCCGCCCGTCGCGGAGAACCCCTTCACGGTGTACGACGACATGCGCGGCGGCTGTCCGGTGGCACACAGCGAGAAGCACGGCGGCTACTGGATCGCGGCGAGCTACCAAGCGGTCGACGACGTGGCCAAGGACCCCGAGCTGTTCTCCTCGGTCTCGATCAGCGTGCCCAAGAACGCCTTCGGCGACGACCTCGCCGAACGGCCGCCGATCACCCTGGACCCGCCGCGGCACGGCGCGTTCCGACGCACGCTGCTCCCCGCCTTCAGCCCCCGGCAGATCAAGGCGCTGGAGCCGTCGGTCCGCGAACACGCCCGCGAACTGCTGGCGGGGATCACGGGCCGGGACCGCTGCGACGCCGCGGCCGAGTATGCCAAGAGGATCCCGTCGCGCTTCATGGCGCGGATGATCGGCTGCGACGACGACCGTCAGGACGAGTTCGCCGAGCAGATGCGGGCCCTCCTCGAGGCCAACGAGATGGAGGAGATCCAGGCCGCGATGGCGCAGACCCAGCCGTTCCTCGACGACCTGATCGAGCAGCGGCGCCGGGAGCCCGGCGAGGACCTGGTGAGCTGCGTGCTGTCCGCCGAGATCGACGGCCGCAAACTGACCGGCCCCGAGCTGATCGGGTCCCTGGTGCTGATCATCACCGCGGGCATCGACACCACGTGGAGCGCCCTCGGCAGCAGTCTGTGGCACCTGGCCCGTCACCCGGAGGACCGCAAGAGGCTCGTGGCCGAGCCCGAGCTGATCCCCACCGCCGTCGAGGAGTTCCTGCGCGCCTTCTCCCCCGTCCAGATCGCCCGTGTGGTCACCCGGGACACCGAGTTCCACGGTGCACAGCTCAGCGCGGGTGATTCCATCCTGCTGGGGATGCCGTCGGCCAACCGGGACAGCGCGGAGTTCCCGTCCGCGGACCGGGTCGACATCGGCCGGGAGGTCAACCGTCACCTGGCCTTCGGGGTCGGCATCCACCGGTGCATCGGTTCCTCCATGGCCCGGATGGAGATGCGCATCGCCCTGGAGGAATGGCTTCGTGCGATCCCGGAGTTCACGCTCGCACCCGGCGACGCCGTGAAGTGGTCGACCGGGCACGTCTGGGGGCCGCGCCGGCTGGACCTGCTGCTCGGAGGGGCCGAGGCGTAAGGGAGGAGAGGACCGGGATCGCCTCCGGAGATCCACGTTGCCCGACGCCGGGCAACGCCGCCCCGGCCGGTCGGCGCGCGGGCATCGACGACGGGGACGGGTGCTCGGCGGTCGCGAAACGCCGCTGAGCACCGGACGTCCCCCTGGGGAGTGGTGATGATGGAACCGATTCGCAGCTGGCTCTACGTTCCCGCCCATCGGATCGATCTGCTCGGCAAGGCCATGGCCGGGCAGACCGACGCCGTTGTGCTGGACCTGGAGGACGCGGTGCCCGCGGACGCGAAGCGGCTTGCCCGCGACCAGGTGATCGAGGCCCTGACGGAGCGCTGGCCCAAGCCGGTCTGGGTGCGCGTCAACTCGCTCGAGTCACCGTGGGGTGAGGCCGATCTGGCGGCCCTGACCGGAACCGCCGCGGCCGGACTTCGACTGCCCAAGGTCGAGGATCCGGAGCTCGTCCGGGCAGCGGCGGTGGAGACCGGTCTGCCCGTGCACGCGATCATCGAATCGGCACTGGGTGTGGAGAACGCGTACCGGATCGCCGCTGCCCACTCCGGTGTCGCCCTGCTCTCCCTCGGTGAGGCCGACCTCATGGCGGATCTCCGGCTCGGCGACATCGGCGCACTGGACTGGGCACGCCAGCGCATCGTCAACGCCGCCCGAGCCGCGGGGCTGCCCAGTCCGCCGCTGTCCGCCTGGACTGACGTCGCGGACGTGGCCGGCCTCAGCGCTGACACCCTCGCCGCCGGAAAGCGCGGCTTCTTCGGCCGATCGGTCCTGCATCCCACACAGGTGAGCGTGGTGAACCGGATCTTCACACCGGATCCCGACGAGGTGGCCGCGGCCCTGGCACGCCTTGCCGACCAGGTGGGGCGGGGCGCCGCCGCGTGGCTCGACGACCAGGGCCGGTTCGTCGACGCCGCGCTCCTGGCCAACGCGAGGTGGCTGGTCGACCTCGCCGATGCGCTCGCCCGAAGGGAGGCCGGCGCATGACCCCCACTCCCGCGCAACGGCTGGCACAGCTGGCCCACACCACCGCCCGCACCGGTCTGCCCCGGGATTTCCGCGAGGAGATGGCCGGGCGGGTCCTGGACCTCCTCGGGAACAGCCTCGCCGCCGTGCCGACCGGTGTCGCCGCAGCGGTGGCCGCCATGGCCGGATCCTGGGGCGGTGCACCGCAGGCCACGGCGATCGCGGCCGACCGGCGGCTGCCCGCTCCCGCGGCAGCGCTGGTCAACGGAACGCTCGCGCACGGCCTGGACTTCGACGACACCCACCTGCCCTCGGTGCTGCACCCGTCCGCGGCGGTGCTGCCGGCCGCGCTCGCCGTCGCCGAGACCGTGGGGGCGTCCGGCGCAGCGCTGCTCGACGCCGCCGCGATCGGCGTCGAGGTCACCTGTCGGCTCGGCATGGCCGGGTACGACCCGGCGGCGAACAACTCGATCTTCTTCGACCGCGGCCTGCACGCCACCGCGATCTGCGGCACGGTCGGCGCCGCCGTCGCCGCCGGAATGCTGTACGGGCTCGACGAGGAGGAACTGACCTCGGTCATCGGCATCGCCTGCAGCATGGGCTCCGGGATCATCGAGGCGAACCGGACCGGCGGCACCGTCAAGCGCACGCACTGCGGCTGGTCGGCCCATGCCGGGGTCGTCGCCGCCGAGCTGGCCCGGCACGGGATCACCGGGCCGACGACGGCGCTGGAGGGACGGTTCGGCTTCCTCACCGCGTTCTGCGGTGATCGCGCCGACGCCGGCCAGCTCACCGACGGTCTCGGGACGCGCTGGGAGGCCCGACGACTGTTCGTCAAGCCCTACCCGTGCAACCACTTCACCCATGCCGGCATCGACGCCGCCCTGCGGCTGCGGGCGAAGGGGGTCGATCCGGGCGCCGTCACGGCACTCACCCTCGGGGTTCCGGCGCCGGTCGTGCACACCATCGGGGAACCCCACGCGGCCAAGGTCCGGCCGCAATCGGGGTACCACGGCGCGTTCAGCGGTCCGTTCACGATCGCGGCGGCGCTGCTGGGCGGAGGCGGGCTGGGCGTGTCCCATGCGGACTTCACCGATGCCGCCGTGCGGTCGGCGGACCGGCTGGCCCTTGCCGAGAAGGTCCGGGTGGTCCCGGACGCGCGGTGCACCAGCATCTTTCCGCACCAGTTCCCCGCGGTGCTGACGGCCGAACTCGTCGACGGCTCCCGGCACGTCGAACGGGTCGAGGTGAACCGGGGCGGCCCGGAGAACCCGCTCACGCCCGCGGAACTGATCACCAAGTTTCGGATCAACGCCGAACGGACGATCTCCCCCGCCCAGGCCGAGCAGGTCGCCGAACTGACGGCCGGACTGCCGAGCGCACCGGATCTCACCGCGCTGACCACGGCCCTGCGCAGCCGGCCGGTCTGATCACCGGGTCGCGCGCCGCCCAACTGACGGTTCACCCTCCGCCGAAGACACAACGCATGGTTGGGGTTCCCTGTCTGATCGGTTGTTTGCTCCTCCTTCCGCAGCCTTGATTTGATGCCCGGAGATCCCGCGGCGATGGCCGCCACGGGAAGGAGAGGGCACGAGGCTCCATGACGAAACGATCCCTGGGCCGGCCGTTCGGCTGGCTGTGGGCGTCTTATGCGGTGAGTGCCTACGGGTCCGGGTTGGGGTTCGGCGCGTTCCCGCTGATCGCCGTGCTGGCGCTGCACGCCAGCACCTCGGAGGTGTCCGCGCTCTCCGCGGTGGCGCCGACCGTGGGCGCGCTGATCGCGGTGCCGCTCGCGCCCTGGGTGGAGTACCACCGCAAGCGGCCGGTCATGATCGCCATGAACCTGACCCGGTGCGCGGTCATCCTGACCGTCCCGGTGTGCTACGCCTTCGGCTGGCTCAGTTTCGCCCAACTGCTCATCACCTCGGCCATCGTCGCCGCCGCCAAGATCGCCTTCAACTCGGCCAGCGGCGCCTACCTCCAGACCATCGTCCGGCCGGAGCACCTGCTCGTGGCGAACGCGCGGTTCGAGTCCACGAACTGGAGCTCCATCGCGATCGGGCCGCCGCTGGGCGGCGCGGCGATCGGCATCTTCGGACCGGTCGCCACCGTCGTCGCCGACGCAGCCGGCTACCTGCTCTCCGCGCTCGGCATCACCGCGATCCGCGGCCGGGAGGAGCCCCCGCACAGGTCCGGTGGGAAACAGCTGCGCTCCGGCGACCTGCTGGACGGCTGGCGGCACATCATGGCCCATCCCGGTCTGCGCGCGCTCTTCCTCAACAACATGCTCGTCTCCGGGCTCATCATGGCCACCGAGCCGCTGCTGGCCGTGATCCTGCTGCGCGACCTCGGGTTCGCCCCCTGGCAGTACGGCCTCGCCTTCGCCGCCCCCTGCGTCGGCGGGCTGATCGGCTCCAGGCTGGCTCCCCGTGTCGTGGCCCGGTACGGCCAGCACCGCGTGCTGCGCGTCGCCGGCACCCTGCGTGTGGTCTGGCTGATCGGCCTCGTCCTCGTCCGCCCCGGTACCGTCGGCCTGGTGACGGTGATCGCCGTGGAGCTGGCGATCATCCTGAACATGAGTCTCTTCACGCCGGTGGTCGCCACCTACCGGCTCGAACACACTCCCCCACAACGCGTCGCCCGTACGCTCTCGGCATGGTTGATCGGCCAGCAGGCGGGGATCGCGGTCTTCACCGCGCTGGCCGGGCTGCTCGCCGACGCCACCAGCCCGCGCATCGCGCTCGCGGTCGCCGGACTCGCCATCCTCACCAGCCCGCTCCTCCTGCCCCGAAAGCCGGACACTCCGCCGGCGACGGCCGTCGAACAGGACGGCCAGGTGACCAATCTGACGCACCGTCAGTAGACGCCACGGGCTCGTGGCCCGCCACCGGACCGGAGGCGGGCCACGCGCAGGACCCCCGGCGGGATCCGGGGAGGGGTCAGAACATGGTGTTGTTGTTGGCGGAGGTGGCCGGGATGTTCTCTATGACGTCCCAGTGCTCGATGATCTTCAGCTCTCCGTTCGCCTGCTTCTCCACGCGGAAGATGCCCATGATCGCCTGTCCGCTGTCCTCGGGGTGGAGGCGGTAGCGGAAGTGCACGGCGACATAGTCCCTGTCGGCGATGGTGCGCTTCAGATCCGCGGTCACGTTCGGGAACTGTCGGAAGAACTCGGCGAATCCCTCGCGCATGCCGACCGTTCCGTTGGGAACGGAGGGGTTGTGCTGGTAGTACTCCGGCATGAGGTAGCTGACGGCGTCGGGGTTCTTCTCGACGAGGAGCGTGTTGAAGTAGTCGAGGACGACCTTCTGGCTGAGGGGCGTCTCCCAGCAGGGCCCGCTCGGCTGGTTCGTGTTCGGGTTGCTGACCGTGCCGAACATGTCGTTGCCGTTGACCGTGGTCGCCGGCACGCCCTCGCGGGTGTCCCAGTGCTCGGCGATCCTGCCGTTCCCGTCGAAACGGAAGATGTCCATCACGTCGTCGCCGCGGGTCCCGGGCTCCTGGATGGGATTGGAGTGCACCAGGACCAGGTCGCCCTGGGCGAGGACCCGCTTGACGTTGTACGTGAGCCCCGGGTAGCGCGCGTGCAGGTCACGGGCGAGGCCCTTGAGCGCGTCGCGGCCGTCGGGGACGGTGGGGCTGTGCTGGATGAAGTCGGCGCGGACATGCTGGTCCGCGACCTTGACGTCGCCCTTCTCGAAGAGCTGGGTGAGGACGTCGACGGCGATGCGCTTGTTGCGCTCCAGGGCGACACTTGAACGCTGGACGTCAACGGCGGTCAGACCGTCGCGGGACGGCGCGGAGACGGTGGCGGCGGAAGCCGGCGTGATTCCGGACACCGTCGCGAAGCTCGCTGCGGCCAGCAGAGCGACAGCGGTTCTCCGGGCCAGCGAAGTCGTTCTCGGCATGACGATCTCAATCTCTGGAATGAGGAAACGGTTGGGCGTACCTCGGCTGATCGGGTGCGCTTCAGGACGCGACGGATCCCGGCGGCGGTTTCCCCCCAACCGGCGGGATCCAGCCGAAGTTCGGTGCGTAGCAGCGTAGTCGGCAAGCTGGCCGAATGGAGCGTTTGTGCGAAAGACGTCGACGGTAAACTCCGCCGAGCTCGGACCCGACGGACCGTCCCCACCCGAACGAACGGCCCACCGTCGGCATTTCCGCTGATGGGAGTCACCGCACAGCGGGAGCGAGCCGCCGGAAAATCCCGGGCCCGCGATCCCGTCTCTCGCGAACTCCGGCTCGGTGGCGCACTTCTGAGCCCGACCCAGCCGCTACTCCTCGCTTGACGGGTACCTGTTCAAGCCAGACCGGACGACCGCCTTCCCCTGCCCGGGACCGCTCCCGCTCGGCGCCCCTCCGACCGATGTCACCAAACGTCACATGTACGAAGGTTCCATTCCCGCCGTATCCCCGGACGCCGTACGCTGTGGTTTTGTACGGTGAATTCCATAGGTCGGGAATATGGAGGTCACCGGCTCAACGCGGGAAGGCGCACCGGCTCCGGTTCGGACGCGCGCGCAACGATTCCCCGGCCTCCGGGGAACTCACTGTCCGCAGAGAAGAACCGAATTCGGTTCCCGACATCGCATTCTGCATCCCTTGACTTCGGCGGCCAGGAGCGGGACCTCGCTTCGGCTGCGCGTCGACACCTCGGAATCTCCGCCGACCGGGTCTGGGTGCCACCGCGATCTCCCAGCCGAAGGCCGGTGTGGGCGTCCGTCCGGGCGACAGTGCCGTCCCGCTCTACAGCGCGGCAGCGGAGACCCGTCTCGCCGCCACACTCACGGAGGTACCGCAGAATGACTGGCATCACCGTCAACCCTGCCGCCGGGCGCATCGGCGCCGAGATCGAGGGCGTGGACATCTCCCGCCCGCTCGACGCCGACCAGATCAGCACCATCCAGCAGGCGCTTGACGAGTGGAAGGTCGTGATCTTCCGGAACCAGCAGCTCGACCACGCGACGCAGATCGCGTTCGGCCGCCAGTTCGGCGAGCTGACCTACGGTCACCCCCACCACGAGCCGCCCAAGGACGCGCCGGAGATCTACACGATCCAGCACCGCCGCTTCGAGAAGCAGCTCGGCGGCGACGCCACCCGGGAGCTGCGCAAGTACGCCTACGCCGGCAACAACGGCTGGCACTCCGACCTCACCCCGTTCATCAACCCGCCGGCCGGTGCCATCCTCCGTGCCGAGGTGCTGCCGAACTACGGCGGCGACACCCAGTACACGAACCTGGTGGCCGCCTACGATGGCCTGTCCGAGCCGTTCAAGGAGTTCGTGGACGGGCTGCGCGCAGAGCACCGGTACGGCGCCAACTGGTCCGGCATGCCGCAGCCCAGCGTGGCCGGCTTCCAGAAGCGCGTCGAGGAGAACGCCCTCGTCTCCCACCACCCGCTCGTCCGGGTGCACCCGCGGACCGGGCAGAAGGCCCTGTTCGTGAACCCGATCTACACCGACCACATCGTCGGTCTGTCGCCCATCGAGAGCCGTCTCGTCCTCGGCTACCTCTTCGACGAGATCGCCCGTCCCGAGTACACGGTGCGGTTCCGCTGGGCCCCGGGCAGCGTCATCTTCTGGGACAACCGGGCCACCTGCCACATCCCGCCGCGCGACCTCGACCACCTCGACGTGGAGCGGGTGCTGCACCGGGTCACGCTGGTCGGCGAGGTGCCGGTGGGCCCGGACGGCCGTGAGTCGGAGGCGCTCGAAGGTCCCCGCCTCGGGTCGGAGCCGGTGTTCAACTCGACGTTCTTCGACCGTCGGGACCGGGCGGCCAAGGAACAGATGGCCTGAGCCGGGGGCGGTCTCCCGATCCGAACGACCGCCCGCCCACCGCGCCGGCATCACTGACGCCGACGCGGTCACCGTGACGGTACGCCTGCTGCCCCTGTCGGTCTCCCGGCAGGGGCAGCGGCGTGTGGCGACGCGGCTGGGCGCCCGGGTGTTCCGGTCACGCCCCGGGCGCGGACTCCGGCCCCGCCGACCGTTCAGGCCACGTCCCTGGCGACCGGGAACCGGTCCCGTCGGGGCCGGGGCCGTGGGGGTTCACCCTCGGCCGATCCGCACAGCGCAAGGAGCCGCGGGCCGTTGTCGGCCCGCGGCTCCTGTCGTACCGTCCCGTCAGCGGTCCGCCGGCGCGTCGGCCAGCACGTCCCCGATCCGCCTGATCAGCCGGGGTGCCTGCTCGGTGAGGTAGAAGTGGCCACCGGGGAACACCTCCAGGGCGAAAGCACCGCTCGTGTGCTCCTGCCACGCCCGGACGTCGTCCACCGGCGCCTTGGGGTCGTCGTCGCCCACCAGTGCCGTCACCGCACAGCTCACCCGGTGCACCCGCTCCGGGCGGTACAGCTCGGCCGCCCGGTAGTCACTGCGGATCGCGGGCAGCACCATGCGAAGCACCTCGTCGTCACCGAGGACCCGGCTGTCCGTGCCGGCCAGTCGCCTGACGTCGCGGAGCAGCGCCTCGTCGCCCCGGTGGTGCACGTCGTCCTCCGGCCGGAACCGGGACGGCGCCCGGCGACCCGACGCGAACAGCATCACCGGAACGATCCCGGCCCGCTGCTCCAGCAGGCCGGCCAGTTCGAACGCCAGCGACGCACCCATGCTGTGCCCGAAGAGGGCCAGCGGCCGGTCGGTCCACTCCCCGACGAGCAACGGCAGCAGCCGGTCCGCCAGTTCGGGGATGTTGTCGATGCAGGGTTCCAGCCGCCGGTCCTGACGGCCGGGGTACTGCGCGGCGAGCACCTCGACCCGCGGCGAGAGGGCCCGGGAGACCGGGAAGTAGAAGCTTGCCGAGCCTCCCGCGTGCGGCAGGCAGAGCAGCCGTACCCGCGCTTCGTCGGCCGGGTGGTAGCGGCGGATCCACAGATCCCGGTCCGCACCGCGCGAGGCCACGTGGGGCACTCCGGTTCGGGTCGGGTCGGACACGCCTCAGACGTCCCAGGTGATGGGCAGCGCCCGCAGTCCCTTGAGCAGCATCCCGCTCGTGTAGGCGAGCTCGTCGACCGGTACGGCCAGGCGCAGCCCGGGGAACTCGCGGAGCAACGCGGTGTAGGCCACCTCCAGCTCCAGCCGGGCGAGTTGGGCGCCCAGGCAGCGGTGCGGGCCGTGCCCGAACGCCACGTGGTCGTCGGCGTTGGTCCGACCGAGGTCGAACCGGTCCGGCTCCGGGAAGGCCCGCGGGTCCAGGTTGGCGGCGGTGGGGCTGGCGAGGATCACGCTCTGGGCGGGAATGGTGAAACCGCCCAGCTCGACCTCGGTCGTCGTCACCAGGTGCAGGCCCTCCTGCGGATCGGTGGTCGGGCTCAGGACCACGTACCGCAGCACCTCGTCGATGACGGAGGGCACCAACGAGGGGTCGGCGCGCACCGCCGCGAACTGGTCCGGGTGGTCCAGCAGGGCCACCAGGCCCTTGCCCAGCATGTTGGCGGTCGTCTCGTGCCCGGCGACCAGCACGCCGAAGACGATCTGGACGACCTCCTCCGCGTTCAGCCGGCCCTCCACGTCGCGCGCGGTGACCAGGTCCCGCAACAGGCTGCCCTCCGGGCAGCGGTGCGCGTCGGCGGCCAGGTCGCCGATGTACGCGACCAGCGCCCGCCGGGCCGCCATCGCCTGCTCCGGCGGGTAGGCGTTGGTCGAGGTGATCTGTTCCGACCACGGGCGGAACAGGTGCCGGTCCTCGAAGGGCACGCCCAGGATCTCGCAGATCACCGCGACCGGCAGCGGGAAGCACAGGGCGGCGCTGAGGTCCGCGGGGGGCCCGGAGTCATGTACCCCGGCGAGCAGTTCGCCGGTGAGCTGTTCGACCCGCGGCCGCAGCGCGCGGATCCGCCGGACGCTGAACGCCGATGCCACGGCCTGGCGCAGCCGGGTGTGCTCGGGCGGGTCGAGGTCGTGCATCCCGGGCCGGGAGAAGACCGCGGCACGGCCGGTCACCGATCCCCGGCGGTGCGCCTCGGCCCGGCTGAACCGGGGGTCGGACAGCACGGTCCGCACCTCCGCCATGCCGCTGATCAGCCAGGCCTTGCCGCCGTCCGCGGTGGTCACCTCCCGCACGGGGGCCTCCCTCCAGAACTCGCGGACCGACGTCGGCGCGGAGTATTCCTCTTCGCTTTCCGAACCCGGTACTACCTGGCTGGCTTCCGTCACCACTTACTCCCGGTCCACGTCGCTGGTTTTTCGAGGCGGGCCGCAGGACTCCGTCCGCATCCGGACATTCCGTCGTAATCTCGACCACGACCACGGCCGCCCCCGGCTTTGGACAATCTTCCTCGGATTCGTACAGGGACATTTCCGAAGCAGGGATCGCACCCTCCGGGGGGGAGGCACACACGGCGATCGTGCCCGCGCCGCGCGCAACGCACCAGTGGACCAAGGTGCAATGTACATAATGGAATGCAATTTGATATGAGTGAATTAGGCGTATAGCCGAATGCCCGATAGAGATGCGAGGAAATCAATGGACCGTCGGGAACGGGTAAAGCTGTACGACCAGATGGCGGATGCGTACGATCGATCACGGCCGAGCTATCCCGATGACATCATCGACGACATCCTGGGCGACTCCGCGGACACCCTTTCGGTGCTCGACGTGGGGTCCGGAACCGGAATCGCCTCGCGCCAGATGGCGAAGCGGGGCGCCCAGGTCCTCGGACTCGACATGAGCGTCGGGATGAGCACCGTCGCCGAACGGCACGGCATTTCCACCGAAGTCGTCCCGTTCGAGACCTGGGACCCGGCCGGCCGGGAGTTCGACCGGGTCACCTGCGCGCAGGCCTGGCACTGGATGGATCCGTTCAGCAGCGCGGCGAAGGCGGCTTCCGTGCTCCGGCCGGGCGGCCGGCTCTGCCTGTTCTGGAGTGCGGGGTTCCCTGCGGATGATCTCGCGGACGCCCTGGCGGACGCCTACCGGCGGGTCCTCCCGCCCGGCTCCCCCAAGCTGACCCTCGGTTACGCCGTGAGCCGGTCCAGCGACCTGCCGCTCGACTTCAGCGTGGTGACCGGGTCCCCCCGCGCGTTCCAGCACATGACGGAGGAGCCGGCCAGGTCGGTTCCGTGGAGTGCGACCTACACCCGGGACCAGTGGCTCGACGAGCTCTACACGCACACCGACCACACGGCGTTGCCGGCCGAGGTGCGGCAGAACCTGTTCGACGAGATCGGCAGCACCATCGACCGCTTCGGCGGAGCGTTCGACATGACGTTCGCCACCTACCTGTTCTCCGCCACGGCGCCCCGGTAGCCCTGCGGCCGGCCGGGTCGCCGTAGCGCCCGCAGGGCCCACGACCGGGTCGTGGGCCCTGCGGGTCGATCACTGCTAGGCGTTCGCCTGGACGTCCACCCGGGCGTCCGCCTGAGCCGTCTGCCGGCGTTCGCCGGGGATCGCGAGCGCCAGCACGGCGGCGACGACGGCAACCCCGGCGCAACCGAGCAGTGCCGTGCGGTATCCGGAGGCGAGCACGGTCTGCTTGCTTCCGGTGGCGCTCATGCTGACCGTCGCGGCGATGCTCGTGAACATCGCGACACCGATGGCGCTGCCGATCTGACGCGTCGTCGTGGCCACCCCCGAGTAGAGGCCCGCGCTGTCCTTGGGGGCTCCGGCGGTGGCCGTGATCGTCAGGCACGGCATGGTGAGACCCATGCCGAGGCACAACAGTTCCATCGGGAAGAAGATGGCGCCCCAGTAGTCACCGTGAACGGGCACGCGGGCGATCCACACGACACCGGCGGCGTACACCAGCAGCCCGACGATCAGCATCGGTCGCGCACCGATCCGCTTCACGAACCGTGCGGTCAGGATGGCGACGAGGAACGTGGTCAGACCGCCGGGGAGTTCGGCCAGTCCCGCCTCCTGCGGGTCGTAGCCCAGCACCTTCTGAATGTAGAGCACGACGAGGATGACCTGGGAGGCCATCGCGACGGTGGCCACGAACGACACCAGGTTCGCCATCGAGATCGTCCGCGAGCGGAAGATGCCCAGCGGCACCATCGGGTGCTTCGACCGCGACTCGATCAGCAGGAAGGCGACCAGGAAGACGATCGAGACGGCGAACGAGAGGATCGTGTGGGCGGACAGCCACGCGTGGTCCTTGAGACCGATGGTGGCGTACACGGCAGCGGTCACCGAGCTCACCACGCAGAGCGCTCCCGGCAGGTCCAGGGAAGGAATCCCGGCGCGCGCCGCCACCACCTGGCGCGTCAGCGTCCGGGTACCGAAGGCCAGCAGCACGCAGCCGATCGGCAGGCAGAAGAACAGGGTCGAACGCCAGCCCCAGTGGTGGGTGAGCACACCGCCGAGCACCGCACCGGTGACACCGCCGATGATGCTGGCCGCGCCCCAGATCGAGATCGCGCGGTTCCGCCGGTGCTTCTCCGGGTAGGCGGCGATGATCAAGCCGAGCGAGGACGGTAGCAGGATCGCGCTGCTGACTCCGTGCGACGCCCTCGCCGCCACCAGTTCCCAGCCGTTCTGCGCGAACCCGCCCAGCACGCTGCCGAAGGTGAACAGCCAGAGCCCCGCGAGGAAGACCTCCCGCCGGCCGAACAGGTCGCTGAGGCGACCGCTCAGCAGCAGCAGCCCGGCGAGCGCCAGGCTGTAGGAGTTCACGACCCACTGGAGTCCGCTGACATCCAGGCTGAGACTGCGCTGGATCGACGGCAGCGCGATACTCACGACCGAATTGTCGAATTGAACCATGAAGTACGCGACAGAGGATATCGCCGCGACGTACCACAGCGGGCCCCGGACCACGCTGTCCCGGACCTCTGATTCCGGTCTGTCGCCCGTCTTCTCCAGATTCGGCATCACACCGACCCCTTCCCGACACTGTCAGATTTGCTTCTTCGTCCCGACCGCCAGCCGGATCTCTCCACTCGCACGGCCATCACCGGATATCCACGGGGCGGAGAGTGATCGCTCGTTCCGGGCAATTGGCAACGCAGCGACGCGCGACCGGCTCCAGCTCCTCGGGCAGTGGCCCGGTCGACAGCAGCGTTCCGTAACCGAGGTCATTGCAGTCGAACAGCTCCGGAGCCAGGTCCATGCAGCGCAGATGCCCCTGGCACTTGTCGGTGTCCAGCTCAATGCGCACTCAGCACCCCCATGTCCATCGAATGCGCACGTGTGAAGACGCTCACGTCGGACTCCTCCGACGCACTCGGTCGATGTTGAAATTTGTTCTACGCGATATTTCGCGCAGGCGTCAAGTGAACCTTGGTACGAGACGATTCCCCAGGTCAGTCGCCGTCCGTGTACCAAGGTTCACTTCACATATCAGAGTCGATTTTGTAGAAACAATAGGTGCGGGGCATAGTGCGCAGAGGCAATCCCGACCTTCGGCTCAGGTCGATCCGTGAATGGCACGAAACGCCGACCGCCCCGGTCCCGGCTACGCCGTCGAAATCACCGTTCATGCGGGCTCGCCCGCACGCCCGCTGACCGGTTCACGCACTCGGTCCGATGTGCGCGGTGCCCTATGAAGGAGGATGTGGATGTCGCTGCGCCACGAAGGTGACATCGCGGTGGTCGGCATCTCCTGCCGATTTCCCGGAGCGGACGGCCCCGGCGCCCTGTGGTCACTGCTGACGGCCGGGACCAGCGTCGAGGCACCGCTGCCCGACGGACGCTGGGAGCCCGACGCCCTGGCGGGCCTGTCGGAGGCAGAGGCCCACGTCATCCGGCGCGGCGCGTTCCTGGACGATGTCGCCGGCTTCGATGCCGGATTCTTCCGGGTGCCGGCCCGGGAAGCCGCGATGATGGACCCTCAGCAGCGGCTGATGCTGGAGCTGAGCTGGGAGGCGCTTGAGGACGCCGGGCTCACCGGACGGTCGGTGGCGGGAAGCCGCACCGGCGTGTTCCTCGGCGTCGCCACGGACGACTACAGCACGCTCGTCCGTACCCGGGGCGCCGAGGCGATCACCGCGCACACGTTCACCGGCTCCCTGCGCTCGATCGTGGCCAACCGCGTGTCCTACTTCCTGAAGGCGAAGGGGCCCAGCCTCATCGTCGACGCCGGGCAGTCCTCGTCACTGGTCGCGGTCCACCTCGCCGCCGAGAGCCTGCGCCGCGGCGAATCCGACATCGCCATCGCCGGCGGTGTCGCACTTCGGCTGACCCCGCATCACGCCATCGCCGCCAACCGGCTCGGAGCCCTGTCGCCGGACGGGCGGTGCCACGTCTTCGACGCGCGCGCGAACGGGTTCGCCCAGGGTGAGGGCGGCGGCGCCGTCGTGCTGAAGCCGCTGGCGGCCGCACTCGCCGACGGCGACGACGTCTACTGCGTGATCCGCGGTAGCGCCGTCACCAACGACGGCGGCGGCGACCAGCTGGTGACACCGACCGCTGACGGCCAGGCGGAGACCATCCGGGCGGCGTACCGCCGGGCGCACGTGGACCCCGCGGCGGTCGTGCACGTCGAACTGCACGGAACGGGCACGCCGACGGGCGACCCGGTGGAGGCCACCGCGCTCGGCTCGGTGCTCGGCACGGCACGAGCGGCGGACGATCCGCTGCGGGTCGGATCCATCAAGTCGAACATCGGTCATCTGGAGGCCGCGGCGGGCATCGCCGGCTTCATCAAGACCGCGCTGTGCGCGCGGGCGAAGACCCTCGTTCCCACCCCCGGGTTCCGGACCCCGAACCCGCGGATCGCGCTGGCGGAACTGAACCTCCGCGTGCAGACCTCGGTCGAGGCGGCGCCCGCCGACGCGGTGTACGGCGTCAGCTCCTTCGGCCTCGGGGGCACCAACTGCCACATCGCGGTAGCGGCGCCGCCGCAGCCGCGTCGGGACGAGCAGGGCCCGGGCGCAGGCCCGTCCCCGCTGCCCGTGGTGCTCTCCGCCGCGGACGCCGGCGCGCTCCGTGCCCAGGCGGCACGGCTCGCGTCCGCCCTCGACGGCGACCCGGGCCTGCTCGACGTGGCGTGGTCGCTGGTCACCACGCGTTCGGAGTTCGAGCACCGCGCCGTCGTGCTCGGGACGGACCGCGCCGCCGTCGGCCCGGTGCGCGACGGTCTGGTCGCGATCGCGTCCGGGATGCCCTCGGGGTCGGTGGTGACCGGGCGGGCCTCGGGCACCGCCGGTCCGGTGTTCGTCTTCCCCGGCCAGGGGTCGCAGTGGGCCGGCATGGCCGCCGAACTGCTCGACAGCTCGCCCGTCTTCGCCGAATCGATCTCCCGGTGCGAGGATGCGCTGGCGCCGTTCGTGGACTGGTCGCTCGACCGGGTGCTGCGCGACGGGCGCCCCGCCGACCTGGAGCGGGTCGACGTGGTGCAGCCGGCCCTGTGGGCGGTGATGGTCGCATTGTCGGACGTGTGGGCCGCGCTGGGCGTCCGGCCGGCCGCGGTCGTCGGCCACTCCCAGGGCGAGATCGCCGCCGCGACCGTGGCGGGCATCCTGTCCCGTTCCGACGGGGCCCGGGTCGTGGCGCTGCGCAGCCTGATCATCGCCCGTCACCTCGCCGGCAAGGGCGGCATGGCGTCGGTCGCACTGCCGGCCGACGATCTGCGCGACCTCCTCGCCGGGTACCCCGAGGTCAGCCTAGCCGCGCTCAACGGTCCGCGGTCCACCGTGATCAGCGGCCCCTCCGAACCGCTTGAGCGGGTGCTCGCCCAGCTGGAGGGCGACGGAGTACGGGTACGCCGCGTGCCGGTCGACTACGCCTCGCACTCGGCCTCCGTCGACACCATCACCGACGAGCTGATCGAGGCCCTGGCCCCGATCGCTCCGCGCGAGGGCGAGCTCGCCTTCCATTCCACGGTGACGGGTACCGAGCTGGCGGGCACCGAACTCACCGCCGCGTACTGGTGCCGGAACCTGCGTCACACGGTGCGGTTCCATCCGACCGTCGAGGCGCTGATGGGCCGCCACGAGGTGTTCATCGAACCGAGCCCGCATCCGGTGCTCACCGTGCACGTCCAGGACGCCGCCGACCGGTCCGGGGCGGCGGTCACCGCGATCGGGACGCTGCGCCGCGACGACGGCTCGCTCGCGCGGCTGACGGCCTCGGTCGCGGAGGCCTGGACCGCGGGGACGACCGTCGACTGGACCATGCTGTTCGACGGCACCGGCGCACGCCGGGTGCCCGTGCCGACCTATCCGTTCCAGCGCGTTCGGCACTGGCTCGACACCGTGGACGCGCAGGCGGCCGGTGCGGAGTCCGCGCTGGCGCTGCGATTGCGGCAGGAGGGCAACGCGGATCTGCGCGAGGTCCTGCTCGACCTGGTGCGCAGGCACACCGCGGTGGTGCTGGGCCTGGACACCCCGGCGGAGGTCGAGGACACGACGCCGTTCCGGGAGCAGCGGCTGACCTCGGTCGGCGGCGCGGAGGTGTGTGCCGGCCTGGCCAAGGCCACTGGCCTGGCGCTGCCCGCGACGGCGGTGTTCGACCATCCGACGCCCGTCGCGTTGGCCGAGCACCTGGCGCAGCGCATGCGGGGCACGACGGTCACCGAGCCGGTGCGGGTCCACCGGCCGGCGACGCGCGACGACGATCCGGTGGTGGTCGTCGGGCTCTCCTGCCGTCTTCCCGGTGGTGTGTCGACACCGGAACAGTTGTGGCAGCTGCTCCTCGACGACCGCGACGTGGTCGGGGCGTTCCCTGCCGACCGCGGCTGGGACCCGGACCTGATGACCGCTTCGGCGACGTCCCGGGGCGGGTTCCTCTACGACGTGGCCGACTTCGACGCGGCGTTCTTCGGCATCTCCCCGCGCGAGGCGCAGGCGATGGACCCGCAGCAGCGGCTGCTGCTGGAGACCTCGTGGGAGGCGCTCGAACGGGCCGGGATCGATCCCCGGGGCCTGCGCGGCAGCGCCACCGGGGTGTTCGTCGGCGCGATGGCCCAGGACTACGGCCCGCGGCTGCACGAACCCTCGGACGGGACCGACGGGTACCGGCTGACCGGTGCCACGACGAGTGTCGCGTCGGGCCGGGTGGCCTACGCCCTGGGGCTGGAGGGCCCCGCCGTCACGATCGACACCGCCTGCTCCTCCTCCCTGGTCGCGGTGCACCTGGCCGCCGAGGCGGTGCGGCGCGGCGAGTGCGGCATGGCGCTGGCGGGCGGCGTCACGGTCATGTCCACCCCCGGCATCTTCGTGGAGTTCAGCCGACAGGGCGGGCTCTCCCCCGACGGACGCTGCAAGGCGTTCTCCGCCGGCGCGGACGGGACCGGCTGGGGCGAGGGCGTCGGCCTGCTCGTCCTGGAACGGCTCTCGGATGCCCGGCGCCTGGGCCACCCGGTCCTCGCGGTGCTGCGCGGCTCGGCCGTCAACCAGGACGGCGCCTCCAACGGCCTCACCGCCCCCAACGGCCCCTCCCAACAACGGGT
>NZ_JBIUUS010000067.1:0-18513 GCF_044742585.1 Kitasatospora sp. NPDC087861
CCCCACACCCACCTCATCACCATCCCCAACACCGGCCACACCCTCCCCCTCGAAACCCCCCACCACCTCGCCCACCACACCCACCAATTCACACAGAGCCTCGGCGAAAAACGCGACACAACCAACTGAAAAGCCTTCTCTCAAATGGCTTTTGAACGCCGGAAACGAAATCCGGAACCACCCCGCCGCGTCCGCCAGTCCGCCCGCGTCGGGCGCTCGGTGGACAGCACGGCCGCGGACTGACCTGGCGGTTTCCTTTGGGGCGCGGTTACTTGGAGGCAGAAGTGTGCAGGGGGCTCCTGGCCTGGGGCGATGTGCCTTGTGGAGGGCTCGCTCGACCCAGGCGGGTGCACGTTCTGCGTGCTGGCGGGGAGGGTTCTGCCACGCCCAATCGGCATGGGTGCATGGGACGTGCGATTCGAGGCCCCGGTCGGTTCCGGCGGCCGTGATCAGCAGGCGTCACGACAAGACGCCGTGGAGCCCGGTCATGGGTCGCTGCCAAGCCGGGGTGTCGGCGCACGCCCCCGATGACCGGGTCCAACGCCCTCGTGCGGCTTCCGGTCCCCTCGGTCACACGCAGGCAGTGCTGAGCAACTGGTCGGCCAGCTCCGGAGCCCGCCGGCGGAAGGCGGAGTCGGGCGCGCTGCGCCCAGTGGAAGCCCCCTACCGGCGGACACTCCTAGCGGTCCTCAGTCGGGCCCCGGTGTCGTCGTCGAAGTCCTCGCAGAACGCGGCGAGGGCATCGGTGAGGTGATCCATCGAGCGTGCGGCGAACAGGACGGGCTGGTACCCCTCGACCCGGTACGCGGTGCCTGCCATCGCGCGCAGGTCCCAGTCGCGGATCTCGCACCAGGGCAACCGGCGCAGTTCGCCGGGCGAGGAGAGCAGCGCCGCGCCGTACGCCTTGACCGCCCCGGCCTCGGTGACCACGCCGCATTCGAGGGTGTACCAGTACACCCGGCTGAGCAGGCTGAGGGCTTCCTCGGTCCGCACTTGTGCGGCTGCCCGGCCGACCAGGCGGTACAGCTCGGCGAACCGGGTCGAGGCCAGGTGGACGCCGTGGCCGAACACGTCGTGAATCACGTCAGGTTCGGGCGTGTACAGCGGAGCTGCGGGGTGCCGGACGAACTGCACCGCGTGGAAGTAGCCGTGCCGCAGCGCCCCCAGGAACCGCCGGTTCGACACGAAACCACCGGCCAGGGTGAAGTCGAATCCGGTCCGGGCCCGCAGGTGCGCCCCGACCTCGCCGTGCTGCGGGATGCGGTCCGCGGGGATGCACGCGTCCTCGCGGGCGGCCAGCACCGCCCGGCACGCGTGGGCCCGCAAGGCGGGCTCCAGCGCCGCGTGGACCGTGCGCCACGTCGCGTGCTCCGCAGTGCGGTACGCGACCGACGGCGAAGGGTCGCCGACCCAGTGGCTGCGCGCCAACGCGACGAGCGCGCCTCGCCGCGCCAGATAGCGGGGGTCACGCAGACCGGGGTGCAGAGCGACAGGAGCGAGCCTGCCGTCTGGCGTGACCGGGACCAGCTCCGATGCATCGCTCATGGCTTCTACCGTTCCCCGGTGGGACCGTGAATCACCATCAACGACTCCACAACACCCCGGCTGGGCTGGAACGATGAGGCTTGCCCAAGGTCTGCGTCGTACCAGCGGGAACGAGCTTTCTGCGTGCACGCCCACGGGGCACGTCCCAAGCTCGTCGTCACCTCCGACGGCCGCGGGGTGGTCAGTCACGCCGGCTCGCGCCTGCTCGCCGACCTGGCCGACGCCACCGGCCTCACCGGCGCGTTCAGCAACGCCCTGCGCCGACTGCGCCCGCGCGGCACCGGACACGACCCCCGCCGCGTCGCCGTGGACCGGGCGGTGATGCTCGCCGATGGCGGCGAAGCCATCGGCGGCCTGGCCCTGCTCCGCGACCAGCCCGCGATATTCGGCACGGTGGCCTCCACGTCCACCGCCTGGCGGGTGCCGGCCGCCACCGATGCGCCGGCCCGTTCCGCGCTGCGGGCAGCACGGGCCACCGCCCGCGAGACCGCCTGGATGCAGGCCGCCGAGAGCAGAGCCGGGATACCGGCGGCCCGCGCCGCAGGCCGTGATCTCCCGGGCCTGGTCCTGGACCTCGACGCAACCCTGGTCACCTGCCACTCCGAGAAGGAACAGGCCGCCGCGACCTACAAGCACGGCTTCGGCTACCACCCACTGCTGTGCTTCCTGGACAACACCGGCGAAGCCCTGGTCGGCCTCCTGCGACCCGGCAACGCCGGCGCCAACACCGCCGCCGACCACATCACCGTCCTCGACAACGCCCTGGCCCAGATCCCCGACGCCCACCGCCACGGCACCGAGATCCTCATCCGCGCCGACAGCGCCGGCAGCGCGAAAGCCTTCTTGGCCCACATACGCGCCCTGCGTCACCGCGGCGTCCAGACCTCCTTCTCCGTCGGACACGCCGTCACCGCACCGGTCCGCCAGGCGATCCGCGCCCTGCCTCCGCAAGTCTGGCACCCTGCGCTGGAGCAGGACGGGACCCAGCGCGCCAGCGCGGACGTCGCCGAGCTGACCGGCATGGTCGACCTGGCCGGCTGCCCCGAGGGCACCCCAGGTCGGCGAAGCGGGCGAGGGTGGCGGGCAGCGACGTGTGGTCGCGAGTGTCGGCCGGTGCGGGATCGGTGACCAGCGGTATGCCGTACCCGTCCGTCAACTGCGAGCGTTCGATGCCCTGTTTGGCTCGGTCGACGGGGCTCTTGCCCGCGCATTCTCCGCCGGAGGGCGCTTTGGTGATGCAGCCGTCGGCGGACAGCTGGTCGAGTTCGAGGCCGATCATCCGGTCATAGCAGGCGAGGACGAGCAGGCGCAGGGTCTCCATCGCGCCGACGGCGATCCATTCGTCGCGTCGACGGCGCAGGGCGGTGGCGGAGCAGGAACCGTCGGCCACCCGCTCGTATCCGCAGCCGAAGACCAGGACCTGCACCAGACGGTCGAAGACCACCGCGTCACTGATGCGCGGGTTGTGGCAGCCCCACGGATGGCGGTCCTCCCGCACCGGCAACAACGCGAGGAACCGGCCACGAATCGGGTCCAGCATGCATGATGGGACGGCAGTCACGGATCCCCCGGTGATCATGAAGCGTAGAGACCTCCATGATCGGGCGAACCGTGCCTGCCCTACTACCGCCACTCACTTCAGCGCCTACTGGCGGAGCCTCTGACTACGACTGCAGGACGGGGGTGTTCCTGATGAAGCTGTCGAACCCCAGCGGGGGGCGCCCGAGCAGCTCGGCGACGTCGTTCGTGGCCCGGTCGTACCGGTTCTCGCCGTGCAGCCGCGCCATCGTGGCGATGTGCTCGAAGACGTGCGGCGGCAGGTCCTGCTCCTTGAGGTCGTGTTCCAGCCACTCCTCGTACGGCACGTCGACGTAGGTCACGGTACGGCCCAGGGCAGCGGAGAACTCGGCCGCGATGGTTGCCATGTCCCGGGAGCGCGCTCCGGTCAGTTCGTAGACGCGGCCGGACGGCGGAGCCGGGTCGAGCAGGAGGCGTGTGATGACCTCCGCCACATCGGCCGCGGCGACCGGCGAAGTCCGGGCGGAGCCGAACGGGAGGCGGATCGTGCGGTCCCGCAGGATCGAGGCGACAGCGACCCGGGCGAAGAGCGGGTTCTCCATGAACACCGTGGGCCGGACATGGACGACCGGCACCCCCGACCAGTCGAGGACGTGCTCGGCCAGCCAGTGCAGCCGCTGCTGCCGGGATTCGGCATCGCTGGTGAGGCTCATCTGCGAGACCGTCATCTGCGAGATGCTCACCAGCAGTTCGAGACCGTCACCTTCCCGGGCGGCCGCAGCGACCGTCGTCGCAGCCTCCAGGTACGCGGGCGACACGCTCATCCCGAAGTAGGCCCGGCGGCAGCCCGCCAGCGCCTCCACCACGTCGGCGCCACGGGTGAGATCTCCGACCACCACGTCCACGCCGGCCATGGCCCGCAGAGCCGAGGCCCGTTCGTCGTCGTGGTGTACGAGAGCCCGGACCGGCACGCCCTCGGCATGCAACCGGTCGAGGACCGTTCGTCCGACTCCGCCGACGCCGCCACCAACGCCTGTGACAAGGATGGGCTGGACATGCATCGTCGATCGCCTCCTGTCTTCCGGACCGGGCGTCCGGCCCCGCCGCTGGCACCATCGTCGACCCCGGCGACGGCACAGGCCGGGCCGGGCCGGGCCGCAGCCTCCTTCACCGTACCTGCGGCAGCAGTACGCCGCAGGCGCGTCGGTGATCGTGGCGGTCGGTTCACGGGTCCCGGGCGGGGCGCGGGTGGGGTCGTGAAGGCTGTCCACGGCGCGCGTCCGACGACCGGGCGACGCGGCCGGCAGCGTGGTGCCGTCGCCGGGTTCCACCCGGTCACTCGCAACGGACTCCGCATCGGCCTCGGTCTTACGCGGCTGCCAGCTGCGGGGGCATTTCGCCTCCGAGTAGGCCGATCAACTGGGCGAGCAGAGCGTCGAGTTCGCGACCGACGTCGGAGATCCGCCCGTCGTGGTAGCTGTCGAACAGCAGGCTCGGCTGGTCGACCGCCAGTTTCGTGTCGCCGTCGGGGTCGGCGTAGAGGAGAGTGCGCAGCGGCGCGTGCAGCATGACCGACGGGTCGTGGCGGAACATGCGTTCGGCGATGGTGTGGTTGCCCATCAGGTACTGCGTGGCCTTCCAGAGGGAGGGCGATCCGGCCATCAGGGCGGTGAGGTCGCCGCGGTGGTAGCGCATGAACCCGTACGGGGCGTTGATCTCGGCGAGTTCGAGCGTGGCTTGCCAGGAGGCCATCTGGAAGAAGCGGGCCTGATCGACCTCCGGGACCAGGGTCTCGTACTGCTCGCGGGCCGCGTCGTACGGCTGTGGGAGCGCCACGACGAGGCGCCGTGCGAGGTGGTCGACGCTCGTGGTGTGCGTGGTCATGGCTGTGTTTCCTCCGTGCCGGAGCGGACCAGTTCCACGTTGTGGATGTCGAGGGTGATGGACGGCAGGTTGAGGTTCACGCTGTCGTCGGGGTTGCGGCGGAAGACTCGCCGACGGGTCGCCACCAGCAGGCCGTCGAAGGACCTGTGGCGGCTGGTGTAGTGGCCGACCAGTGTGCTGCCGTTGATTTCGACGACGTAGTCCATGCGTCGTTGCATGCCGAGGGTGTCGAAGTAGAACACCTGGTCGGGATTGTGGGTGGCGATCTCGGCCGGGAAGCGCACCTCCAGGCGTCGCCAGGTCTGTCCGGCCTCGTGCCAGGGCTCGATCTCGCGGGTTCGGACACCCGGATGGGCGAACAGGAACGGTGTGGTGAAGTAGTTCCAGCACGCGTAGCCCAGGAAGTAGCCCAGGTGCGGGGCGTCCCAGGCGCTGCCCCGCAGCATGCCCTTGAAGGCGGCGCGGGCCGGATCGAGGGTCTCGACCGGCTCGCCGTCGAGGGTCTGCACCGTGACCCGGTCGGCTGCGGCGTCGAAGACCATCCGCCGGTCCGGGCGTGTGAAGGGGCTGAACACGATGTGCTCCCGGCCCACATCCAGCGTGATGACCTGGTCGAACGTCCGACCCGTCGGCCAGCCCTTCGATGCCCAGATCGGGCCCCCGATCGAGATGTCGACCTTCAGTCCGCGCACGGTGTTCCACAGTTCGTGGCCGCCGGCCGTGGCGATGGCCAGGTCGAGCAGTTCGTCGGTCATGGACCACGCTCCTCCAGTGGTGTGCACCTCCACCAAGGTTGACCGAAGCTCTCGACTGTCGCACGCGGCGCCGAACGTCAGCCGTCCCGGGGCCGGGTTCCCGAGCGGTGAGGTGGTGCCCTTGCTGTCCCAGCACCGGCATGGATCGGTTCGCCCCGCAAGTCGGGTTGGAGTTGCGACGTGGATCGAGTACCCGCAGGCTGTTTATCTGGTATGCGGCCATGATGACGCGAAGAGAGACCGGCTTCGCAGTCCCCGTCGTCGCTTCGCAGTCCCCCTCGGACTCCGCGGCAGATGTCCTCTCGGCGGCACGTGCCACGGACTCCCCTCTCGATCCGCTCTCCGCTGACCACCTGGTCCGCAGTGGCCCAAGTGATGCACCCGAATGGTCCGAGCATCCGACATGACCACCGGTTGCCACAGCCTGCCACCAGCGAGAAGGAGCCACCGCACATGAACGGAAAGCAGAAGACACTCGCCATCCTGACGGGAACCGTGCTGGCGGCCGGACTCACCAGCCCGGCCTTCGGGGCCGCCTCCCCCGCTGCTCAGTCACCGACCGCGAGCGCCACCGCTGCGGGGACCGGGACGTCGGTCGTGGACTGGAACCGCGCGCTCATCACCATCCTGAGCGATCCCAAGGCCCAGCCGCCCACCGTCCACCCCACGCGCAGCTTCGCGCTCCTCCAGGCCGCCGAGTACGACGCGGTGACATCGATCACCCGGACCGATCCCGCCTACCTGTTCTCGGTGCCGGCGCCGCAAGGCGCCCGTGCGGACGTCGCAGCCGACCAGGCAGCCCACGACGTACTGGTCGCGCTGTACCCGGCCGAACGCGCGAGCGTGGACCAGCAGCTGAGCAGCCAGCTGTCCGCGATCACCGACGGAGCCGACAAACAGGCGGGCGTCACCGTGGGAGCAGCCGTCGCCGGCAAGCTGATCAGCCTGCGGTCCGATGACGGGTCCTCGGCCACGCCACCGCCGTTCACCCCGGGAACCGCCCCCGGCGACTACCGGCTCACACCGCCCGACTTCCCCGCACCGGTGTTCACCAACTGGGGCTCGGTCAAACCGTTCGTGCTGACGAGCGGAAGCCAGTTCCGCCCGGCCGCGCCGCCGGCCGTGGGCACCCCCGAGTACGCCGCCGCCCTGAACGAGGTCAAGAGCCTGGGGAGCAAGACCAGTACCACCCGCACCGCCGATCAGACCGCGGCCGCGACGTTCTGGGCGGCAGCACCCGTCTGGAACGTCTGGAACCAGGTCGCGCAGGACCTCGTCACCTCCCAGAACGCGAGCCTGGAGCAGACGGTGAAGGTCTTCGCCCGGCTCGACCTGTCCCTCGCCGACACCGCGATCGCGATGTACGACGCCAAGTACGCCTACCACGTGTGGCGGCCGGTCACCGCCATCCAGCTCGGCGACACGCACTACAACCCGGGCATCGTCGGCGATCCCAACTGGACCCCCCTCCTGCCGACCGCCCCGGACCCGTCCTACCCCGGCGCCCACGGCGCTCTCAGCCAGGCCGCGGCGACGACGCTCGCCGGATTCTACGGCGCACAGCACCAGCTCACGGTGACCTCGAAGGGCGTCACCCGAACCTTCGCCGGCTTCCAGGACGCCGCCACCGAAGCGTGGCTCAGCCGGATCTGGTCCGGCCAGCACACCTCCATCGACAACAGTGCCGGTCAGCAACTCGGCAAGCAGGTGGCCAATTTCGTGGCACAGCATCTCTGATCGCCCGCACGGGCACCCGCACGGCGTGAACGCCCCGTGGTGAGCAGTCGGCTGCACCCGACGTGTCGGGTACAGCCGACTCCTCGTCACGCAGGCGCCGGTGGGATCGGGGGTTGGCGAAAGGCCCACAGGGACCGGAACCGGATCTCCCGCGACTCACACATGAAAGGTCACGACCATGAACAGGCTGGACGGCAAGGTCGCCCTCGTCACCGGCGGCAGCAGCGGTATCGGACTCGCGATCGCACGGAGGTTCGTGGAGGAAGGGGCCTACGTGTTCATCACCGGGCGGCGCCAGCCCGAACTGGACCGGGCAAAGGACGGGATCGGCAGGAACGTCACGGCGGTTCGGGGCGACGTCACCGTCCCCGCCGACCTCGGCCGACTCTTCCGGACCATCGAGAAGGAGAAGGGGAAGATCGACGTCGTCGTCGCCAACTCGGGCCTGGTCGCCCCGCAGGAGTTCGGCCAGATCACCGAAGAGGGCTTCGACCGCACCTTCGACCTCAACGCCCGTGGCACGCTCTTCACCGCCCAGGAAGCGCTGCCGCTGATGAAGGACGGCGGCTCGATCATCCTCGTCGGATCGATCGCCGCCTACACCGGCTTCAAGGGGTACACCACCTACAGCGCCACCAAGGCCGCCGTGCGCTCCTACGCCCGCACCTGGACCAAGGAGCTGGGGAACCGCGGCATCCGGGTCAACACCCTCAGCCCCGGCCCGATCGACACTCCGATCATGGACAGCCAAGCAGACTCGAAGGAAGGCGCGGACGCGATCAGAGCAGCCTTCACATCACTCATCCCCCTCGGACGCATGGGACGACCCGAGGAGGTCGCCGCGGCCGCCCTCTTCCTCGCATCCGATGAGAGCAGCTTCTGTGCGGGCATGGACCTGAGCGTCGACGGCGGCATGGCTCAGATCTGAGGCCGCCACACGGCATCCCCGGCCACAGTCGCCGAGCTGCTCGGGCGCCCCCCGCTGGGGTTCGACAGCTTCATCAGGAACACCCCCGCCCTGCGGGGCCCGGCCGCAGTAATGCGGCCGGGCTACCCGACACGGATCCCCCGGTGATCATGAAGCGTAGAGACCTCCATGATTGGGCGAACCGTGCCTGCCCATTCCCGGTCGCCGAACACCCAGCGGTCCCCTCTGGTCGGGTTGAACGTGCCGAAGTATCGGTTGATGACCCAGTGCTTCGACTTGTTCGGGTGACTGCGCACGGCCCACCGGTAGGTGGCTCTAGCGGGGGATCGTGATCGTTTGTATGGCCGACGCGCTGGTCGTCGAGGTTCAGCGATGGTGGGGTCGGGCCGATCACACGTCTCGCCCTTCCGCTCGGCGACACCGAGCGCCGCGTCCCCGTCTGGGCCCTCCGGCTCTCCAAGGCCCTCCCTCGTCCAGGCCGCGTAGCACCGACAGCCGCCGAGCAGGCCATCACCCGAGACACCCCGGAGATCGATCACGGGACAGCCCTGAGCACAAGGACACGCACAGGCCTACCGGCTGTCACCCCCGCCCGGCAGAATCACCCGCATGACGATCGTCACGAGCGCGCCGCCGACGCACAGCACGCCCGTCGCCCTCGCCCGCACCTTCCTGGCGGGTGGCGTGACCGGAACGACGTTGGCGGCGCTCGTCGTTGGCGTCGTCGTCGAGAGCGTGCCGCTGTTCGTCACGGGGCTGGTCCTGCCCGCGGTGTACGGCCTGCTCCGCTTCCTCGCCGGTAGGCCGCGGCGGGCCCGGGAGGCGGCCGTCGTGCCCCGGACGGCGCTCGCGATGATCGAGAGCCTCAAAGCCGTCGGAGGTGACACCGGCGACATACCGGTGAAGTTCGATCTCACCGTCGCGCCGGACGACGCGTCGGCGTACCGCGTCGAGTTCAGGCAGAACATCAACCTCGTCGATCTCCCCGACTACCGACCGGGCGGCATCCTGGTGGTCCGTTACCCGCCGGACCAGCCGTGGCGGGTGAAGATCGTGAAGCGGCCGACACCGGAGTGGGAGGACCGGGCGGCAGCGGCTCACCTCGACTCCGCGCCCGGGCCGGCCACGGTGAGCGAGCCGCCCGAAGGAGGTGCCTTCGACCTCGTCGCGCTTCTCGGCCTGCTGCTCGGTGCGGCTGCCGTGGTCCTGCTGTTCCGCGTGGAGTTGTTCGAGCAGGAGACCACCGCCGCGCCGTCCTCGTCCTCGACGACGTCGGTCTCCTCGACGTCGTCCTCCACGGTCGAGTCCGCGCTGTCCGGCACGGTCTCCCTCGGCCCCGGCCAGTCCTTCCTCGACGACGGCGAGTTGCGCCGTGCCGTCAACTCACTGACCGCGGGCAAGGATCCGCTCCAGGCGATCACCGTGGTGGTGCAGGAGCGCCTGCTGTCGGTCGTGTTCTCCCCGGCCGGCGTGCCGGCCCCGCAGTTCGATCCGCTGTCGCTGCCGTACGAGCGCCTCCCGGCCCTGGTCAAGGAGGCCAGGACCACCCTCGGTGTCCACGCCCCGCAGACCTGGCAGATCACCGCCGACGGTCTCACCGGCTCCCTCACCATCAAGGTCGGTGTGACCGGGGCCGAGGGAACGGCCTCGCTGGAGGCGGACGGGCAGGGCCAAGTGGTACGGCGCACCCCGGCACGCTGACCCCCGGGCCCGATCGCAGGGTGCCAAGGCCGTTGGCCGCGAGCGGATTTGGAACCACCGCCGCGGCCTCACACTGATCCGGACGTGGTAGACCTTGCACCCACCGGGTTGCCTGTGACAGCGGAGGACATCTGCCGCTCCGCACCGGTGACGGGGTGCCCGGCAGACCGTCCCCGAAGGTGGCAGGAGGAAGGCGCATGGGCTGGAACGAGTTTCTGACGCTGTGGTGCGGGGTGTTCGGCGCGATGGCGCTGCTCGGGTTCGGGCGGTCGCTGGCCGGGGTGACCCGGGGCCAGCGGATGGTCCGGGTCATGGGGCGGATCGAGCGGGTGCGGGAACCCCGGCACGACGGTTCCCTGAGCGACGGGATACCGGTGGTCGTCTCCTTCCGTGACCCGTCCACCGGGCAGGAGTTCACCGTGACGAACGACGGTGACTGCGGCGACCTGGTCACCACGGCCTGGACGGGTCGGGAGATCGGGGTCCGCTACCCGCCCGGGAGGCCTCATGCCTTCAAGTTCGCCGACGACCTCCAGGACGGCCGGCGCGGGCTCGGCTGGCCGAGCTTCGCGGTCTTCCTGGTCTACGTCGGGCTGGTGGTCCTCGCCGCGATCGACTGGGGCTGGCCGTGGGCGCTGCTCGGCGTCGGCGGGCCGCTCGCCGTCGCCATCGCGTGCGCTCTGCCCCGGGACGCACGCCACCGAAGGCGCCATCTCGACCGGCTGGCCTCCGTGGCACCCGTCCAGGGCCGTGTCATCGCCGTCGTCAAGAACGTCCAAACCAACGAGGACGGCGACACGTTCGTCAGCCGGTCACCGGTCGTCGCCTTCACCACCCACGAGGGCACCGCCGTCCTCGCCTACTGCGACTCGGGGCTGCTGGACCCGGCCAACTCGCGCGGCCGGGACGTCACGATCCACTACGCGCCCGACGACCCGGGCGTCTTCACCCCGGACCTCGCCGCCGAACGCCGGACCCGGAGGACGGACCTCACCTGCTCCGTCGTGGTCCTCCTGGTCGCAGTGGCGGCGGTCGTCGTGGGAGCGGTCATGGTGTGACGCTCGATGCACCGGCCAGGCCTACAGCCGCGCCAGCCAGGTCGCGATCTCGTCGATCGCCGCCGGCACGACGTGCCCCGGTCGCGCGTAGTCGGCCGGAGTGGCGGGGCCGGTGCCGGCGCAGAACTGGTGATCGGCGTCCTCGTGCACCCGGATCGTCACCTCGGTCCGATCAGCGAAAGCGGCCTGCCAACGTGTCAGGTCGTCGGCGACGGTGACCTGGTAGTCCCGCCCGCCCTGGAGGATCAGCATCGGTCGCCCGAGTCCGGCCGCGGTGGCCACCGGGTCGTACGCCCGCAGGTCGAGCCAGTAGGCGGCGGAGAACCCGAGCGGCAGCAGCTCCGACGGCGTGTCGGCCGTGAGCTCGGGGCCGGCCACCAACGCGGCCTGCCGGGCCAGTGTCGCCAGCGCCTCGTCCGTGATCGAGCCGGGGGCGAGCGCCGCGAGGTGACGGGCCACCCGGACCACCGCCTCGTGCATCGGCTGGGCGTCCGCGGCGAGCAGCACCAGGCCCGCGATCGACGGGTCGGCGGCGGCGATGCGGGGTGCCACCTTGCCGCCCATGCTGTGGCCGAGCAGGTGGATCCGGTCCGGGGCCACCTCGAGCTGCCCCTGGAGGAGGCGGACGGCGGCGAGTGCATCCGGCAGGTACTCGTCGGCCATGGTGAAGTCCGCCGGCAGGCGCTCCGGGTGCGCGAAGGTCACCTTGTCGAAGCGCAGCACGGCCACCTGCCGGGTGGCGAGCCCCCAGGCGAGGTCCTTGAGCGGCTTGTTGGGGCCGCTGCTCTCGTCCCGGTCGAACGCGCCACCGCCGCTGAGCAGCACGGCGGCGGGCCACGGTCCGGGGCCGACGGGAAGCGTCAGCGTGCCGGGCACCGCGAGCGGACCGGTACCGAGCACGACCTCCCGCTCGGTGAACCGGGCCGGATCCGCGTAGTGCGGCGGCTGCCACTCGGCGCTGCCGTCCCGGTCGAACCGCAGGCCGTGCAGCAGGCCGTCACCGCCGACCGACGTCACCACGGTGAAGCCGCCGTTCGCGCAGGCCACCGGGATCCGAACGCGCACCAGGTCACCTTCTCCGGGCTCGCTCACCGGCTCCCCGATCAGCCCCACGCCACCCTGTTCCGCGATCTGGGCCGCCCACGCGAGCCGCAGCGCATCGGCGGACACCGCGGCCCGCAGGGGCGGCGCGAACAGCTCCACGGTCTCCGCGAACGCCTCCGCCCGCAGCAGCGCGGCAAAGCCCCGCGCCACCTCCAGTGTCCCCACCTCATCCATTCGCATGGGTGAGAACACTAGCGAGAACGATCGGGCATGGACTCCCCGGGTCGGTGGCCGCCCCTGGGTTCGACGCAGCCGCCGTCGAGGTACCTGCCGTGCGGGTGGACGGCATGCGGTGAGGCCAGCGATCCGCTGATGCAGGGGCCGACTTCGGGGATCTCCAGGGCGAAGCCGGGTGCGGCCTCGGAGGGGTGCACGTCGGTGTTCCTGGCGGGGTAGCCGAGGCCTTCGAGGACGGCACAGAGGTCGGCTTCGCTGAGGGTGCCCGACGTGCCGCCACGCCGGCGGCCACCACTGTGCTCGCGTTCCTCATCGACCTTTCCCCCCTTGATCGTTGTCCCATCGTCGCGCGCGGGCGCGGCGCTGTGGGTCAGCTCGCGAAGGGGCCGGTGCTGCCGAAGGCCAGCCGGGTGAAGTGGTCGGCGATACGGAGGTGGCCGGCCTGGTCGGGGTGCAGGTCGTCGGGGAGCGGGTGTTCGTCGTGGTCGGTCTCCCCGTAGAGCGAACGGCCGTCCAGGTAGTGCAGGTTGGGGTCGCCGTCGGCCACCCGGGCGGCGACGATGCGGGCGAGTTCGGCCCGGATCACGGCGAGGGTCAGGCGGCCGGCGGCGGTGTCGGCCGGGTCGCCGGTGGCCCGGAAGCGAAGGGTCCCGGTGCTGAAGTCGGCGGCGAGGGGGCCGGGGGTGTCCTCCTGGATCGGGCAGAGGACGGACGAGACCACGAGCAGGGGCGTGGCCGGGTGGCCTTCGCGGACGGTGTCCAGGAAGCCGTGGACCGCCGGGGCGAAGGCGCGCAGGCGCATCACGTCGGTGTTGACGAGGTTGATGCCGATCTTGAGGCTGATCAGGTCGGCGGGGGTGTCACGGATGGCGCGGGCGGTGAAGGGGTCGAGCAGGGCGCTGCCGCCGAAGCCGAGGTTGACCAGGTCGACGCCGGCGCCGGCAGCGGCCATGGCGGGCCAAGTACCGGTCGGGTGAGTGGCGTTGGAGCCGTGGCTGATCGAGCTGCCGTGGTGCAGCCAGCGCCTGCGGCCGGTGTCCGGGGCCGGGGTGACGGGGGCGTCGGTGTCGAGGGCGATGAGTTCGGTGGTCTCCGTGTGCGGGAGCCAGATCTCGACGGTCTTGTCCCGGGCGGGCAGGCCGGTGAACCGGGCGGTGCCGGGCGGGCCCTGGGTCAGCTCGACGCGTCCGGTGCTCAGGTCGATGGTGCGCAGGTTGCCGCCGGACACCGTGGTCTGTGCGGCCAACCGGCCGTCCACGAGGAGGTCGTACACCCCGTCGGGCGGGGTGGGCACGCCCGGGTAGACCCGTTTGGTGGGGACGGTGTGCAGGTCGATCGCGGTGGCGCGGGTGCGGAAGGCCAGCCGGACGCCGGAGGGCTGGGACTCGGCGATCGCGAGCTGCTCGTCGGGGATCTGCCGACGGGCCCGGGCGGGCAGGCGGTGCGGCAGCAGGCCGCGCTCGGTGTGCTCGACGTCGAGGTGGCCGTGGAGCAGGGCCTCGGTGACGGGGGTGGTGATCGGGAGGGCTGTGCTGGAGGGGGTGGTGTGCGAAGTGTTCATGGCTGTCTCGTCGAGTTCGTCGGGGGGGCTTCGGCGGGGTTCGTCAGGCGTGCCGAGGCACGGCGCCCTGGCGCAGCAGGGCGTCGAGGGAGTCGATGATCCAGGTCCAGGACGCCTGCGGGTCGACGGCGGTGTGGCTGAAGCTGCCCGCCGCCTCCAGGCTGATGTAGCCGTGGAAGACGCTGCCGAGCATGCGGACCGCGTGGGTCTGGTCCGGTTCGGCCAGGTCGTAGCCGCGCAGGAGGGCCCGGCTCATCTGCGCGTGCCGCACGCCCGCGCTGGCGGCGGCCGTCGCGTGGTCCAGGCGCAGCCGGGTGGCGTCGTAGCGGCCCGGGTGGCGGGCGGCGTAGTCGCGGTAGGCGTCGGCGAAGGCGGCGAGGGCGTCCCGGCCGGACCGGCCCGCGAGGGCGTCGGCGACGAGGTCGGCGAGCTCTTCGAGGGCGTGCAGGGCGATGCGGGTCTTGAGGTCCTGGGAGCTCTTGACGTGCGAGTAGAGGCTGGCGGTCTGGACGCCGAAGCGTCGTGCCAGCGCGGCGACCGTGACCTGGTCGAATCCGACCTCGTCCGCGAGTTCCGCACCCGCGACGACGAGGCGTTGCGTACTGAGTCCTACCCGTGCCATGAGCTTCCTCCCATCCGGCTATAGCCAGTATGGGATTACCTACATGGTTTAGGCAAATGGCAAACGAGTGCACTTCGGGTGGCCCCGGAGCCACCGGGCTCAGCCCGCCAGGATCACCGTGTCCGCCGGCCCGGAGAAGCCGGCCTGCTGCGCCGGGACCCCGGCGGCCGCGAGGCGGCGGTGCTCCTGCGGGCTGACGCCGCGGACGCGCTTGAAGGCCGCCGAGAGGGCGAAGGCGTTGCTGTAGCCGACCTTGCGTGCCGCGAAGGCGACGGTGCACTCGGGCTCGCGCAGCAGGTCGGCGGCGACGGCCAGGCGCCAGCCCGCCAGGTAGGCCATCGGCGGTTCGCCGACCAGCGCGGTGAAGCGGCGGGCCAGTCCCGCCCGCGACACCCCGACCTTCTGGGCGAGGTCGGCGACCGTCCAGGCGGTGGCCGGGTCGTCGTGCATCAGCCGCAGCACCGGCCCGACGACGGCGTCGTGCTGAGCCCGGTACCAGGCGGGGGCGCCGGAGTCGGGGGCGGCGAGCCAGGAGCGCAGGACGGAGACGACCAGCAGGTCCAGGATGCGGTCCAGGACGAGCTCCTGGCCGGGTTCGTTGCGCCCTATCTCGGCGGCCAGCAGGTGCACCAGGGTGTCGTCCGCGCCGGTGCCGGCCGGGCGCACCAGCAGGGCGGGCAGGCAGCCGAGCAGGCGCTGGCCGATCTCGTGCTCGGCCTGGTAGGTGCCGGACAGGACCACCGAGGAGGCCTGATCGCCCTCCCGGCCCTGCCCCCAGGTCCGGACGCCGAGCGACATCACCTCGGAGACGTCGACCCCGCCGCGGGTGCAGACCTGTCCGGGGCCGACGATCACGTCCACGGGGGTGTCGGGGTCGTCCGCCACCGTGTACGGCTCCGGACCGCGCACGATCGCCACGTCGCCGGGGTGCAGCAGCAGCGGGGTGCCGCGCTCGGGCAGGATCCACGCCTCTCCGCGGACCATCGTCACCACCGACAGCGGGGCCCGGTCCTCGATCCGCAGCGACCACGGCGGGGTGAGGATCGAGCGCAGCAGGAACGCGCCGCGGGCCTTGGGGCCGTCGAGGAGTCCCGTCAGAGTGTCCATGGGACCCAAGTGTAGACGGCAGGACATCATTTGACGTCTCGTCATTTGAGAGGGTCTTGAGCGATCGAGGTGGCCCGAGCGGCCCGGATGCCGGATGATCGGCGCACGGGGGACGGACCGATACGCAGAGACAGTGAGGGGCTACGAAGATGGAACTGGCACGCACACTCGTACTGGTGGCGGCCACCGTCACCTGCGGACTGACCGCCGGGCTGTTCTATGCCTACGCGTGCTCGGTCATGCCCGCGCTCGCGCGGGTCGAGGACCGCGCGTTCATCGAGGTCATGCAGCGCGTCAACGTGGCGATCCTGAACGGCTGGTTCGTCCTCGGCTTCGTCGGCGCCCTCCTCAGCACCGGCGCCGCCGTCGCCCTCCACCTCCCCTCCGACGGCCACCACGCACTGCCCGCCACCATCGCCGCCCTCGTGCTCTACGTCGCCGCGATCGGCGTCACCCGCTCCGTCAACATCCCGCTCAACGACGAACTCGCCGCCGCCGGCGAACCCAAGCGCATCACCGACCCCGCCGGCGTCCGAAGCCGCTTCGAAGCCCGCTGGGTCCGCTTCAACGTGCTACGCGCCCTGCTCTGCACCGCCGCCCTCGGCTGCCTCGCCTGGGCGCTGATCCTGCACGGCCAGGCCTGACGGAGCGGCCTGCCGGAGCGCCCTGACGGAGCGGCCTGCCGCGGCCGACCGGTCGGGGCGCGATCACGCCTTCGAACTCCCGCTCGCGTAGCGGGAGTTCGAAGGCGTGATCCGCTATCCGCAGAGAGTGCCGAAGGTGTACCCGCGCGCCTTGAGGGTGGACAGGATCGTCGGCAGCGCGGCGGCCGTCTGGCCGCGGTTGCCGCCGCCGTCGTGCATCAGGACCACCGAGCCCGGGCGGACGTGGTTCAGCACCCGCGACTGGATGGCCGCCGTCCCCGGCCGGGACCAGTCGGCCGGATCCACCGACCACAGCACCACCTGCTTGCCGAGCGCCGCCGCGCGCGAGCGCACCGCGCCGTTGACCGCGCCGTACGGCGGGCGCAGGCAGCTGGGGGTGCGACCGGTCTGGGCGCGGATCGCCCGGTCCGTGTCGGTCACCTGGGCGTTGAGGGCGGATCCGGAGAGCCTGCGCAGGTCCGGGTGCGACCAGGAGTGGTTCTGCACGCTGTGGCCCGCCCGGGCGACCTGCCCGGTGAGCCCGGGATGGGCGGCGACGTTCTGCCCGATCTCGAAGAAGGTCGCGCGCACCCCGTAGCGGGCGAGGATCCCGAGGATCTCGGGCGTGTACGCGGGGCTGGGGCCGTCGTCGAAAGTGAGGTAGACGACCTTTCCACCCTTGCCCGCCGCGTCCGCCCTGCCCCCCGCCGCCTCGGCCGGGGCCGCGGGCACCGCGACCGCCGCTCCGGCCAGCAGCGCGACGGCGAGTGCGCCGATCGTGGCCCTGAACCCTCCAACTGACCTACGCCTGCCGGAATGTGCGACCATGCCTGCCCCCTGCCCGTGAGGTCGGAACTGCCCTGTACCGCCCAGTCTGCGCCGAAGGGCGCTGCCTCCGCGACCGGCCGGGGGCGAATTCGGCCAGCCGCTCGGCGGGTTGACCAGCGGCGGGGCCGGGAGCCCGGGCATGCCGACCGCCCCCGGCGGGATCCACCGGAGGCGGTGCGGCAACCCCGCTGCGGGGCCCGAGCGTTCGGAGCGCGAGGACCGTCCGACGCGCAAGCGCTCAGCGCATAGACGTCCAGCGCACACGGACGTTCAGCGCGAGGCGCGGCCGTGCAGGACCAGGGACCGGGTCAGAGCGGCCAGCCCCGCCGTGCAGAGCAGCGTGCGCAGCATGTTGGTGGCCACCCAGGTGCCCTCGAACTTGGCGCGCACGCCGGCGAAGTCGGTGATCTGGGACGGGTCGCCGGCCTGCGCCAGCTGGTTGTTGAGCGGGATGTTGACGCCCATCGTGACCATCAGCGCCACCACGTAGAGCACCGTCGCCGCGGCCGCCCACAGCGCCGCCTGCCGACGCCCGGCCTTGTGCTGCAGCCAGGCCGCCACGCCCGTCGCGACGAAGGCGCCGACGAAGACCAGGCCGAACATCCCGTTCTCGATCGACTTGTTGATGTGCTGCATCGCCGTCACGTACGTCCGGTCGTCGCCGGCCGCCAGGCCCGGCATCACCGACACGTCGAAGGCGAAGAACAGGCCCGCCATCAGGCCCATGGCGATGGTCGCGCCCACGAGGACGGGCCCGGCGGCCTTGCTCCGCGCGGCGGGGGCCGCCGACGTCGGGGCGCCCGGCGCGAGGCCGCTGAAGGAGGGTGGAGCGGTGTAGGAAGCAGGGGTCGCGGACTGGTTCGAGCGCATCGGTAATCCTTCGGTTTCTCCCCGGCCCCCGCCCAGCGCGGGGGCCGTCACGGTACCGGGCACCGGCTTCCGCACCCCTCCCGGATCGGCCCGGGCGGACGGTCAGGAAGCCGGCGAGGCCCGGCACCGACGATCAACGGAACTGACTGGCACGGCGGTCGGGCGGTGCCGCGGGTGGATCGGCGGGCGGCTCACACGTTCCACACGCCCGAGGCCGCGGCCTCACGGGCGAAGTCGGCGAAGTCCCTCGGCTCACGACCCAACGCCCGCCGCACCCCGTCCCCCAACGACGCATTACGACCGTCCAGGATCACCGAGAACAACTCCGCGAAGTCCCCCGGCAACCCCGCCTCCTCCAACACCCGCCGATACGACTCCCCCGACACCGCCTCGAACCGCACCACCCGCCCCGTCGCCCGCGACAACTCCACCGCCACATCCCCGAACGACAACAACCGCGGCCCCGTCAGCTCA